>NZ_CVTV01000032.1:0-3214 GCF_900004865.1 Pseudomonas sp. 37 R 15 | reverse complement strand
CTAGGCTTTGTACGAAAAGTACTGTCGCAAACACCGCATGGAACAAGCCAGCGAGACCATAGCCGCATAACTTCTCGCCAGCTTGTCGAAGCGGGTCACGATGCGACGGTTCTCCTTCAACCAGCCAAACATGCGCTCAATGATGTTGCGCTGTCGGTACTTGGGACGATCAAAAAGCCTCGGCAAACCGGGCTTGGGCTTGCGTTTCATGTCGCGTAACGGGATCACCGAGCGCATCCGGTAACGGTCGCAGTATTTGCGTAAAGCCTCGGCGTCATACCCCTTGTCGGCCAATAACCATTGGCAGCGTTTGCGAGGACGCCCGCGCAGGCTGGGTACAGATGCGCCATCCAGCAGGGGCTGTGCATAGGTGATGTCGCTGGCATTACCGCCCGACAACAGAAAACGCAGCGGTATTCCGTTGGAATCGCACAGCATGTGAATCTTGGTCGTCAGGCCGCCCCGGCTGCGGCCGAGCGCGTGGTCTTGCGGTTCTTCAGGCCCCCCCTTTTCCCGGCACCTGAAGAGGCTCGGGTTGCTCGCACTGCGGTGGAGTCGATCATCCAAGTCTTCAGATCGATCATGCCCTTCTCGTTCAGTTTGAGATGAAGGCGCTTGAGCATCTGATCGAACGTGCCCTGGTTACGCCAGTCCCTGAACCGCTGATAGACCGTTGACCATGGGCCAAAACGCTCGGGCATGTCCCGCCAGGCCGCGCCAGAGCAGAGCACCCACAACACACCATTGAGCATCAGGCGGTCATCGGTTCTGGGCCGGCCAGTACGCCGGTACTCCGTGAAGATATCCGCGACCAGCTCCCACGCCGCATTGGGGATTTCGTACCGTTTTGCCATCGTAATCGAGGCTCCAGCCTTTGATGGCAGCGGACTTTACCGGATTACGTCAGCAAGGAGGTTTCAAAGGATTTCGTACAGAGCCTAGTTGACCAACTGGTACGCGGAGACGACTCATGCGCAAGGCCTTGTTGTATTTAGCTTTTTCTGGATTGGCTTTCACCTCTTTAAGCACGTTCGCGGCAGGCGATACCGAACAGTGTAAGTCTATTCGATTGGCCGATCTCGGCTGGGCGGACAATGCTGCCAACAATGGAGTAACGATGGCCGTGGCTGAGTCCTTAGGCTACGCCCCAAGCAAAACGCTGGTCGCAGTGCCTATTGCTCTCGGGTCGATCCAAGCAGGCAAGTTGGACGCGTTTCTCGACTATTGGTCGCCTTCTCTCGATCCCACCGTCATGCCATTCGTCAACGAAGGCAAACTGCTCAAGCAACAGCCCCCGAACATGACTGGCGCCAAGTACACCTTGGCGGTGCCTACTTATCTTGCGGATCAGGGCCTGCATTCTTTCCAAGATCTTGCAAGATTTAAAGATCAGTTGGGTGGGAAAATTTATGGCATTGAGCCTGGAAGCGGTGGTAACTCATCCCTGAAGAAGATGATCGAAAAGAATCTCTATGGTTTGGGTAGCTTCACCCTGGTCGAGTCCAGCGAAGCCGCAATGCGAATGGAGGTCTCGCGCGCCATAGCACGCAAAAGGCCAATCGTATTTCTTGGCTGGGCGCCTCATCCGATGAACCTAGAATTCAAAATGACTTACCTTTCAGGTGGAGACGAGGTATTTGGCCCCGATTATGGTGCAGCCACTGTCTACACCGTTACGGCGCCCGATTACGCCACGCGTTGCCCGAATGCTGCGAAGCTGATCAGCAATATGCGCTTCGACACCGACATGGAAAGCGAGATCATGGTAGGCGTCCTGAATAAAAAAGACCCCGTCATGCTGGCGAAAGAATGGATCAAGAAGAATCCCGCCTGGCTGGAGAAATGGCTCTGCGGCGTTACGACGTTTGATGGGAGAGATGCCATTAGTGGATTAGCCCCTACAAAACCGGACACCAACTCCCCGTTAAATTGATGCTGCCGCCAAGCGCCTGAACTCCCTCGGTGAGCGATATTTCAAGGCGCTGTGTGGATGCTGCTCGTTGTAATGCTCGAAGGCAATTGCCAGGTTACGCAGCGCCGTTTCTCTATCTGGTTTGGGCATATGCGCCACGTAGTCACGCTTGATAGTCTTTACGAAGCTCTCGGCCATGCCGTTGCTTTGCGGGCTACGCACCGGTGTCGTTACCGGTTGCAAACCGATCTGCCGGGCAAATGCGCGCGTCTGTTCAGCGGTGTATGCCGAACCGTTGTCGCTTAACCACTGCACTGGCGTAGTCGGCAGTTGGTCACCAAAACGCTTCTCTACGCTTTCCAGCATCAAGTCGCGGATATCATCGCCACTGTACCCGGTCGGGCTCGCGACCCAGCCGATGGCTTCACGGTCACAGCAGTCCAGGGCGAAGGTCACGCTCAGTTTGGCGCCATCCTCGCATCGGAACTCAAAGCCGTCCGAGCACCAACGCGTATCGCTGGTTTTCACGGCAATACGGCCTTCGTGCCGACGCGGCACGCCGGGCTGTTTGATCCGGCGCTCAAGCAGCAGGTTGTGATCACGCATGACCCGGTAAACCCGCTTTACATTGATCGCAGGGAGTCGTTGCTTTTCTCGTGCACGGCGCAGTAATCCCCAGACGCGACGGTAGCCATAGCTGGGCAGCTCGCTGACCTGTTGCTGAATTTCGACTACCAACTCAGCGTCATTCACAGGCCTGCTTCGCCGTACTCTGGGCGATAGCGATTGCTTGATCCGAACCGTTAATTGCGAGCGCGCCACACCGAGACATTTGCTGACCAGCTTCACTGGTCGTCCCCCGGCAACAAGGGTGAGTGCGCAATCCATTTTCGCGACCGGGCGATCTCTACGGCCTCTTTTAGAACTTCGGCTTCCATCGTCTTCTTGCCCAGCATCCGCTGCAATTCGCGGATCTGCTTGAGCGCATCGGTCAGTTCCGACGCCGGTACAACGGCTTCGCCAGCACTGACCGCCGACAAGCTTCCGTCCTGGTAAAGCTTGCGCCACAGGAACAGCTGGTTGGCGTTGATGCCGTTGCGTCGGGCCACTACGGACACGCTTTGTCCCGGTTCAAGGCTCTCGCGAACCATTGCCAGTTTCTGGTCGGTGCTCCAGCGACGCCGGCGCTCCTGGCCGAGCAATTCGCCACCCTTATTATTGCTGTTAGTCATAAACATACCCGTTTGCCTATCCCTTATCTTAAGGGGGGAACGGTGTCCTGTCTTTCATGGGGCTCGTTCA
>NZ_CVTV01000031.1:0-19620 GCF_900004865.1 Pseudomonas sp. 37 R 15 | reverse complement strand
CTAGGCTTTGTACGAAAAGTACTGTCGCAAACACCGCATGGAACAAGCCAGCGAGACCATAGCCGCATAACTTCTCGCCAGCTTGTCGAAGCGGGTCACGATGCGACGGTTCTCCTTCAACCAGCCAAACATGCGCTCAATGATGTTGCGCTGTCGGTACTTGGGACGATCAAAAAGCCTCGGCAAACCGGGCTTGGGCTTGCGTTTCATGTCGCGTAACGGGATCACCGAGCGCATCCGGTAACGGTCGCAGTATTTGCGTAAAGCCTCGGCGTCATACCCCTTGTCGGCCAATAACCATTGGCAGCGTTTGCGAGGACGCCCGCGCAGGCTGGGTACAGATGCGCCATCCAGCAGGGGCTGTGCATAGGTGATGTCGCTGGCATTACCGCCCGACAACAGAAAACGCAGCGGTATTCCGTTGGAATCGCACAGCATGTGAATCTTGGTCGTCAGGCCGCCCCGGCTGCGGCCGAGCGCGTGGTCTTGCGGTTCTTCAGGCCCCCCCTTTTCCCGGCACCTGAAGAGGCTCGGGTTGCTCGCACTGCGGTGGAGTCGATCATCCAAGTCTTCAGATCGATCATGCCCTTCTCGTTCAGTTTGAGATGAAGGCGCTTGAGCATCTGATCGAACGTGCCCTGGTTACGCCAGTCCCTGAACCGCTGATAGACCGTTGACCATGGGCCAAAACGCTCGGGCATGTCCCGCCAGGCCGCGCCAGAGCAGAGCACCCACAACACACCATTGAGCATCAGGCGGTCATCGGTTCTGGGCCGGCCAGTACGCCGGTACTCCGTGAAGATATCCGCGACCAGCTCCCACGCCGCATTGGGGATTTCGTACCGTTTTGCCATCGTAATCGAGGCTCCAGCCTTTGATGGCAGCGGACTTTACCGGATTACGTCAGCAAGGAGGTTTCAAAGGATTTCGTACAGAGCCTAGGCCGCTTCACAGCGGCAAGAAATGAGTACATAGTTAAGTACATCAGCAAAAGACTACGCTTTGAAAATCTAAGCTTTTCAGATAGCTGGAGAACAAATTATGATCCCGTCCGCTAAGCTATATTTGCTTCCATCAAGGCCCACTGAACGCCTGGAAACCACGGAAATAGCCGCCTTGTGCGACTTTTTTCGTTTACGGTGTTTCACCAGCAGCCAAGCATTTCTATTAGGTTAAACAGCACGTTGCGAATGCCGGTTTGTTTGTTGGTGCGCTTCTTCAGAAAACATAGGATAAGTCGAGTCAAAAGCTTCTGCATCGATAAAGTGGAGGCTGAGTAGAGGTCTTTTGTTGATAATTATTATCAAATGGTAATTTGAATCATTAGTGTTGGTGTGTTCTACTAAGCGTCTTTCTTCCTGGATCCGACCTTCTTTGCTTCGGCAGGGTCAAGAGGTTGAACGACATGTGCCAAGCCACCACAGACCTTGCTCGATTGATAAACACTGCTACCAAGGCACTCCCCCGAATGGCCGGTCGAGTGGGTGAGGCCCGTAGCGGCGAACTGGTTGACGGCTGTGCCAGCAACCCATCTAGGATCGCAGCATTGCATGCCCATTGGGTTTCTGCGCACCCCGAGGCCGGGCCGCATTACTGGGCCATTCACAGTTGGTCACTGGTGATCTGGCAGCCAATTTATTTGAGCCTGTTGGCGGTGCATCTATCCCATCAGGTGCCGAGCTTGGCGAAAATGGGCCAGACCGTCAGCGAGGGACAGGTCGGTGGTTTCTGTTTGCCCCCTCACTGGCCGCGCCAAGGCCGTCAGGCCGATTTGATCGGCTTTGCGGCCGAGCAGTTGTGCCAATTTGTCGACCGGCAACTGAGCGACTTTAACAGCGTCTGCCAGATTTACCCAAAAATGGCCCGTCTGCTGGCCGCCGACTGCGCTCGGGCAGCATTATTGTGGGTCGACCGCTGCCAACCCATGGGCAATGCCCAGGTACGCGACCTGGAGGGACAATGGATGGAAGCGTTGGCCTTGTCGCCGGGCAGTTCGTTGATTGAGGTGCAGACCGATGACGGGCGCCAATGTCTGGCGCTAGGGCGAAAAGTGTGCTGCCAGCATTTTCGCCGAGCCGATGGCGAATTGTGCAGCACTTGCCCCAAATACAAACAGGAAGAGCGTTGCCAGCGTCTGCGCGAGGAGTTCACGCTGCAATGCTGAGTCTGCAAGGCATTGCTGTAAGGCGTGACGCACGCACTATTCTAGCCGTAGAGCGGCTGCATATCGCCTGCGATCAGTTCACTGTAATTTTGGGTCACAACGGCTCAGGAAAATCGACGTTGATGAACCTCATGGCCCGGCAGTTCACTGCCGACAGAGGTCATGTCGAGTTGCACAACAAACCGCTGGAACAGTACAGCGCGCGTGACTTCGCCCGCCACGTAGCCTTTCTGCCTCAACATTTCCCCGAAGCTCCTGGGCTGACCGTGCGTGAGTTGGTGTTGTTGGGGCGTTACCCCTGGCGTGGTCTGTTTGGGCGCTGGCAAGCCGAGGACTACCGCTTGACCGAGCGGGCCCTGCAGCAAACAGATATCGGCCATTACGCTGAACACTTAGCCGATAGCCTGTCTGGCGGCGAGCGCCAGCGGGCCTGGATTGCCATGTCACTGGCGCAGCAGGCACCGTTGATTCTGCTGGACGAACCCACTTCGGCATTGGACCTGGCCCATCAATATGAACTGATGTCGCTATTGCGCCAGCTCAACCGCTCGGCCGGGCGCGGTATCGTCGCCATCCTGCATGACATCAATCTCGCCGCCCGCTATGCCGATCGCATTGTCGCGCTGAAGCAGAGCCGGGTATTTTTCGATGGCAGCCCCGAGCAATTGCTGTGCAGCGAGCTGTTGAGCGAGCTCTATGGTGTCGCCATTCAACTGCTGGATCAGCCCGACCATAGAAATAAGATTGCCGTTGTCAACTGATCCGGTCGATTGCGCGGCGCCGGATATTTTCGCCGGGAGTGGCCATACCGTGCTACGACGTTACCTACTCAGCCTGAGTTTGCTTGCCGTGCTAGTGCTGCTTTATTTGCAGATCAGTACACCATTGGGCCTGAGCCAACAGTTGGCTCAGGCCCTGGCTCCCAGTGACGATAGCCTGGACAACCTGACCTTCTCGCTCGCTGTTCTTCCACGGCTGCTTATGGCCTTGTTGGTGGGGACTGCCATGGGCTTGTCCGGCAGCTTGTTGCAACAGTTGACCCAGAACCGCTTGGTATCGCCGATGACCATCGGTGTTTCGTCGGGTGCCTGGCTGGGGTTGCTGTGCTTGAGTGCTGTGGCGCCAGCGCTGGTCGCAAGTCATGGCGAGTGGGCGGCATTGTGCGGTGCGGTGCTGGCGGTCGGCGTGGTTCTGCTGATTGCCGGGCGCGATGGTATTGCTGGTTTGCCCATGGTCTTGGCCGGTATGGCGATGAACTTGCTGCTGGGCGCGGTGGCGGCGGCGATTTTGCTGATTGACCACCAGCAAAACCGTGGGGTTTCCGTGTGGGGAGCGGGCGACCTGGGGCAGATAGACTGGTATTTTGTGAGCTGGCTATGGCCCAAACTGGCGGTAGGGGCGCTGCTGATCATGTTTGCGCCACGGCCACTGGCTTTGCTGCAGCTGGGTAGCCGGGCCGCCCGAGGTCGAGGTTTGAATCTCTGGCCGGTGTTGCTGGTGCTATTTTTGTCGGCTCTGTGGCTAAGCGCGGTGGCGATCACCGCGGTGGGTCTGATTGGTTTCATCGGCCTGATCGCGCCTAACCTGGCACGGCTGCTTGGGGCGCGCACGCCGCGCGACGAACTGTTATACAGCAGCCTGCTGGGCATGCTGGTGCTCCTAGGCAGCGATACCCTGGCTTTGCTCTTGACCAACTCTCTGGGCGACCTGGTGCCGACCGGTGCCACTGCAGCGTTGATTGGTGCCCCGGTCTTGTTATGGCTGTCGCGCCGACAACTGGCGGCCAATGACATGCGTTCCCTGAGTCTGGTGGGTACGTCTGCACGAGGACTGGCAGTGCGGCTACGCTGGACGTTGCCGCTAATGGTGGGCCTGACGCTGCTGCTGAGCCTTTGTGTCAATCGCAGCCTCGACGGTTGGTTACTGGAATGGCCGTCGTCCCTGGTCTGGTCGCTGCGTTGGCCAAGGGTGCTGACTGCGGTTGCCGCCGGTAGCGGGCTGGCGGTGGCCGGGCTACTGCTGCAACGGCTGTTGCGCAATCCTTTGGCCAGTCCGGACATCCTTGGCATCACCGCCGGTGCTGCTCTGGCAGTGATGCTGATCTTGCTGGTGGCGGGTAACAACCTGTTTTGGCTCAAGGCACCGCTGGCGGCGTTCAGCGGCAGCATGATCGTGCTTGGCTTGTTGCTGGTGCTGGGCCGTCGCCATGACTATGCCCCTGGCGTGATGGTACTGGTGGGGATTGCTCTGGGCGCGCTGCTCAACACCGGTCTACAATTCTGCCTGGTCAAGGCATCTATTGACTCCTTGGCCTTGCTTGGCTGGCTGGCCGGTTCGACCTATCGGGTGTCTGCTGGTCAGTCAGTTGGGCTGGCTGTGAGCGTGGCGTTGCTGTCGGCGCTGAGCTTGTTGTTCCATCGGGCTTTGACCCTGATTTCCATGGACGACGGTATTGCTCGCAGCCGTGGCCTGGAGGTGCGGCGGGTGCGTCTGGTATTGCTGGTGCTGGCCGCGCTGCTGTGTGCCCTGGTCACCAGCCTGCTGGGGCCGGTAGGTTTTGTCGGTCTGCTGGCACCGCATATGGCGGCACTGTTCGGCGCCCGCCGGGTGGTTGCGCAGTGGTGGCTGGCTGCTGTGCTCGGGGGGCTGCTGATGCTGATCGCTGATTGGTTGGGTCGTACTGTAATTTTCCCCTTGCAAGTACCGGTGGGCATCGTCGCTTCAGTGCTTTGTGGTCTGTATTTCGTGTACCTGCTAGTTCGGCAGCGCTTGCCATGAAGCGGCGGCGTGCGGTGTGGCTGGGTTGCTTGCTGATGCTGTGTCCGCTGTTGGCCACAGCGGTGAATCGCCGCGGGTGGTTGCGCTGAGTTGGGAGATGGTCGAGCACCTACTGAAACTAGGTATTACCCCTGTAGCGGTGGCAGAAGCGCCAGATTACCGTACTTGGGTGGTGCATCCTGAACTGCCCACTTCGGTGCCCGATGCCGGTAGCCGCAATGAGCCGAACATGGACTTGCTGGCCCAACTAAAACCTGATCTCATTCTGATCACACCATTGCTGGAGGACATCCGCCCGCAGTTACAGCGCATCGCACCGGTGGTGGTGTATGGCGACTTCACCCAAGCTCAGAACAACCGCTTGCTGCAACGGCGTAACTTTCTCGACCTGGCTTGGCGTCTGGGTCGCGTCGAGGTCGCGCAACAGCAATTGGCTGCCATGGACGAGCATATTGCCGTACTGCGCCGCTCTATTGCCGAGCGTTTCGCCGGTCACCCGCCCAAAGTCACAGTAGTGCGTTTCACCTCGCCCACGGCCGTGTTCATCATGGGGCCTAACTCAATGCCCGAGCACGCCATGCAGTTACTCGGGTTACAGCCGGCTTACCCGACTCCGGCCAGTCGTTGGGGGAATGTGCAGGTTCCGGTTACCGAACTTGGGCGTATAGAACAGGGCGTCGTGTTGTACATCGAGCCGTTTGCGCAACGCGAGCGCTTGTTCAGCACTCGATTGTGGCAGCGGATGCCGTTTGTAGAGCAGGGACGAGTGGCAGCAATTCGTTCGACCTGGACTCATGGCGGCATTTTCTGTGTAGAAAACCTAGCGGTCGCCATTGCTCAAGGAATGCAGTTTTAAGTTGCGAGCGGCCAGGTTTTCCGGCTGCTCGCTGCTTAGCGTTTTAGTATTTCCAGGCCAGCGTCACCATCGCGTTACGTGAAGGGGCGTAGTAGGACTGCGACCAGTACAGGCTGGTCAGGTATTTTCGGTCGAGCAGGTTATTGACGTTAAGCGACACGTTGAAGTGCGCGTCGATATCATAGCTGGCCAATGCGTTGGCTACCGCGTAAGAACCCTGGCGGCTGATGATCGTGTCGCCACTAGTGCTGGTGCCTTGTTCGCGGAAGATATCGCTCTGCCAGTTGACGCTACCGCCCACTTTAAGCCCTTTGACCTGCGGCACTTTGTAGGATGTGCTCAAATAGATGGAGTTTTGCGGTATGTAGGTGCGGGTTTTTTCGCCCTCATCGTTTTTCAATGAGAACAGGTGAGTCAGGCCACCGTTCACTTCCCAGCCTGGCGCCAGTTCGCCAGCCACGGTCAGTTCGTAACCCTCGGAAATGGTATCGACCGCGGTGTAGTAAGAGAAGCCACCGGTGGTGTCGTATCCGCTATATTCGGCGGTGTTGTTCTGTTTGGTGCGGAACAGGGACATGCTGGCATTGAGGCGTTTATCGAACCACTCGCCTTTGATCCCTCCCTCGACGCTGTTGCCTTCCACAGGGGCTAACAGTTTTTGCGAAGCGTCGATTTGCGTCTGCGGGTTGAAGATTTCGGTGTAACTGACATACGCCGAATAATTGGGCGAAAAGTCATAGACGGCGCCGTAGTATGAACGGCGTTACTTTCGATTTGCTGTAGTCATTGGCCGCACCCGTTCGCTCACCGCTGCTTTCAAGTTTGGTAAAGTTGGCACCGGCGATCAGCTTCAAGTCGTCGGTGACGTTGAAGTGGCCCGCCGCGTAATAGCCATGACGGTAGGTTGTGTAGTCTGCGGAGCTGGTGACATTGGCGAAGGCCGGTTTCGCGTAGTCGCCGTCGTATTCCCATACCGGCGGCAAGGCGATATTGAGAGCATCGTCGCGGGAGGTCCAGTGGGAGTCGTCACGGGACCAGTTGGTGCCCACCACCACTTCGTGGGAACGACCGAACAGCTCGAATGGACCCTTCAAGTAAATGTCGCCCAGCAGTTGCCGTTCGGCGCGATTAAATTTTGAAGCGTAGGTGGTTAGGCCCAGGCCCGTTACGGCGTCGGGCACGCCACCAGCCATGAGCATTTCGGCGTCAGAAGTGATTTCACGGTAGTTGAGGGAGGCTTTGGTCTGCCAGCCTCCGCCCCAGTCAGTCAGCAATTCTCCGAAGGTCTGCTTGTCGTTGGTGTCCCAGTAACTCCAATCCGGCGCGGTGTTGTGCGAGCGGCTGTAGTCCACTTTGGAGCCGTCGGTGTTGTACAGCGTCAATGCGCTCCACATGATGCCATCGGGCCGGTTGCGTTGTTCCGAATAGCCCAGAGTAGCGGTGGTGCTGTCGGTAAGGTCGGCTTCCAGTACCCCAGAAAACACCGTTTTGCTGGTGGAGTAGCGGTCCAGGTAGGAGTTGCCTTCCTGGCCTGCAAACACGGCGCGCCCGCGGAGCGTGCCCTCATCGTTCATGGGGCCGGACACATCAAACTCGCTGCGACGGTTTTGCCAGGAGCCATAGCCGATCGAGCCTTCGGCCTGGAACTCGTGAGTGGGGCGTTTGCGCACAAAGTTGATGGTCGCGGCCGGGTTGCCAGGGTTGGAGGTCAGCCCGTTGGCGCCCTTGAGCACTTCGATATGGTCGTATAGAAAGGTGTCGATGTCGCCCATCTGTTCTTCGGAACTGAATGGCATTCCAATGCCATCGAGCTGGAAGTTGGACACATCAAAGCCGCGTACCGAGAAGTAGGTGCGGTCGGTTTCAACCCGTTGTACGCTCACCCCACCCGCCTGTAGTGCGTCGTTCGCGCTATTGAGTTTGAAGTCCTTGAGTTGCTGACGCGTGAGCGTGGTGGTGGTTTGTGGTGTTTCCCGAGGTGAGAGATCAAGTCGTGTAGCGGTGCGGGTCGCGCCGATGGTGTACGAATCGCTTTGTTCGGTGATGCTGGGCACCGTCGTCTGTTCGGCATTTATATTCACGGGGTTGAGCACCAATCCGGTACTGTCCTCGGTCTGCCCAGTTTCGGCGGCTAGAACGTATAGCGGCGTCAACAGGCCGGCTACGGGGCCCACGCTCAATGCCAGTGCTAGGGTAAAAGAGCTTGAAGAAGCCTGGAAAGGTCGTACCCGTGAAAGTCGATCGTGTGGGTTGGTGTGTCTGTTCATGTGGATGCTTCTATTTATGTTATGGGTTATAGGTTGGTGGTATTGGCAGAGTTGCGAAGCGGCGTAGTTGGAGAGGATCATGCGGAACGTGGATGAATAGCGCGCCCCATGACCGAACGGTACCAGCCGTGGAAGTGCTGCATGCCTTCTTCTAGTGGGATTTGGTAAGGACCGCTGTCGTCGATCCCGCGTTGGTAGAGCGCCCGGCGCCCAGCGTCGGTACGCTCGGCAATTTCGTCATCTTCAATGGCGGTTTCCATGTAGGCCGCGCGGTGGGATTCCACAAGTTCGCGATTGTTCTCCATCAAGTGTTGCGGGTAGTAGAATTCCACCACGTTGATCGATTCGTGGACTCCCTTGGGGTACACGGTCGATAACACCAGGGCTTGAGGAAATACTTCGATCATATGAGTGGGGTAGTAACTGGCCCATATCGCCCCGAACTCAGGCGCCCCATCGCCGTATTCAGCGATCAGGCCGTCGTGCCAGGCTTTGTAGGCATCTGTGCCGGAGCGCTCTAGGTTATTGGTGACATTGATCCGCTGTAGGCTGTACCAATCGTCGTACTCCCATTTCAAGCCTTCGCTGCGCACGTATTTGCGTAGCCCCGGGTGAAAACTAGCGATGTGATAATCGTCGTTGTATATCTCGAGGAAGGTTTTCCAGTTGCACTTGCAGGGGTGCATTTCCACGTGGTCCATGGCGTAGCCGCTGAAGTCCATTTCCGGGTGGTTGAAGAGTTTGGCGATGTCGTTGACAGGGTCGCGCGGGCCTTCGAACAGGAAGCCGCCGACGTTGTGCAAGGGATAGCGAGGCAAGTTGCGGCATGGCCGCTCGGGAAACTTCGGCGCACCGACGATCAAGCCGGTGTTGTCGTAGGTCCAGGCATGCAGAGGGCACATGATGCGCCCCCCCGTCGCGCGCAGGTTGCCGCGGCGGATCATCGAATCCGGAGCGTCGGGGCTGAAGTCGCCGAGCATCAAGGCCTGTCGGTGACGGCAGACGTTGGAAAGAAGCTCGACCCCATTTTCATTGCGCACCAGAATGCGCGAATAGTCGTCGTGGGGAAGGGCGTACCAGTCGCCTACATTGGGCACCATCATTTCATGCCCTATGTACCGGGCACTGTTCTGAAAAATCAACTCTTGTTCTTTCTTGTAGATCTCAGGATCGCAATAGGTGTGAATCGGTAGCTGAGGTAACTCCTCATGGAGCTCTGACAGCAGAGTTTCCTTTTGGGCAGTGCGACCGAAGTTCGCCATTCAATTGCTCCTTGCGCTGATTTCACTGAGGCCATCTCGGCACGGGCTCCAGGGGCGCGGTTTTGCAGGTGGTGTGGGGGCGTTTGGCCTCTTGTAAAGGCCAAACGCGGCGCTTCTATGCTTGCAGTTTGTCTCGGCTGGTGACCGCTGCGGATTGACGGGGTGACGGCGCGAAAGGGGCCACCGGATTATCCAGCGGGTCGGCCATGATCAGGCTGCCGGCAGGATTGGCCAGATCGACCATCTGCAAGTTGTTCTTCAACTGCAGACGGTTCAGGCAGGAGTGCAGGAATGAGGGCGCAAAGAAGTCATACCGATCAAAGCGGTGCTGCAATTCGGGATGAGCCTGTTGGTAGTCGATCACCGATTCGGCCACGGTGCGCCAGTAGGTCTCTTCCACCATGCAGCCGTTTTCCTCGAGGATCTGACTCATGTGGCGGAAAACGCCATCGAACACGTCGATGAAAATACCGAGGATCTTATAGTCTTCAGGCACGTCCACGGCTAGGCGCTCCAGGCCTTCGGGCATCTTGGCGTTCTTGTCGAGAATGGCCGATTCCTCGGCGATGTCCTTCATGAACACCCGTGTCGGTACATGCCCTTCCAGTACCAGAATCAGGTTCTCGCCGTGTGGCATGAACACCAGATGGTGAGCATAGAAGCAGTGAATCAACGGTTGCAGGAAGGCTTTGAGGTATTGGCGCATCCAGGCCACAGGTTCCAGGCCCGAGCGGCGCATCAGTTCAGGCAGCAAGGCATTGCCTTCAGGGTCGATGTGCAGCAGAGCGGCCATAGTCATCAGGCGCTCGCCTGGCTTCAGGCGTTTCATGGGGCTTTCGCGCCACAGTGCCGACAGCATTTTCTTGTAGGGGCTGTCGGTTTCCAGTGCCGCTTCGTAGTAGCGGTTGCGATAGCCCACCGAGGCCACTTCACGCAGGATGCCGAAGCCGTAGTCGTTGAGTACCGGGTCGCTGGAAATTAGCTCGTGCAGATAAGCGTTTATGGCTGGAGTACCGGCCATGTAGTACGGGGAGAGGCCGCGCATGAAGCCCATGTTGAGGACCGACAGCGAGGTTTTCACGTAGCATTTGTCTGGATTGCTGGTGTTGAAATAGGTGCGCACCGATTGTTGTGCGACGTATTCGTCTGCGCTGGTGCCCAGAGCGATGATCTTCTGGTTGGCGACATCGGCGGCGAACATGATGCTCAACTTCTCGTACCACTGCCACGGGTGGGTCGGCATGAAAATATAGGCGTTGCTGTCCAGGCCTAGGGTCGTGAGTTGCTGGCGATACGCGTCGACGGTCGCGTTACCCAGCTCCTGGCGCATCAGCGTGTCGTGGTCCAGTCCGGGAATAGCGGCGAAATGGGCGTTATCGGTGTGCACGGCCAGCCAGATAACCGGAAAACGCGCGCCGGTCTCCGGGGTGTAGGCCTGATAGTCCAGCGCGTTGAAGCCCAGGCGGCCGTTGTTGGCGACGAAGCCTGGATGGCCTTCGGTCATGGCGCTTTCGAAGTCCTGATAGTCGGCATCGGCCAACGCCTTGCTGGTCAGGTAGTCGCGGCTGTGCTTATAGGCGGCGCCAAACAGGGTGCTACTGATTTCGTCCAGGTACACCGGCAGCTTGTCCGCCGGAATTCCTAGGGTGTGCTTGAAGTCGTTGATGAACGTCAGCGCGTCGACGGGCTGCGTCTGGCCTTGTAGCTCACGCACGATGCTGGCCGGATCGATAGCCCAGTGGCGCAGGGCCATGTTCCGCGCCTGGAATTGATAGCGGCACTGCTCGGTGTCGGCCTGCAATACATAATGCGACCAGCCTTCACGTTCGGCGGTACCCAGGGGAGTGGGGCTAAAGACTTGTTCGTGAGCGTATTCGCTGATGGCCTTGCGGACCAGCAAACGATTGACCTTGGCCCACACCTGCGGGTTGAGGTGAACGACGGCAGTAGCGGGCGAATTTGAAATTTGCGTGTTCATCGGTGGATTCATCCTCTCAGAGAGTTGGTGAAGTCTTCTGGGGTACAAAAAGCCAATTGGGCCGTTTTGCTGGGAAGTTCGATAACGGCCTGGTTGACGAAGCCGACCATTGCGTTGAGTCGATGCGCATTGCTGTTGCGGATGTCCGGCTCGACGACCACACGCCGGGCGTGCAGGTGGTCGAAGACGAAGGCCATGACCACGCGCAGAATGTCGCGGGTGAAATGGCGGATGGGCTGCTCACAAGGGCCGACGAAGAAGTGCATGCCCCTATCGCCGGTTTGTACCGGGTAGAGCTTGCCCAGCGCGTCATCGGCCGGGTCGTAGCACTCCACCACGAACGCCGGGGCGTTTTGGTAGAAGCCCATGTAGGCATGCAGATGCCCACTGCTGGCACCGTCGGCATAAAAGTCGCGGGTCGCAACGGCAGTCATGTGCTGCATGTTCCAGTAGTGGGCGTAGTCCATCTGGTACCAGGGGTGAATCACTGCGATGTCGCTCGTCAGGTCCAGAGGCCGCAGGCTGAAGCCTGGGTTGAGTTCGGGACGGCCTTCGGCGGGCGTTATCAGGTCATATCGCATGGCATTCTTCCCTCGTTTCGCCTTCGAGCTGGGCGGGCACCTGGTGGTAGCGATCAACACGCAAAGACCAACGGTCGATGACCGCTGTGAGCAGCATGCCGGCGGCGGCAATGGCGAAGGTCATTTGCACGCCTACCAGGCTCACCAGGTAGCCGGCGCCGAATGACGACAGCAGCACGCCCAGGTTCTGGAAAAAGTTGGTGATACTGAAGTCCCGGGCATAGGCGTCGGGGGTGCTGATCTTGAATAGGGTGACCTCCAGCTTGACGATCACCTGGTACATGGCCCAGCCATACAGGCAGCGGCCGACGATGATCAGCAGCATTGACGGCGCAGCCTGTAACAACAGCCCGACGGTGCCCAACAACAGGTTGCCGAATGTGTGATCGAGCCAGGCCTGGGGGCTCTTCACATAGTGTTTGATCATCAGCGCCAGCAGGGCGACTATGCCGGGAATGGCAAAGATCACACCGGTCAGCATCTGGTTGTGCACCCCGGCGCTGTACTTCCCAGTACAGGGTGAAAAATGGCCGCACCAAGTAGGCGCTGAAATCGAAGATCAGCATCACCAGGCTGAGTTTGAGCAGCAGTGCCAAGGTGCCGGGTGCGCGCTTGAAGGGAGGCGCCTTGCGGTTCCTTTCTTCGTGCGTCAGGACCTTGACCACTTTGCCGCTGCGGATCAGATACAGGCACAGGCCCATCTGGATGAAGTCGCCGGCGGCCATCAGGGCGATGCACAGGCGCGGTCCGTATTGCTGAAGCACCAGGCCGCCTACCGCCGCGCCGAAGATGGCACCGATGTGCACCACGACCGACAGCAGGCCGATGGTAACGCTGTGCTGATCGGGCTTCTGCAGGCGCATCAGATACGGAAACATCAACAGGTAGCTGGCCTTGGTCATGAACATGAGCATGGTCAGCAGCCAATAGGTCGGGGCGTTGGGTGCCCAGATCGACATCACGCAGAACAGCGCGGCGGCGAGCTGTGTATAGGCGAGCAGGTGCATAGTCTCGACTCGCCGAGCCACCCGTGCCCACACAGGCAGCATGCACATCACGGCGATGGAAATGGCGGCAATGTAGGCACCCACATGCACTGGGCTGTTGATGCCGTAGCGGTCCTCGAAAAACTGCGGGTAGAACGCGATCAGAATCGAATCACTGATAACGCCGAATGCCGACATGATCAGGATGATAGTGCGCAACGTCATGAGAAAGTGCCTTGGCCGTCGAGAAGTTCGAAGCCGCTGTCTGCGGCCGGTGCGAAGTCCTGGAAAGCGGTATGTGGCTCGCAGGGATAAGGGTCTTGGCCGGTCAGTTCGGCCAACAGACGGCTGTTTCGATAGCAGGCCAGGCCCAGGTCGGGGTTGGTCAGCCCGTGGCTTTGCAGGCCGACGTTTTGTACATAGATTTCGCGGTTCTGGTGGTCTACCGCCCAGTTTTTCGATGGCTCGTAGCGGCCAGCCGAGTCCCAGCGAATGCGCTCGCGAATGCCTTCGATAAAGCTTGGTAACTGGTAGCGATAGCCAGTGGCGAACACCAGCCCGTCGGTGAAATGAGTGTAGTGATGGCCCAGTTGGGTGTGCTCGAAGGTCAGCGCCCATTGGCGGCTGCCGCTCACGTGTTCGCAGTGCTTGAGTGCCAGGTTGGTCATCTGGCGAGTCGCCGGCGCTTCACGGTGGCTGCGTTCGTCCAGCGTTTCGTAGATGCGTTCGATCAGTGATTGGTTGATGCCGTTATAGATGCTGCGCTGGTCGTCCAGAACCAGATGCTTGACCTCAGGCTTGAGGCCGTAGAAATAGTTGCCATAGTCGGGAGTGATCAATTCCAGGGTTAGCTTGGCGTTCTCCATCTGGAAGAAGCGCGAAGCGCGGGTGACCCAGTTGAGCGTATAACGGTGGCGTTCGGACTCCAGCAGCAAGTCTTGATAGACCTCGGCACCGCTTTGCCCGCTGCCGATGACCGTGATGTTCTTGCAACGTTGCAGGTTGGCCTTGTTGCTCAGATAGTTCGAGGTGTGTACGGCCTCGACGGCGCCCTCGGCCTTGGTGACGCAGGCGGGTATGTATGGCACCCCGCCGATGCCGATCACAAGCTTTTTAGTCAGTAGTTGGAACGCGGTGTTGTGCGGCCCGCAAGCGCCGGCGACGACGTAGCAGGCACGTTTGGGGTCATGCCAGATTTCCTGCACGTTATGTTGGTAGCGCACGTTTTTCAGTTGCGCGGCGGCCCATTTGCAGTAACGGTCGAATTCCTGGCGGGTGAGATACCAGTTTTCGCGAATGTAGTAGGTGTAAAGCCGGCCCTGCTGTCCTCATGGTCTCTCTTCACAAGAGAGTAGGTAGAACCCTTTCAACGGAAGGAGAGCAAATGAACGCAGCAGCACTGGCGTGTGCACCTTCCGGCACGTCGTGGGACGGCATCAATTGGGCCGACGCTCAACGTCGAGTAAGAGGGCTGCAAGCGCGTATTGTGAAGGCCGTACAAGACGGCAGACATAACAAGGCGAAAGCCCTGCAATGGCTGCTGACTCACTCGTTTAGCGGCAAAGCTTTAGCCGTGAAACGGGTGTCTGAAAACAGAGGCAAGAATACCCCCGGTGTGGACAAGATCACTTGGAATACACCAGGGGCCAAGATCCGTGCGATAGCGTCATTGAAGCGGCGAGGCTACTCGCCGCTTCCGCTTCGGAGAGTGCTTATTCCGAAGAAAAACGGCAAGACGAGACCTCTCGGAATTCCCGCGATGAAATGCCGGGCCATGCAGGCGCTCCACTTGCTGGCTCTGGAACCGATAGCAGAAACCACCGCCGATCCGAACTCTTATGGGTTCAGGCCGGAACGCTCAACTGCCGATGCCGCCGCACAGTGCTTTGGTGTGCTGTCACGAAAAGCAAACGCGGAGAGGGTGTTAGAGGGCAACATTCAAGGCTGTTTCGACAATATCAGCCATGACTGGTTGATCGCCAACATCCCCATGGATAAAGCGATTTTGCAGAAATGGCTCAAAGCCGGTTACGTCTACCAGAATGAGCTATTCCCTAGCCACACCGGAACCCCGCAGGGAGGCATCATTTCTCCGGTGTTGGCCAACATGACGCTGGATGGTTTGGAAGCGATGCTGGCGAAGAAGTTTCCCAATACAAAGTGGACAGCTCGAAAGATGCGCGTGGTGCGTTATGCAGATGACTTCATCATCACTGGCTGTTCGAAAGAGTGGCTGGAGAATGAAGTCAGGCCCGCCGTGGTTGAGTTTCTGGCAGAGCGTGGACTTGTCCTCTCTCCGGAAAAAACCAAAATAACGCACATAGGGGACGGGTTCGACTTCCTCGGATGGAACTTGCGCAAGTACAACGGCAAGCTCCTGATCAAGCCATCGAAAGCGAACATCAGGTCTCACCTTGCCAAGCTCCGGGAAGTGATCAAGACCAACAAGGCGATCAAACAGGTCAATTTGATCGGGCTGCTTAACCCAATTTTACGGGGATGGGCGAACTATCATAGCCACGTGGTCGCCAAGAAAGTCTTCAATCAGGTAGACAGCGAAGTCTGGACAATGCTTTGGCGCTGGGCGGTGAGACGGCATCCGCGCAAAGGAACCCGGTGGGTCAAGGACAGGTATTTCAAAGTCCGAGGATCGCGCCGGTGGGTGTTTACCACCGTTGAAAAATACGCAGACGGTAAGGCAAGGGAATACACCTTACTGAAGGAATCGGACACGCCGATTGTGCGGCACATCAAGATCAAGGCTGCTGCCAACCCGCATGACCCCAATTGGGATGAATATTTCGAGTTCCGATGGGGCAAGAAAATGCTCAAATCAACGAAGGGACGAGCGAAGCTGTATCGCGTTTGGCGACAGCAAGGTGGCCTATGTTCTGCTTGTCACAAGCCCGTTACCAAAGATACGCCGTGGCATAGTCGCCATATCGTAAAGCTGGGGGACGACGGACGGACGCCGCAGTCAATCTTGAAATCTACCATCTGCGTTGCCCCAGAGATCAGCAGTACGCCAATGTCAAAGAGGTATAGCTGGGTACTTAAAAGTGCCTTTGTAGAGGCTTGAGCCGTGTGCTGGGAAACTCGCATGCACGGTTCTTAGGGGGGTGGACGCGGGCAACCGCGTCTGACTACCCGACAACCAGATCAGGCCATGGGCTCTTGGGCGCAAGAACTGGCTCTTCGCAGGATCGCTACGCAGCGGAAAACGGGCTGCGGCGATCATGAGTTTGATCCACTCAGCGCGGCTAAATGGTCATGACCCGTACGCCTATCTCAAGGATGTCCTGACGCGGCTACCGACGCAGCGGGCGAGTGGGATTACGGAGTTGCTCCCGCACAAGTGGGCGTCCGTTTAGCTACGCAAGGCGTGTTTGCCGAAGCTTGAATTTTCTCAACCTTTGGATGCAGTTGGAGCGACAGAGCCATCCAAGCCCGCTTCCACGCTTGTCGGGAAAGGGCAAAGAACTTATCCTGAAAGATTAACTAAATGCATAGTTCCCGAGCCCAAAGCTTAAGGTACTTTCGGACTCGGGATAGACGATATCCAGTCGGTCAGCCAAGAGGGTACTCAGCACCTATCACTTCGGGATCAAACGGCTTGCGAGAGAATATTTTCCTGACCATTGGTGCGAAGTGCTCCAGATCTGGGGTTGGGAACGCTGGGTCAAAAGAAGCTTGATCCCAACGCTCACAAAAATCTGCGCATAGCTGGAAGCATGGATGCTCTCTGTAGCGATCCCTCTCGTTACGATCCCCGCCGAAGTAATGGGCATAGTAGAAGTTCTGGAACAGTCCATGATGATGCAACACCCAGGCAACCTCGCCACGTACGTAAGGTCGTATGATCGATGCCGCGTACTGCGAGTGGTTATACGGCGCGAGATCGTCACCGATGTCATGGATAAGGGCGCCTACGATCATTTCTTCATCTGCACCGTCTGCCTCAGCGCGGGCAGCCGTTTGCAAGGAATGCTCAAGACGGTTGATTTTGTAACCGCTTAGCGTAGTGGCCAACCCTTGCAGTGCATTCAAAATCCGATCAGCCAGCCCTTTGTTGAACTCACTCTCCAGATGCTCAAGGAAGTGGTATTCCTCGGACGTTCCATCTTTCATGCGGATGAACTCGACCTGCTCCATATCATGCGGCCTCTTCGGTTTGTTTGGATCGTTTGATGATTTCGCTCAAACGCTCACGCGGCCCGTCTAAGTCTATGTAGCATCCTTGCAGATGCCTTGCTCCTTCGGACGGGTTGAAGCTTGTGCGGCCATGAAGAGCTCGGCTGTTGTCGAAAAACATCAGCTCTCCGGCGGCTAGCCGGAACCTCACCTCATAATGTGGATGATTGAACAATTCGGCCAAGCGCTTACGTGCTTTATGGAATGCTCGCACTTCGGCGGGACTCAGAAGCGGCAAGCTGTCCAACCGTGGACTGTAGTGCACGCCAAGGGTATGCCCGGCCTCATCGGTCTTGATCATCGGACGTCGGGTGGTCAGCTCTACACCTTTATCTACAAACCGAAAGCGAACCGGTGTGTTTTTGAGGCGCATGTAGCCTGCAAGGTCTTCTTGCATAAGCGCATCCACCACCTTAACGCTATCCACCATCGTCGAGAGCCCACCTGTGGTTTCGTTGACCAAGCAGTGCAAGAGCTGGATGCCCGGCACAGGGTCACGGTAGGGATTATCGGTATGTGGGCCCAAGGTCACGGTGCTATAAGCTAAGTCGTTCGCCTTCGGTTTTGAACGAACTTCGAAATAAGTGCCAAAATTGGTTTCCTTGACGTACCCAAATTTTCGACCTACTTCGAGCACCTGCTCAGGAGTATTCGGGACGTTCGCAAGGACAATATAGCCATATTGCAGGTAGGCCATAAGAGCCGCTTCAAACGCTTTGCTATCGGTCAGCGCTCGCCAGTCATGACGAATCAACCGCTGATCTAAACTGCTATCCCAGGCAATGGGCGCTGGACTGTGATCGGCGTCAACGATTTCGGCCAGCAGATACTCTGTTGTGTAGTGGGCACTATGGCCGTCGCTGAAAGCAATGCGAACCCGCCCTTGTGAAAGGGGCTCTATCTCTGTCAATTGAACGTCTGGATCGATGAGATGAGAATCGAACAGGCGCTGCTGGGTATTAACGTCCGTCGACTCTGGATCTTGGGTTTTTTCACGGAGCCACAACGCAGGAATCTCGTACTCATCCTGACCGGTGAAAAATTTGAGCGCAGGAGGAATCTGTTGAATTATCAGTTCGGTGACTTGCATTTTTTGCAGATCCTGAGAGTGGAGGTGAACCCATTCTTTAGAAAAGTGTGCTTAATGAAAACGCGGGAAATCAGCATCCCTGCCATGCATTTTTCTAATGCTTAACGTCAGATGCCAAAGTAGGCGCGGGAAGCGCTAATTGAACGAGCCCCATGAAAGACAGGACACCGTTCCCCCCTTAAGATAAGGGATAGGCAAACGGGTATGTTTATGACTAACAGCAATAATAAGGGTGGCGAATTGCTCGGCCAGGAGCGCCGGCGTCGCTGGAGCACCGACCAGAAACTGGCAATGGTTCGCGAGAGCCTTGAACCGGGACAAAGCGTGTCCGTAGTGGCCCGACGCAACGGCATCAACGCCAACCAGCTGTTCCTGTGGCGCAAGCTTTACCAGGACGGAAGCTTGTCGGCGGTCAGTGCTGGCGAAGCCGTTGTACCGGCGTCGGAACTGACCGATGCGCTCAAGCAGATCCGCGAATTGCAGCGGATGCTGGGCAAGAAGACGATGGAAGCCGAAGTTCTAAAAGAGGCCGTAGAGATCGCCCGGTCGCGAAAATGGATTGCGCACTCACCCTTGTTGCCGGGGGACGACCAGTGAAGCTGGTCAGCAAATGTCTCGGTGTGGCGCGCTCGCAATTAACGGTTCGGATCAAGCAATCGCTATCGCCCAGAGTACGGCGAAGCAGGCCTGTGAATGACGCTGAGTTGGTAGTCGAAATTCAGCAACAGGTCAGCGAGCTGCCCAGCTATGGCTACCGTCGCGTCTGGGGATTACTGCGCCGTGCACGAGAAAAGCAACGACTCCCTGCGATCAATGTAAAGCGGGTTTACCGGGTCATGCGTGATCACAACCTGCTGCTTGAGCGCCGGATCAAACAGCCCGGCGTGCCGCGTCGGCACGAAGGCCGTATTGCCGTGAAAACCAGCGATACGCGTTGGTGCTCGGACGGCTTTGAGTTCCGATGCGAGGATGGCGCCAAACTGAGCGTGACCTTCGCCCTGGACTGCTGTGACCGTGAAGCCATCGGCTGGGTCGCGAGCCCGACCGGGTACAGTGGCGATGATATCCGCGACTTGATGCTGGAAAGCGTAGAGAAGCGTTTTGGTGACCAACTGCCGACTACGCCAGTGCAGTGGTTAAGCGACAACGGTTCGGCATACACCGCTGAACAGACGCGCGCATTTGCCCGGCAGATCGGTTTGCAACCGGTAACGACACCGGTGCGTAGCCCGCAAAGCAACGGCATGGCCGAGAGCTTCGTAAAGACTATCAAGCGTGACTACGTGGCGCATATGCCCAAACCAGATAGAGAAACGGCGCTGCGTAACCTGGCAATTGCCTTCGAGCATTACAACGAGCAGCATCCACACAGCGCCTTGAAATATCGCTCACCGAGGGAGTTCAGGCGCTTGGCGGCAGCATCAATTTAACGGGGAGTTGGTGTCCGGTTTTGTAGGGGCTAATCCA
>NZ_CVTV01000016.1:0-810 GCF_900004865.1 Pseudomonas sp. 37 R 15 | reverse complement strand
GCGACCAAACCGTCACCACCGCTATCAAAGGCGTGACCGGTGGCGAGCATTTCGAAAATCTGGTTCCAGGCACCACGCCGGTTAACACCACCGTGACTGATACCCCAGGTACTGACAACACTACGACTGTCACGCTGACCGCACCAAATGCTGTTAACGAAGGTGGCCAGATCACCTACACAGCGACCTTAAGCAATAAGGCCGGTACTGACGTCACGCTGAAACTCGATAACGGTTCGAACATCACCATCAAGGCTGGCGACACCGTCGGCACCGTGACCGTGCCTGCTCCAAGCGATGACGTGTTTATCGACAAGAGCACTCAGACCGTCCAGATCACTGAAGCGACTGGCGGCAACTTCGAGAAGCTGGAAGTTGCTGGCAACGGCGCAACCACCACGATCAATGACACCATCGACAAAGTTGATGTAGTCCTGACCGCCACTACCACCGTCGGCGAAGGCGGCAACATTGTTTACACCGCCAGCCTTGTGGATAAGAGCGGTACGCCGGTGACTAACATCACCAATCCGTTGACCGTAGCGTTGGATAACGGCCAGAGCATCACCATTGGTGTAAATCAGTCGAGCGGCAGCGTTTCGGTTGTGGCGCCGGATGACGTGTACAAGGGCGATCAAACCGTCACGACCGCCATCAAAGGTGTGACCGGTGGCGAGCACTTCGAAAACCTGGTGCCTGGCACCGCGCCAGTTAACACCACCGTGACTGATACTCCGGGCACCGACAACACCACCACCGTTACCCTGACAGCTCCGGCACAGGCGAACGAAGGTGGCCAGATCACGTACA
>NZ_CVTV01000030.1:0-125199 GCF_900004865.1 Pseudomonas sp. 37 R 15 | reverse complement strand
CTAGGCTCTGTACGAAATCCTTTGAAACCTCCTTGCTGACGTAATCCGGTAAAGTCCGCTGCCATCAAAGGCTGGAGCCTCGATTACGATGGCAAAACGGTACGAAATCCCCAATGCGGCGTGGGAGCTGGTCGCGGATATCTTCACGGAGTACCGGCGTACTGGCCGGCCCAGAACCGATGACCGCCTGATGCTCAATGGTGTGTTGTGGGTGCTCTGCTCTGGCGCGGCCTGGCGGGACATGCCCGAGCGTTTTGGCCCATGGTCAACGGTCTATCAGCGGTTCAGGGACTGGCGTAACCAGGGCACGTTCGATCAGATGCTCAAGCGCCTTCATCTCAAACTGAACGAGAAGGGCATGATCGATCTGAAGACTTGGATGATCGACTCCACCGCAGTGCGAGCAACCCGAGCCTCTTCAGGTGCCGGGAAAAGGGGGGGCCTGAAGAACCGCAAGACCACGCGCTCGGCCGCAGCCGGGGCGGCCTGACGACCAAGATTCACATGCTGTGCGATTCCAACGGAATACCGCTGCGTTTTCTGTTGTCGGGCGGTAATGCCAGCGACATCACCTATGCACAGCCCCTGCTGGATGGCGCATCTGTACCCAGCCTGCGCGGGCGTCCTCGCAAACGCTGCCAATGGTTATTGGCCGACAAGGGGTATGACGCCGAGGCTTTACGCAAATACTGCGACCGTTACCGGATGCGCTCGGTGATCCCGTTACGCGACATGAAACGCAAGCCCAAGCCCGGTTTGCCGAGGCTTTTTGATCGTCCCAAGTACCGACAGCGCAACATCATTGAGCGCATGTTTGGCTGGTTGAAGGAGAACCGTCGCATCGTGACCCGCTTCGACAAGCTGGCGAGAAGTTATGCGGCTATGGTCTCGCTGGCTTGTTCCATGCGGTGTTTGCGACAGTACTTTTCGTACAAAGCCTAGTACATCAGTGCGAAAAGCCCAGGAAGTCCAACGTCTCCGGTTTGCCTAGCCCCCCGCTTCCTACGATTTCCCGCAGCGAAACGACCAAACTCGATCAGCCGTGTCTTCGAGGCATTGAGGTATAGACCGAGCCTGGCCAAGCGCTCCTGCAGTCGCACCGGAAACTGCTAAGCCTGCCATTGCGTCCTGAAACCCACCAGCCTGTCATCCGCGTAGCCCTCCTCACCTGGCAGTCCACGCAGCAGGCGTGGTCAATAGAATAAGTCAGGGTTGATTGATGGTTGTTTCTACCCAAAGCACATCCAAGGGCTAAAAGCGCCCCATTGAATATTTGCACGAAGAGCGCACTCCTCCATGCCTCGGTATTGATCCCATGGCTTCAAGGATTGGCTTCAGGCTTGGTGAATGCGGTCTGTTTCAAGCTCGGCGCAAAAGCGTATGGGGAGCACAACCGAATGCCTTGCGAAACGCATGGCTGAAATGGGAAAAATCAGAGAAACCGAAATCTAGTGCCGCCTGGGAAATACTACGCACCTGACCTCGCTCAAGGGCATCCCGACTGGCAAGCAGCCTTTCCTTCCAGATCTCCGCGACCGGAGATTTCTGATACCTGGCGAAAGCGCGCGTGACGGTCCGAGTAGAGACATGATGGGCTTGAGCAATGCGCTCAAGCGATAGGTCCGGCTCGGTCAGATACTGATGGATATAATTCATGATCCGCCCATACAGATCCAGCTCTTCGTGCGTGTTCTTCAAGTCCTGGAGTTCCAGGCTAATCACTAGCAGCTCGAGCAGCATGTTGGAGTAACGGCTGGATATTCCCGTATCTTGGAGGCTAGAAGTGGGACTCGCTGCTTGACGTAACATCTCCCGTAACGGGGTCACCCCTGGGCGACGATCATCGAGGACCACCGCGGTGCACTCCGCTATATTTGGCAATTGCTGGCTAAGCAACTGCCTTGGAATGCGCACCAGGTGGTTTTCGGCCCCCCCCAGACTGAAACGGAATGCCTGAGATGCGTCATAAAGAAACAAACTGTCCCCCACCAGCTTTGCCTTACGCTCTCCCTGTTCCAGTTCACCATAACCACGCCGAGTGAAACCCAGCCACAGATCATCGTTGGGATCATTGCGCAGGTGCTGGGCGGACCTCTCCCAATAGTGCAGGGGGGCGGACAACGTGCAGATGTCCAACGCCCCCATGCTGTGAACCTCCAGTGCACCATCAAAATCACTCTGCGCCAACGGTTTGCTGTCTGCCTCCAGACAGTGATGACAGACCACTTCTTTCCAGTACTCAAAACGACGTGGCGCGGTGACCGCTAGGGTCGAGTACTGACTGGTCTGGCTCATCGCTTTCACCTCGCTGCGGTTAAACAAAACGGCGGTAGTACCGGTTGCCAGCCAGCTCAGCAATAAGCAGGCCATCCTTCTCCTTACTTGCGAATGTGGGTGTACAGACCACTGGCCAACACCTTACACGCCCGAGCTAGAGGGCTGTTTAGGGAGATCCTCCTAATACGCCAAAGCGATCCCGGTGCCATATCTTGAGACAAACATGCTCCTCGTCGCAGCATCCCGCACCATAACTGCACATCAGAGTTCCCAGCCCTTTTTGTGGCTGTCCTTCCTAACCAAACGGTTGTCCATTCGAGCCAAGCGCATCTCATCGCCCCTAGATAACTTTTACTCCACACCGTGTTCCTCCAAACGCAAATGATGAGGTGGCCCATGCATCCACAAGAACAGCAACGACTGTCCGACTCATTCTGGTATTTGCAGCGGTGGGACATAGCACCTGAAGAGTTTGCCACTTACCTACTGGAGCTCGGGGCGCTGGTGCTGCAACGCCAAAAGATTTGTTCCAGCAAAAAACGACAACACCCACTGGGATGTTGAACCACTAACCGTCCGCCTGAGACGGCAATAACGGAGCCCCCATGGAATCTGCAATCGATAAACACCTCAAATGTCCCCGGACACTGTCCCGCCGGGTTCACGACGACTACCAGCCCCCCTTCCCGATGTTTGTCGGCCGCGCTGACGAAAGCGTTCAGCAAGTCGTGATGGCCTACCTCGGCGTGCAATTTCGCGAAGAACAGCGCACCGCCGCTCTAGAGACCATGCGCCACATTGTGTCCAGCTTCGCCCTCGCCAATGGCCCGGGGAACCACGACATGACCTACCACCTCGACAATCAGGGTTACGGAAATTTCATCGTCGTTGGCTACTGGCGTGATCCAGTTGCCTATTGCCAGTGGCTACGCTCGCCGCCGGTGGCCGACTGGTGGAGTGATGACGCGCGCCTGAACGAGGGACTGGGGTATTTCCGAGAGGTCATCGCGCCGCGCGCCGAGCAGTTCGAGACGCTGTATGCCTTCAAGGAAGATTTGCCTGGCATCGGTGCCGTCATGGACGGCATCAGCGGCGAAATCGAGGAGCACGGCTACTGGGGCTCGGCACGCGACCGCTTTGCGGTCTCACAGACCGACTGGATGCAGCCGACCAGCGAATTACAAGTGCTTTCCGGCGACCCCGCCAAGGGCGGCAGGGTTGTGGTGCGTGGTCACGACAATCTGACGCTGATCCGCTCCGGACAAGACTGGGTCGAAGCTGGCGAGGAAGAACGCGCGCTGTATTTCAACGAGATGCTGCCGCCACTGCAGGACGGCATGGACTTCCTGCGCGACGAGGGGCAAGCACTGGGTTGCTACAGCAACCGCTTCGTCCGCAACATCGACCTAGACGGCAATTTGCTCGACATCGCCTATGACATCGGTCACTGGCGTTCACTCGACAAACTGGAGCGGTGGGCCGAATCCCACCCCACTCACCTACGTATTTTCACCACGTTCTTCCGCGTGATCGGAGGCCTTTCGAAGCTGCGACTGTACCACGAGGTATCGGTATCGGATGGCAGCCAGCAGTTGTTCGAGTACCTCAACTGTCATCCGCATACTGGAATGCTGCGCGACGCGGTGCCTTAGTAACTGACACCCGACACGACCAGGAATACCGGGGTCGGCCTTGATGCAGATTCCGCCCTGACACCGAGCTCTTCCCGAACAGTTTTGGTCCCTCTCCTCCAGCGCATGGGGTTGGGGACCCTTTTTGCCAGGAATTCGATCATGAAGCTGAACCACTCATTACTCGTACTGGGCATGTTGCCCTTTTTCAAAACCCAGGCCATCGAAGTGGCTCCGGGCGATTTCGAGCCGTTGCCGGCCGGCGCCAATGCCCTGCTGCTCTACTATCAACATGCCGATCGCTCGGACCAATACCAGAATGGCCACAAGGTTTCCGACAATGCCAAGCTCAGTTCGGACATAGGCATCCTGCGTTACGTCCGCGCTATTGGTCTTTCGGAGAACCTCTCCTGGGAACCCCAGTTTCTGGTGCCCTTCGGTCAGATGAACGCCTCGGGCGATATTGGCGCCCTTGGAGACACTCGCGGCATTGGCGACCCGATCATCTCTGCACCGCTAAAGTGGACATTACCCACCGCCAACAAAGATGTTTTTGCACTGGCCCCTTACTTGTATATTCCAGTGGGCAGCTACGACAAAAACGACGCCCTGAATCTCGGAGAGAACCGCTGGCGTGCCACGTTACAGGCTGCCTACATCCACCATTTCTCCCAGAAATGGGCGCTGGACACCGTGGCTGAGGCGTCTTGGGTCTCAGCCAATAATGACTACGGATCGACCAGCGTAAAACTCGAAGAAGACACTCGCTACGAGTACCAGTCTGCGGTGCGCTACGCCTGGACGCCGAGCACCACCTTCGCAGTCGGCGCTGGATACATCAGCGGTTCCGCGACCACCGTGGACGGCATTGATCAGCACAACGGCGTTTCCACTTCTTATGCTCGTTTCACCGTGACGCACTTTATTGAGCCAACACTGCAAATCCAAGCCCAGATCGGCAAGGACATAGAGGTCGAGCAAGGGTTCAAGGAAGATGCGCGCCTCAACCTGCGGCTCCTGAAAGTGTTCTGAGCGTAATAGGCATAACGGGCGTCCTGTTCAGCCAAGCGGAAGAGCACAGGCGGATCTACCTTGGATCCGTCGAGCAAGAGGATCTACTTGTATCCCGACGCGCCGAACACAGTATTGAACTAAAACATCCGATATCGGGCTGTCCTGCTCAACCAAGCACCTGTCCTGCCCAACCAAGCAGCAGTCAAGGCTCCAGCTTACTTTAGTTGCTCGACCCCAATTACCGCGTTGCCGTCGCCGAACCATTAATTTGCGCGGCAACCACCAAAAAAATCGTACAACCCATTTCCGAAGCGCCTTGTATAGGGGCTGTTCGGACTAATGACAGGATCCCACTATGGCAATTCTTCGCCCCACCCTTGATCAACTTCTGGACATCGCCGGTCGGCTGAATATGGCGTTGACTCCAGAACAAGCCGGTGAATATCTGGCACTCATGCAGTCAAGTTTTGATGCGTACGACCTGGTCGACGAGTTACCCGATTTTACCCCTCCAGTGCGCTACGAGCGCGGTCCTGTTCATAGCCCTTCAGGCACGGAAAACCCGCTAAACGCCTGGTACTACAAGACCGAGGTGATGGGTGCCAGTTCAGGCAAGTTGGTCGGCAAGACCGTCGCGCTCAAAGACAATATCTCTCTAGCCGGTGTTCCTATGATGAACGGCGCCGCGCCACTGGAGGGTTTCGTACCCTCGTTTGACGCCACCGTGGTGACGCGCTTGCTGGACGCCGGAGCAACTATCCTTGGTAAAGCCACCTGTGAACACTACTGCCTCTCCGGTGGTAGCCATACCTCAGACCCAGCTCCCGTGCACCACCCTTTGCGCCATGGTTTCGCAACGGGCGGTTCGTCCTCCGGCAGCGCGGCGCTGGTGGCCACAGGCGAGGTTGATCTGGCCATTGGCGGTGACCAGGGTGGCTCTGCCCGTATTCCTGCAGCGTGGTGCGGCATTTATGGCATGAAGCCCACCTGGGGTTTAGTGCCTTACACCGGTGTCATGGCGATTGAAGCCACTTTCGATCACGTCGGCCCCATGACAAGCAACGTACGCGATAACGCACTCATGCTCGAAGTCATGGCCGGAGCGGATGGACTCGATCCACGCCAGGCTGCGCCTAAAGTCGACAGCTATAGTGACTATCTGGAGCGAGGCGTAAGCGGACTCAAGATCGGGATCCTGCTGGAAGGCTTTCAACTCGCCAACCAGGACCCACGCGTCGCAGAGAAAGTACGCGGCGCCATCGCAAAATTCGAGGCATTGGGCGCCGTCGTCGAGGAAGTATCCGTTCCCGAACACAACCTGGCGGGATCGCTGTGGAGCCCTATCGGTTGCGAAGGCCTGACAATGCAGATGATGCACGGCAATGGCGCAGGTTTTAACTGGAAGGGGCTGTACGACGTTAGGCTACTGGACAAACAGGCCGGCTGGCGCAATCAGGCGGATGCATTGTCCCCGTCGCTCAAGCTCTGCATGTTCGTCGGCCAGTTTGGTCTGGAGCGTTACAACGGCCGTTACTACGCCAAGGCGCAGAACATCGCACGCGTTGCCCGAGCCGGTTATGACAAGGCGCTGGACACCTACGACCTGCTGGTCATGCCGACGGTACCGCTCATCGCCCAGCCGCTGCCTGAACCGGGTTGCTCGATCACCGAGAACGTCTCCCGGGCGCTGGAGATGCTCGGCAACACTGCCGCTCAAGACATTACGGGTCACCCGGCCATGTCGATCCCTTGTGGCCTGGTGGACGGGCTGCCAGTGGGTCTGATGTTGGTCGGCAAGCATTATGCCGAAGGCACCCTCTATCAAGCGGCAGCCGCATTCGAGGCTTCTGTCGATTGGCAGACGCTGTAAGCCTGCTCCACCGCAGACTCACAAAACGTCGCGCGTCGAACGTTTGCTGTTCATCCGTATAGGCAGATGAGGAAACAACCGATGAGTACACCTTTATCCCAAGTATCCATTTCGACGCGTGGCGAACGGATCTTCACCGGTGAGTAATGCTGGTGGCGATTTCATCAACTTCTATAGGGGGCAAAGACATGAGCCACACACACGAACATCATCACGATCACACTGAGCCTCCGGAGGCCATCGAGCTGCGCGTCAAGGCGCTCGAATCCCTGCTGACGGAAAAGGGGTTGGTCGACTCCATGGCCATGGACGCGCTGGTGGACACCTACCAACACAAGGTCGGCCCCCGCAACGGCGCCCAAGTGATAGCGAAGGCCTGGTTCGATCCCGTGTACAAACATCGGCTGCTGGAAGATGGCACCGCAGCCATCGCCGAGTTGGGCTTTTCCGGGGTTCAGGGCGAAGACATGGTGGTAGTGGAGAACAGCCAGGCCGTGCACAACGTGACGGTGTGCACACTGTGCTCCTGCTACCCCTGGCCGACCCTGGGTCTGCCACCAGTCTGGTACAAGTCTGCGCCTTATCGCTCACGAATAGTCATCGACCCGCGCAGCGTGCTGGCCGAGTTCGGTCTGACGATTCCCGATGACAAGGAAGTTCGCGTCTGGGACAGCAGCGCTGAGCTGCGCTATCTGGTACTACCGGAACGTCCGGCGGGCACTGACGGCTGGAGCGAGGAACAACTGATCGAACTCGTGACTCGCGACTCCATGATCGGCACCGGCCTGCCTAAGAAACCGGATGACGTGGTCTGAATCTGAGAAGGAGAAAACCTATGAACGGTATACACGACCTGGGCGGTATGCATGGCTTCGGCCCAGTGCTCACGGAAGAGCACGAACCCATCTTCCATCATGACTGGGAGCGTAGAGTTTTTCCGCTCTTCGCCTCACTCTTCGTCGGCGGGTACTTCAACGTCGACGAATTCCGCCACGCCATCGAACGCATGGAACCAGCCGAATACCTGCAGGCGAGCTACTACGAGCACTGGCTGCACGCCTTTGAGACCCTGCTGACGGGAAAAGGCGTCATTAGCGCCGCCGAACTGCAGGGCACGGCCAAACCGAGCCCACCGACACAGCCTGTCACGGTGTTAACACCGGACATCGTCGAGGCCGTAGTGCTCGGCGGCGCCTCCTCGCGGGCAAAAGAAGATATCCCCGGTCAGTTCCGAGTCGGTGACCGGGTGCGGACGAAGAACCTAAATCCTACCAACCACACCCGACTGCCACGCTACGCGCGCGGTAAGGTTGGCTCAATCGTGATTGCACATGGAGCGTTCGCCACCCCGGACACGATGGCCCACGGGTTGGGCGAGCAGCCGCAGCAGGTCTATGCCGTGCGCTTCAGCGCTGAAGAACTGTGGGGAGTCGCGCGGCCGGACAGTGTGTGCATTGACCTGTGGGACAACTACCTGGAGGCCGTATGAACACGAGCATGCACCACGACTACAAAACCGTCGGTCTCCCTCTCGACGATGAAGGCCCGGTATTCGACAAGCCTTGGCAGGCCCAGGCTTTTTCCCTGCTGGTGCACTTGCACCAAGCCGGCCTGTTCCCCTGGAAGGACTGGGTGCAGGTGTTCAGCGAAGAGATCAAGGCTGCACCGGCGCAACCCGGAGAAAGCGTCAATGACGCCTACTACCGGCAATGGATCACGGCGATGGAAAGAATGGTCACCACACTCGGCCTGGCCGGTATGGAAGACATCGCACAGCGGGTCGAGGAATGGCGGCAGGCTTACCTGAATACCCCCCATGGACAACCGGTGGCACTGGTCAATGCAAGCTGCCCGCCGGCCCACGGGCACACCCACGAGCATCTGCCGTATCGCGAGCCCGTAGCGATCAGTCGAGCCGCCTGCTGAGGTCGAAGCAATTTCTTTGTTGTCTCTATTTTTCCCCTAACAAGTCGCCGAGGCGGCCAAGGAGTCATCGTCATGCATATCGAACCTGGCCTGGTGGAAGCCGGAAAACTCTGGCTGAGCTATGTTACCGCCGCAAGCGTCGGCACCTACACCGTCAAACTCGCCGCGGACGCCATTGGCGAACGAGGTGCCGTCTCGCTGGTAGCTCGCACCACCGCCGCCACGTCGCTGGTGTTTGGCTTCTTTCAGCTACTACCGCACCAACCGGTCGGCGTTTCCGAGGTGCATCTCATACTCGGCTCGACGCTGTTCCTGTTGTTCGGCGCCGCGCCCGCGGCGGCAGGTCTCGCTCTAGGCCTGCTGATCCAGGGTTTGTTCTTCGCTCAATTCGACCTTCCGCAGTACGGCATGAACGTCACCACCCTTTTGGTACCGCTGTTGGCGGTTGCTGCCCTGGCGCGGCGTATAATCGCGCCAGACACGCCCTACGTGGATCTGAACTATCGCCAGGCACTAGGCCTGTCCACTGTTTTCCAGTCAGGCATCGTCGCTTGGGTTGCCTTCTGGGCCTTCTACGGGAAGGGCTTCACGGCAGAGAACGCACTGTCAATCCTTACCTTCGGCAGCGCCTACATGACCGTTGTCATCCTCGAACCGCTGCTGGATCTGGCCGTGCTCGCGGGCGCGAAAGCAGCACGCCGACTGCGTGGCAGCGCGCTGGTCGAACACCGTCTGTACCAGGTCGCCTGAGACGGCACGAGCCGGTCTAGGTTCAGGTGTCCCCGGGGTAAGCGAAGGTCGTAATGCCTCGGGCGACACACCGCAAGAATCGACCGAAACCTCGCAAGCAGAACTGGAGGTAGTTGATGTTCTTCAGAAATGGCATCCGTACCGGCGGTGGTGTGTTTAGCGGACGCTTACTGAGAAATACATAAGAGACCGGTCTTCGACCAAGTCGTGTTGGGGACGACAGTAACCTGTCCGCCCCTCGTAGATTCGTACGTGTAGTACGAGCACATAGAGTTCCTGCTTAGCGTATATGATGCAAAGTGGTACTCCGGGTAAGGATGTGCATTTCTGGAGGTAGGTAGAGGTCGGCGAGGCGTCAATAGAGTAACCATTGAAGCTATTACGAAAAGCCCGGTGAATACAAAAGACCAGTTAAGAACTGTGACAACCAACCATAGACAATGGGATGGTTACGACACGGAGTCTTCATGGAAGAAAATATTCCTAAACAGCTTGGCACTAAGATATTTTACCGCCCTATCGAAGTAGCGGTGCGCTGGTGTGGCCTTGAAGAATTTGAATCTAAAATACTGCGCGAGGCGTCCTCCTCTATTTATCAGCCAGAGAAGCATGTAGTCCCCGCATGCATCCAGGAAAAACTTGATATTCTCTGGGATGCCATCCTTCATGGAGAGCTAATTTACGGATACTACGGCATCACAACTCCCTCTAGAGCCTACATTGAACCCTCTCTGGTTACAATACGACATGTAGATCTAAAGAGCTGGTTTGTAAAATTCTATCCTTTGGAAAAACCAAATTTTTTATTCAGTACGCTAGAAAGAAAAAGTTTCCACAACAACGACATTGATTTAGTAAACACGCTGATCACAGAAAACAATGCCCTAAAGACACTTTACAAAAATGTGAAAGACCATAGTGGAAAGCTAGAACTAGAAGTCCAAGCCCTTCGCAGAGACAACACCAAGCTCACAAACCTAGTCCATCAACATAAAAAACCAAACGCTCGGAATGAACGAGCCTACCTTCAACTGATAGGCACTCTGGTTAACCTGTTTTTAGCAAAAACGCCGAGTGGTAAACCCTACTCACCCTTCACCAGCCAAGCGTCCATCATCAGCGCTCTGATGGCTCACAATCGCAACAAAGCTGGATTTAGCCAGCGTACTCTTGAAGAAAAGTTCGCGGCGGCTAGGCGCAGCATCGATGACTCTGGGTAGATACCGAAACCCGCGAGACCCGCTATCGCATTTTTCGGTGTCCGTTTACCCATCTTGTTCTTGAATGGCAACTCCCCAGCAAGTGCTATGGAGTGCTCCACATGACTGATCAATTGGCTCACTACCTGCCCGCGCGCGCAGACAACATTGAACGCCACATCATGCGACGTGACGAGGTGGAGCGAAAAACCGGCTTCAAGCGGGCTCATATCTACAACTTGATGAAGGAAGGTAAATTCCCTCAAGCCAAAAGAATTGGTTTGCGGGCAGTCGGTTGGGACTCGCTGGAGATCGAACGATGGATCGTTGAACGCTTAGATCAGCAGGCCTGATGCTATGCGTGTGGTATCGGTGGTTTCCACCAAAGGCGGGGTGGGCAAAACCACAGTAGCCGCCAATCTCGGCGGCCTACTGGCTGACGCAGGCCTACGCGTCCTGCTACTGGATCTGGATAGCCAACCCACCCTCTCCAGCTATTACGCCTTGAGCCAGAAGGCTGATGCCGGTGCGTACGAGTTCATCGCACTCAACCTAGCTATGCCTGCCCAGATTATTTCCAGGACAGTGATTGCAGGGCTCGATCTGATCGTCTCCAACGACGATCAAGGTCGACTGAGTACCTTGCTGCTGCACGCCCCTGACGGGCGATTACGCCTACGCAATCTGCTCGACAACTTCCGCGCCCGTTACGACCTGCTTTTGATCGACACCCAAGGTGCGCGTAGCGTGCTGCTGGAGATGGCCATCCTGGCCTCCGACCTCGTCCTCTCTCCCATAACCCCGGAAATGCTCGCCGCCCGCGAGCTGCAGCGCGGCACCTTGAAGCTACTCAGCGAACTCGAACCTTTCCGCCACCTGGGCATTCCACCCCCACCCTTACGACTGCTACTGAACCAGGTGAATGCCATTCGAGTGGACACCCGGATGATCATCCGTGGCCTGCGCGAGACCTTTGCTGGGGCTAACAACGTATCGGTTCTAGACACCGTAGTTTCAGACCGAGTGGCTTATCTCAATGCGGCCTCTCTTGGCCTGCCGGTCCACAGAGTCGAGACACGCCAGTCACGGGAGCGACGCTCGCCATCTGCGCTGGAAACCATGCAAGCGCTGGCCATTGAGTTGCTTCCGGAATGGCACAAAGCGATCTCTTCGGTAAGCCGATGCGCGGAGGTTCAATGAGACAAATCACCAAGCCGGCACTTCTCACCCCGGCATTGTGTTTGATCGATCTTGAGGCCAACCGTTTGGCTAGGAGTTTTCTGATGTTGGATCAACTTCCCATCATCGTTCCACCGTCCACTCAACCACACCACCCACCCTGTGAGGAGTACTGCACCGTGGTCTTTCGCCTGCAGGGTGGGCGCTCGGCCGTGGGCTGGTTCCTCGCAGAACTTTCCCAACATTTCGAAGGTTCGGGCACTGCCGAGATCGTCAAGTTCGAGGTCGGTGACCATTTGCGCAACCGGCGTTAACTGAGGCAGTTCAAATGAAGAAGCTCAGTCAGGAGGAGATCACCGACAAGCTGCAACGGGACCATTTCCCTCGAGGGCCGGAACTGGAGCGGCTGTCCGATCCACTTGCTGACACGCCTATGTTGGTCACGCTGGAGCAGTTGCGGCCCTACGAACACAACCCGCGTTTCATCCGTAATCCGCTGTACGACGATATCAAGGCCTCAATCCGTGAACGCGGGCTGGATCAACCGCCACCGATTACCCGCCGCCCGGGTGAAACCTATTTCATCATCCGCAACGGCGGCAATACGCGCTTGGCAATTCTCGGCGAGCTGTGGCAGGAAACCCGCGATGAGCGTTTCTTTCGCATTCATTGCCTGTTCCGGCCCTGGACCAATGAACTCACCGCCCTACTCGGCCATCTGGCCGAAAGCGATCTGCACGGCCAACTCACGTTCATCGAACGGGCTCTGGCGGTGGCCAAACTCAAAACCATGCTCGAAGCAGAGGGAGCGGTGCTCTCGCAACGTGAGTTGGCACGACATCTTGCCGCTGGAGGCTATCCGATTTCGCAGTCGCACATCAGCCGAATGCTGGACACCCTCGAACACTTATTGCCCGCCATTCCACAAACCCTGTATGCCGGTTTGGGCAAACCTCAAATAGAGCGCCTGATCGGTCTACGTAGCCAGGCTGAACGAACCTGGAACCGATATCCAACCGCCCCCGTTGCGTTCGCCGATTTTTGGCTCGAGACCCTGGGTTACTTTGATGCCGAACCCGAGTCATTCGATCTTGAGCCGCTTCAGGATGAACTGCTCGAACGCATGAGCCACTTGCTCAGACAGTCCTACCGTATGTTGGCCTTGGAACTGAGCGACACCCAGCAGGTCATCTCGACGCCCGGCGTTGTCGTCACCACGCCTTCGGAGAACAACCATCTGCCGAGCGTTGATGTCGCCGCGGCAGGAGCTCCCTCCTCCGAGTCCCATCCCAAATCAACTGAAACTAGGCCCCAGACCGAACCAACGCGAGAGGAACCGCTCACACCGCCCCAAACGAATGCCGTATCAGCAGTCAGTCCTCCGTCTCGCGTTCAACTGATTCGCGAACAGATCGATCGCGAGACTGCCACTGAAGCATTACCGACCTTCGAAGCCGGCACGATCGACGACATCTGGACCATCGCACCAGCACTGGATAGCCCCGAACAACTGCGATCCGCCATTGCCACACTGGCGCGGGAAATGGCGGCCTATGCCGGACATCCCGAGAGCATCATCGACCAGCAGCATGGCTTGGGCTTCGCCCTGAACATCGAGCGAGTTGATCTTGCAGTGCCTCGCGCGGCCGGCGTTCACCTACTGCTCCTGGCCCTGCTGCGCGCTCAAGACGAGGTCAACTGGGAAGATCGTAAGCAACTGCCGTCAGCGCTGTTCGGCCAGTTGTTGTTGGGGATCTATCAACTTCCGCTGACAGATCGTCCCGCCGTGGATGTGGGACTGGAGCGATTGCCCGACAGTCTGCTCATCAAACTGTATCGGTTGATCCGCCTGGCCCGTCGCCTGATCGACGTAACGCTTACCCCTGAAGATGAGTCACCGAAGGAGCTGCCATGAACCTGTCCTTCAACGTGCTCAACCAGGCCATGCTGACCCAGGTGCTACACGAGTTGCGCCAGGGCAACCTGCAGCGCTGCAAAGCACTCGGACTGGGTGAGGACGACATCTTCCTGCTGCAATCCCTACCGCCCACCACACTGTCACGCCTGGCCCATGCCACCGTACCCTGGGTAGAGGTCAAGATCGACTCGCCGGTGCTGCACCGGTTGATCGAACAAGCCGAGCGCGACGAGCAGAACGAGCGCTTGATCAATCGAGCGCTCAAGCTCGGCGCCAGCAGCACCATCATGTATCAGCGCTTCGGCCTGGCGCATTCCGAAACCGCCCTGCGTCGGCGTCTGCTCAAAATAGAAACCCGTAAGGGCCGTCCTCAACATTTGAGCGAAGCCCAGGAACATGCGCTCTGGCAGCGATGGTGCCAGCTACGCACTCAGGACGGTTCCGAGGATCAGCTCGACGCCATGATGATGCTGGCCGAAGAGCAACAGATCAGCTTGACCATCGTGTGGCTGCAGATCGACCAGTACAGCAACGGCGCATGAACACTGCCCCGTCCAGTCGCTGGCAGCGTGTCCTGCAGCAATGCACCCAGCAACTAAGTGACCGCTGGCCCGCACGCCCCACCACTGAACAGCCCTCCAACCAGGCTCTACAGGCGGGCTTTTTGTTCAGCGGCCAATCACACGAAGTCGTACCACGTCGGCTGCTATTGGATAATCGGCTGACGCCATTGGAACGGAATGCCTGGCAGGTGTTTCGGCTCATGCTGCACGGTCAGGGCGTGGTCACACCGCGCTATGAGGATTTGCAGCCTTACCTATCAAGCGTGCCCTACGGTGCGTCAGCCTCCCGTGAAACCATTTCTCGGGTGTTGACGATGCTCAGGTTGACGCGCTGGCTCAGTTTGGTGAGTCGTGGACGCGATCAGCTCAGCGGACGTATCCAAGGTTCGCTGTACGTTCTGCACGATGAGCCGTTAACTCCCGCCGAAGCCATGGAACTGGATCAGGATTACCTGGCGCTGGTCGGACATGCCCTCGGTCATGCCGCCAAGGCGGTACGTATTGTCGCCCAGCACGTTGTGGAGGAAGTCCGCCAAGACACGAATATTGATCGGGATCGACTGCCGACGCGGCTCGACAGTTGGGGTGAACTTTGGGCGCAGCAAGGATTGGATCCGGCAACCGATGCCGCTCTGCACGATTCCGAACCGGGAGAAAATGCCCTCGTTCGGAATCGTGCAGGCCCTCGTTCGGATTCCGAACCGAGTCTGAACGCCAGTGTTTCCGGCACCGTTCGGAATCCGAACGCCGCCTGTACTGTATTAAAAGAAAGTATTTGTACAGTACCGCGCGCGACCCCAGCGGTGGATAACCTGCACTGGCCCACTGCGCTGCACCTGAGCCCAAGCGAGCGTCAGGCCATCGCTGTGGCGCTGAACAAGCTCAAACCCGCGGTTCGTCAGGCGGTGCTCAACGAAGCGGGGGCACGCTGTGCGGCCGGTGGGATCCGCAAGCCAGCGGCGTATCTGATGGGCCTGATCCAGCGCGCACTGAACGGCGACTTTCGTCCTTGGGCATGTCAGGCCGAACCGTCACCCATTGCAGAACCGCCCCCACCCGCCCCCTCGCGGCCATCTCGACAACAGGGCGAACCCGCTTCTGCCGTTGCCCAAGCGTGCCTGAGTGAGCTGCGCCAACTGAGCGGCAAACGCGGTGGACGTCAGTAGATTTGATGCCAGTGGCATCAAATCCATGGAGTTCTACTCTACGAACACATTGGACCAAACTATGAAACATTTAGGGAAAAGCCGGGACATCTTCTCCCACTGATGTCTCCATAGTTAACCCTCTTAAACCAAACCGAACAGACCGCATTCAGCTTTTTGGCTGTCCTTGACCCTCATCTGTCGCAACGTTCCTGTCCAAGCGAATGCGAGGACAACACCGTGGCCGATCACTATCAACTCAATCTGGGTTCATTGCGCAGCAGCATCACCCTGACCCTGCACACCCACCACGCCGCCCGTATCTGGCAAGGTCGGGCCGCCCGCGAAGGCGTCCACTCGATCATGGGCATGGCCGGCTACATCAGTGTCACCAACCTAATCAAGCAAACCGCGGCCCAGGACGATCCCTATGCCGACTGGGCCATCGTGCAACTCGAAGAAAAACTGATGCAGGCCAAGGCTGGGATGCGGGAACTGACCCAACAGCTGGACCGAATCAGGCAGGACCTGCCGACACAGATCGACATGGGCGACAACCTCAACATCCACCCCGTCACCTTGCCGTTGTACATCGGCAGCCAGCTGGGCTTTCTCGCTGTCTACCTACTGACCGACTACGACACCCTGGTACGCCAGACTCTATTAGCCCATCACACCGCCCTGATCGGCCGCATCGACATGGAAGCCTGGATCGACGACGGCGCCCATCTGCTGCGCAGTCTGTTCGCCCAGGCCCAGCGCTATCGGCATGCCGGCGTCACACGCGATGACATGGCGGCGAACAGCGCCCGTGCAATAGCGGCCATCGAGAAGATGGGTTTACCCCCCATGGACATCCTTGAGGGTCATCGCCGCTCCCAGTTCGCGCCGCCAATCATTCGTCGTGGTGCTGTGCCAGTGGATGACGCTGACGCGTTGGCAGAGGACGTGGAAGCGTCGTCCGCAACAGTGAATGAGCTAGAGGGCGAAGCATGAATCCCATGAACCCGGCTCACCCATTGCCCTTCGACGCGTTGACACCGGATGCCTATCGACAGCTCGAACACGCAGCCTCCCTAAAAGGCCTTTTAAAACCTTTTAAGGGTAAGGGGGAATTGGAGCACCTGGCGCAGGTGGCGAGGGAAATCGAGGCGCAGTTATGTCACCTGATGGAGGCTGTGGTGCAGCAAGCCGGACAGCCCCCTTACTCGCTGCTGGATATTCGATTGGTGCTCCAGAACACCGGTGCTGGCAGCACCTTTTTGCGTTGGCGCAGCCGTGACTTTGCCCGCATGGGGGTTGCGGTGTGGGAACGCCAGATCTGCAACAACGCCGTGCCGCAGGCCGTACGCGAGAGATTGCACCGTTTCGAATGCGAGCGCATTGCACTGAACCTGCAGATGAGCGTGGTGCATTCACTCTACCGCCAGGCCACGACATGCGCGATCAAAATGGCCAGTGCCGAACGGCTGCTGCGCCAGTTCACACCCCCAGTGGAGGTATCACGATGAGTACTTTTTTCGTCGGTGAAGGCAATATCGGCAGTGCGCCAGAGTTCCAGGAATTTCCATCAGGCAATGACGAGCCACGGCGTTTGCTGCGGCTGAATGTGTACTTCGACAACCCCGTACCACGCGAAGGCAGCTATGAAGATCGAGGTGGCTATTGGGCACCAGTTGAGCTCTGGCACCGTGAGGCTGAACACTGGAGCACGCTGTACCAGAAAGGCATGCGCGTGCTGGTCGAAGGTCGTACGGTGCGCGATGAGTGGGAGGACAGCGAAGACAACGCGCGGGTGACCTTCAAGATCGAGGCCCGTCGAGTCGGTGTCCTGCCCCACCGGGTGCATAGTGTGATCATGCGGGAACGATCCAGTGAGCAGTCAGCAGCCGCGAAACACGTCGGGCAAAATACCGAGCAAACCATTTCAACTGTGTCGAAGCCCAGCAAGCGCAAAGCGCCGCCACCTAAGGCCTAATAGCTTAGGTATAAAAATTGCGCCTTTGCGCGAAGTTGCCGACCAGTGATTACTCGCTGTTCGTGAAGACTCATCCTGTTGCCCACGCTACAACAAGGTAGCAGCCTCGGCCCATTCAAAGCTGCACTCACCGACTAATATGAGGAACCTGTCATTCAGGTTTCTCATATCTCGCCCCTGCTGTTTTCACCAACGCTGCTCCGAACTCAATCCGGAGCAGTTCCATGCGTCTCTTCCTCTGCGAGAAACCGTCCCAGGGTCGTGACATCGCCAAGGTGCTCGGAGCCAACCGGCGCGGTGATGGTTGCCTGATCGGCACCGACTCAACCGTCACCTGGTGTATCGGCCACCTGCTGGAGACGGCCCCACCCGAAGCTTATGGCATTCAGTACAAGAATTGGTCGTTGGATCATCTACCGATCATTCCCGCGCAGTGGCAGGTTGAGGTCAAACCCAAGACTGCCGCACAGTTCAAGGTCATCAAACGCCTGCTCAGTGACGCTACCACCGTCGTCATCGCAACCGACGCCGACCGCGAAGGTGAAATGATTGCCCGGGAGTTATTGGAGCTCTGCAAGTATCAAGGTCCTGTTGAGCGCCTCTGGTTATCCGCACTCAACGAGACCTCGATTCGTAAAGCATTGTCCTCGCTGAAGTCTGGTCAGGAGACCTTCCCGCTCTATCATTCAGCCCTAGCCCGCAGCCGTGCCGACTGGCTGATCGGCATGAACCTCAGCCGTTTGTTTACCCTCCTGGGTCGTCGGGCAGGCTACGACGGCGTTTTTTCGGTGGGGCGCGTCCAGACACCCACCTTACGTCTGGTGGTCGATCGAGATCGGGCGATTGCCGGCTTCGTCCCGGTGCCTTACTGGACCGTTGACGTGCGCCTATCGTCGTTGGGCCAGCGATTCATCGCGTCGTGGTTACCGCCACGCTCAGGACGGGACGAAGCGGGGCGTTGCCTGCAACAGGCGCTTGCCCATCACGCGGTCCAAACCATCACCGACGAGAAGTCCGCCACGGTACTCTCGTTGCAGACTGAGCATTTTCGAGAACCTCCGCCCCTGCCCTTCGACCTAAGCACGTTGCAGGAAGTCTGCTCGCGCAAGTTGGGGCTCGGCGTCCAGGAAACCCTGAACATCGCCCAAGCCCTTTATGAAACCCACAAAGCCACCACCTACCCGCGCAGCGATTGCCGCTATTTGCCAGAGAGTATGTTCAACGAGGCACCCGCAGTACTCGATGCCCTGCTCAAAACGGATCCTGCACTCAGACCTGCATTCGGAAGCCTCGATCGATCATTGCGCTCTCGCGTATGGAACGATGCCAAGGTCACCGCCCACCACGGCATCATTCCCACCACCGAGCCGGCAAACCTTGTGCGGATGTCCGAACAGGAACGCCATGTCTACGAACTGATCCGTAGCCACTACCTTGCGCAGTTTCTTCCGCATCATGAGTTTGATGGAACCCAGGTCGAACTGGAATGTGGCGAAGAGCGTTTGACCGCTGTCGGCAAACAGATCCTGGTTCAGGGATGGAAAGGCTTACTCTGCGAAAACACCGAGGAAGATGAGCCCAGTCACCAGTCCCAAGTCTTACCGGTCTTGCAACAGGGCACGCAGTGCGCAGTGGACGATGTCGAACTCAAGTCGATGCGCACTGCCGCTCCCAAACCTCTCACCAAGGCGATCTGATCAAGGCCATGAAAAATGTGTCCAAGCTGGTCAACGACCCACGCCTGAAACAGAAACTTCGGGACACCACCGGTATCGGTACCGAAGCCACGCGAGCCGGCATCATCAAGGGGTTGATTGATCGCGGTTATTTGCTGAAGAAAAAACGCGCCTTGATGGCCTCCGCCGCGGCCCATACCTTGATTGAGGCGGTACCCGCCGCAGTCGCAGATCCGGGTATGAGCGCAATCTGGGAACAGGCGCTGGACGAAATCGAAGCGGGACGCCTGACCCTGGATGCGTTCGTTGCCAAGCAGGCGAACTGGATTGCGCAGTTGGTCGCACACTGGCGCTCGCTCACTTTGGTCATAGCGGTCGAAACGAGTCCAGGCTGCCCCATGTGCAACGCGTCAATGCTCAGGCGAAAGGGAAAATCAGGGCCGTTCTGGTCATGCTCTCGCTACCCAGATTGCAAGGGCACGGTGTCGATCAGTAAAGCTACGCGTCGCTCATGATGTTCCAAGGGACGATCATCATGGGAACGATGCGTTCTCTGCCTTGACCTCGTCCCACCCTCTCTGCTGTAGTGCCTCAGGATCATCGCCAACGGCGACCCAAGACCGATTTGCTCCGGGTAGCTCGGTCGGACTCCTAGAGTTCGGAGCCTTCTCTTCTGCGGAATTTAATTCCCGTTTTGTGCTCGACCTGATCACGGTAGCGGATGACCACTGTTGCCTCTGCCCGGCAACAGCGGTCATCCACTTCGGCGATCGTATTCAGTCCCGGAGCCCGCCGGGGAAACACGGGGCACCCTTTGTGCGCGGATGCGTGCCAGCAGGTTCCGACCCAGGCCACGACAAGGGTCGGTTGGCGAATCATGGCGCAGTTCAACCAGGTGTTGCGAGGCGCTTGTCGACTGCGTAAGACCGTCAAAGGTGGCTTTTCTCTTCCTCGCCTGGCACCCCGCCAGGCCCCCTCTTCATTTTTTTAATTTTCTTAATTCCAGTGACTTCCACCGTATTCCGGCCTAAAAAAATCGGGTTGCAGCGTCTTGACGCTCCCCTGTGACAGGCTTATACAAAGGGCGTGGTTCGCTGTCGTCGACAGCCCAGCCCAGGTAGCCAAAACCTTCAAGGCTACGCCACGTTCGTGGTGGTTTACCCAAGTGCGATCAGCGTTCGGAAGCTCGCGCGGTTACCGCTTCAGCGGTGATGAATGCCGACTACTCCATGCCTGCGGATCACCACCGCAGACGCTCCTCTGCTGCACCGCTATTCCCCCAAGGCGCATCGTTCTGATCGTCATCGGCTTGCCGGTGGCGAGTCGTTCATTGCTCGCCTTTACCTTACCCACCCTGACGGGGGCTCACTTCCCCGTCAGGGATTGTGCGTCGCCGTTTTCCCTTGAAACAGGAGAACTACCATGGCCCACGCCAACCACTCCCAAGAAGCGACCACTTACTTCAACCTGCACACCGTCGGTATCGGCTACCTCAACCGTGTTCGTGAAGTACAAGTCCGCCGCGGCCAACCCTTCATGGCCTGCGATATCGCCGCCCTGCACGGTGCTACCGATGCGGTGGAGTACACGCGCTTCGACTGCAAGGTCGCTGGAGGCGAAGCTGAGCGTTTGATTCGTCTCTATATGGACGCCGTCAAAGCCGAGAAAAAGGTCTTGCTGTCGTTCCGTATCGGCGACCTGTGGATCGATCCGTTTCTCTACGAGAAAGGCGCTAAGCAGGGTCAACCGGGCGCCAGTTTGAAAGGTCGTTTGTTGTTCATCGACTGGATCAAGGTCAACGGCACGTTCGAGTACAAAGCGCCCGCCAGGCAGGAAGCAACAGCACCTGCTGAGCAAGCGCCAAACAGTGAGTCCTCCCCAACGTCGGCTGATGCCGAAGCTGAAGATACCGACAACCCAACAGAGTCCAGGATTGAACCTGAATCTCCACCCACTCCCCGCACGGCCCGCCGTGTCGCCACGCGTACTGTTCAGTCTGCCTGAACAATCCACGATGTTTTACATCAAGGCGCTCAATCGAGCGCCTTTTCTTCAATCAGCACAGGAGAGTCAACATGGAATCCTTCTGGCTTTGCGACGACTGCCTGTTCGCTGCGGCTTACGAGGACTACAGCACGTTATCGCTCTACTACACGACGGATGAAATCGAGAAACGCATCGCCTGCATCCATCGTGGACTGGTTCGGTTAATGCCCATCAGTGCCGACTTCGATCCCGAAACCGGTCGGGGAATAAAAGCCTTCTCCCCATTGCCCTGCGACGGTTGTGGTTCACCTCTGCACGGTCAACGCCACCGATTCACTCGGCTGTAAACAGCGCGTCATCGGCTAACACCCACGATTCTTTATCCACCTCGGGGATACCACTCCCCTCGGGCGTGTACCCCTGATTATTCCCTTCGGAGGTACCACCATGAGCACCCAACTCACACTGATTGAGACCTCGGATTTCGAGGCTGATCGTATCGTCCACGAAAACCAGCTGATCAACGAAGCGCTGCATATTCTGGATCGTCGGCTGTTCGCCCGCGGCCCTATCCTGACGTCGCCTGACACTGTGGCCTCATACTTAAAACTGAATGTTGCACCTCAAGAGCATGAGGTTTTCGGTGTGATTTTTCTCGATGCTCGCCATCGCATTCTGGCATTCGAGATCCTCTTTCACGGAAGCATCAATGGCGCCAGCGTTCATCCCCGCCAAGTCGTTAAGCGCGCCCTCGCGCATAACGCAGCGGCCGTCATTTTCGTTCACAACCACCCTTCAGGGTGTACAGAACCCAGCCAAGCGGACCGCGTCTTGACCGCACGGTTGAAGGAGGCCCTGGCCTTGATAGAGGTTCACGTACTGGATCACTTCATCGTGGGTGAAGGCCGCCCGCTCTCCCTTGCCGAATACGGCTGGCTTTAACTCTTACAGGCGCCTACGGGCGCCTTATTTATTGCCATTCTGGAGCACACTTATGAACCCTACACACCAAGCCCAAGGCTTGCTGACGGCCTCAAACCCATTTGCTCGCGGCTACGACAAGCTGTATATCGAACGGCGAGTATTGATTGTCTACGAGGACGGCTATCCTCCCTGCTTTCGGCCTATACACGAATCTCAGGTACATCTAGCCGACGATATGCTGCAACTGGTCTACTGCGTGTTCAGTGATGATTTCGCTTTGATCAGTGAAGGCCAATTCATTCTGAATGAATTGGCTGGTTGCTGCCCGTCCAACGGGTTGGTGCACCAGGTAATCTATGCCGTAGTGGGCGACGTGTTCGACGAGCAGTTACACGTCGGCGACTTTGATTCGTTGGACGAAGCCAAGTCCGTGGTCCATCGCTTGAGTTTCGAGACTGGGCACTACAGCCGAGCCTGGGAAATCAGCACTGCACACCTCACTGAAGAAGCATTGGGCTATCTGAAGGTACGGGCTGGTAATTTTGACCCCAGACCAACCGGCCTGCTGTTCGAACCCTTTGCCTTAGCGGGCTGCAATGGCATCGGTTGCAAACTGATCGGCACACCCTGGACTGACGATAACCTGGCGAAAATCGAGGGCCTCCCTTACTCATCGCTGAGGCAAGAGCAACTCGATGCCGGTACCCCGGCAGCCTTGGTCAACTTACTGTATCTGGCGGCATTAGCGGATGTGCGATTGTTGATCTTCGACCCCGACGCTCCCGTCTTGAATGGGCTCGCCATTTTTGATGAATAGCAACGTGTTCGGCGTTAACACGACCTTCCTTGAATCGACTTCCTCGCTGAATCACTCTTTCGCCTCATGTCAGGCTCTGCACTGAATCTGACATGAGGTTTCTTCCATGGAGCGTTTTTTCACGCCTGTCTGCCTGCTGGGTTTGTTGAGTGCCTGCACCACGTCAACCCCTAACCCAATGCCGTCCTATCCAGAGATCGATGGCGGCTCCAATCGGGCCCAGCACTTGAAGGGCATATCCGAAGCAAGCCATCCGGCAGAGCTTCGCTATGGCCGCTACACGCTTGTCAGTACCGAGCCAACCACGGAACAACGCGATCTTCTTGCTCAAATCATTGACGTGAGCATCCCGTCCAGCCTGAACCCTTCAGTGCAGGATGCATTGCATTACGTATTGCAGCGTACGGGCTATTCGCTCTGCCCCGTGACCTCATCGGTGAAGGTGCTGTTCACCCGGCCACTGCCCGCGGCTCATTACCGGCTTGGTCCAATTCCTTTGCACCGCGCGTTACAAGTGCTGGCTGGCCCCGCTTGGCAACTCACCACCGATGAAGTCGGCCGTTCGGTGTGCTTCGTACAGCTGAAAACGGATGCTGGCAACGTGTTGATCACACCCGTTTTGCCCCATCGATCGGAGGCGCGGCCATGAAAGCCACGACGTGCCAAACCCTAATTGTCGGGTTAGTTTGCCTCGCGGTCGCCGGGCTGAGCGGTGGTTTGTACAACCAATATCAACGCATGACAGAACTGCAGAGCACGAACACGCAATACCGACAAGCACTGGGCACCCTGCAACGTGATTCAGACGCCCTCAAGGATGCACAGGAAAAGCTACAGTACGCGCTGAAAGACCTGAAGCAGATGGTCGATACTGGTGAGCAACAGGTCAATATCCTCGATCCGATGTTGGATCAGTGGGCGCAAGAGATACAGGAACTGCGCGATGGTCTCGCAGCCCGCGCCACCCAGGCAGACCTGACAGCGCTGAGCGCGCGCCTTGAACAGGTCGAGCAGCAGCTTCTGGAGCACAAGACCCAGCAATCACCCCCATCGCCGACGCCTTCTGCGACGAAACCGAAAAAGACCGCTCGCCCCAAACCCACCCCGCTCTCGCCACCGTTTTCAGTATTGAGTATCGAGTCCCGCGGTGGTGAGCGCTTTCTGGCGGTCGCACCTCATGACAGTCGCTCGCTCACGGATGTCCGGCTGCTACATAGCGGTGAGCAGCAAGGGGCCTGGCGCCTGAAAAGATTGGAGCCGAACTCAGCCATCTTTGCGGTGGCCGCTCAGCCAGATCAGACTGTGCACCTCCCTTGAGTAGTGATCATGAACAGAGCGCTACTGCCCACCGTTGTCTGTCTAGCTTCGCTACTGACCATGGGCGCTGCGGTGGGCAACCCCGTCGCGACACAGTCACAGATCCAGGACACGCAGTCCGCTCCCCTGGGGCGCTCTGACTCACAACAGGCGGCGAGCTGGGGTCTGACGGAGCAGGAGTGGACGCGCTTCGAACAGATCCAAGCCGGCCCGCGCGGTTTCTGGAGCCCGAACCTTGATCCGCTGACCGCACTTGGAGTCGAGGCCCAGACCGACCAGGAGCGCCAGCGCTATGCCGAATTACAGGTAGCGCTGGAAGCCAAACGCGCCGAACGCGAGTTGGCCTACCAAAACACTTACACCGCGGCCTGGGCCAAGCTGTTTCCCGGGCTGCTGCCGATCCAGGGCATGGCACCCCCGTCCCCTACCAGCTCAGCGGTCGCTCCGCGCCAAGCCCTGTTTGTGGAGGACCACTGCCCGGCGTGCACCGCCGAAGCGCAGCGTCTGCAAAGCAGTGACACGGCATTCGATATCTACCTGGTGGGCAGCCAAGGCGAGGATGAACGCGTCCGACGCTGGGCTCGGGAGGCGGACATCGATCCGGCCCAGGTTCAACGCCGACAGATCACCCTGAACCATGACCGTGGTCGCTGGTTCAGCCTGGGTGCTCCGGGGCCATTGCCTGCCACATTTCAACAGGTGAACGGACAATGGCAACGCCTAGACTGAGTGGTCTTGCGCTCCTGCTGACGATGCTCGCCGCCCAGGCGGACGAACTTCCGCCTCCGGCCTATCAACTGGCGGCGCATAACGCCGGCATCCCTTCGACGGTGCTGTTCGCGATTGCCCAGCAGGAGAGTGGACTCCGCGTCCGTGATCGACTGCTTCCCTGGCCGTGGACCTTGAACATCGCAGGTAGTCCTTACCGCTTTGCCACTCGCGAGGCTGCCTGTCGCGCCTTGCTTCAGGCGCTCGCCAGACATGACCCCAAGCGGGTCGATGCCGGACTCGGGCAAACCAACTTGGGTTACCACGGACAACGTTTCTCCAATCCTTGCGAAGCCCTCGACCCTTACCGAAATCTCGCCGTGACCGCCGCGCTGTTGCAGGAGCATCACGCTGCCACCGGTGATTGGGTGTTGGCTGCCGGACGTTATCACCGCCCGGCGGGAGGAACGCCAGCCGCGCGTTACCGCGCCGGCTTTTCCAAACAACTCGAACGACTGCAGGTTTCCTTCAAACAGGGCACACCACCATGAAGCGAATATCCTTTATCTGCTATGTCATCCTGCTCTTAGCTCCTTTCGCCCAGCCGGAGCTGACCGTGGCCGGGGATCAGCCTAGTGACTTCACCCCACCCAATTTTCCAGCCATGGGCGTGCCGATAAATAACGAAGTTGGGGCTGATCGGCCCGGGTTTGCCGACCTTTCCAAGTTTGCCGATGAGGCTTGGATACTGCCCGTCCGCAGCTCTCACTTGAGTCCCGGCAAGATCGCATCTCGCGCCCTGAACATGCCTGGCCTGCAACCCTTCTTTCTGGTGGGCGACGATCCCCAGTCGCTAACCTGGCTGCGTCAACGCGCATCTGAACTGCAGGAACTGGGTGCGGCAGGCCTTGCCGTCGAAGTGGTCGACACCCAAGCTTTGGCCCGGATTCGAGCAGCCGCTCCGGGCATCACCATCTTACCGGTGAACGGCAACGACATCGCCGCCCGCCTGCAGATTGAGCACTACCCCGTGTTAATCACTGCCACCTCATTGGAACAGTGAGTCAGGTCATGACCGAGCATGCGATGGAGTCCAAGCTCCGGCCAGCGGTGGAGCTGTACACCGTAGCGATCTGCATCGCCGCCGCGGTGTTATGCGTATACTCGCCCTGGGCTGTGGCCCTTTCACCCGAAATTGGGCTGATTGCGGCGCTGGCCTATGCCCTGTTCGGCTTGATTCGGCTTCGACAAGCTTGGGAGGTGCTGCGCTATCGGCGCAATATCCGTCGGCTGCCACGTTACGAGCTGACCAGTCGGCAGATTCCGATCAGCCGCAAGCGTCTGTTCATGGGCCGCGGCTTTCGCTGGACCCGCGTGCACACCCAGCGCCTGGTTGAAGCTCAAGATCCAGCGCTCGCCCACTATGTAGACCAACCGACGAGCTACCGTCTGGCGCGCGGACTCGAACGGCGCCTGGAGCATGCACCGTTTCCTCTCTCTGCATTGGCCCGTGTCACCGCCTGGGACAGTGCCTTCAATCCGTTGCGCCCTTTGCCCCCGGTAGGTGGCTCGCCGCTGTTGCATGGGGTCGAGCCCAATGAAACGGAGGTCAGTCTGCCACTGGGCGAACGGGTCGGACACACCCTGGTGCTTGGCACTACTCGTGTAGGCAAGACGCGACTTGCCGAGGTGTACATCACTCAGGACATTCACCGCGTTGAACATGAGGTGGTCATCGTCTTCGATCCGAAGGGCGATGCCGACTTGCTCAAGCGCATGTACGTGGAAGCCAAACGCGCCGGGAGGGAAAAGGAATTCTATGTTTTCCATCTAGGCTGGCCAGAAATCTCCGCGCGCTACAACGCAGTGGGGCGTTTCGGGCGTATCTCGGAAGTGGCGTCACGCATAGCTGGGCAACTCAGTGGTGAAGGCAACTCAGCGGCCTTCCGTGAGTTCGCGTGGCGCTTCGTCAACATCATTGCCCGGGCTTTGATCGAGTTGGGTCGGCGTCCGGACTACCTGCAGATCCAGCGACATGTGGTCAATATCGATGCGTTGTTCATCGAATACGCCCAGCAGTTTTTCGCCAAGACCGACCCAAAGGCCTGGGAGGTGATTGTCCAACTTGAAGGCAAGCTCACCGAAAAAAACATTCCCCGGCACATGGTGGGACGCGAAAAGCGCGTGGTGGCCATCGAGCAGTACCTGGCGGCCAAACGGGTATTTGATCCAGTAATGGACGGACTTCGTTCGGCAGTGCGCTACGACCGTACATACTTCGACAAGATCGTTGCCTCGCTACTGCCGCTGCTGGAGAAACTCACCACCGGCAAGACCGCCCAGTTACTGGCCCCCAACTACACCGACCTGGATGACCCGCGGCCGATCTTCGACTGGATGCAGATCATCCGAAAACGTGGCATCGTCTATGTCGGCTTGGATGCACTGACCGACGCCGAGGTGGCCGCCGCTGTGGGCAACTCCATGTTCGCCGACTTGGTCTCGGTCGCCGGACACATCTACAAACACGGCATCGACCATGGCCTGCCCCAATCGGGCAACAACAGCAGCGCCAAACTGCTCATCAACCTACACGCTGACGAGTTCAACGAGTTGATGGGCGATGAGTTCATCCCGCTGATCAATAAGGGTGGCGGTGCCGGCATCCAGGTGACGGCCTACACCCAGACCCTCAGCGATATCGAAGCGCGCATAGGTAACCGTGCCAAGGCTGGCCAAGTCATTGGTAATTTCAACACCCTGCAGATGCTCCGCGTGCGCGAAACCGCCACCGCTGAACTGCTCACCCAGCAGTTGCCCAAGGTAAACGTGCTGACCATGACCCTCGTGTCGGGCGCCACCGACACCTCCGATCCTGAGGCCAATACGGACTTCACCTCGTCCTCACAGGACCGTGTCAGCAGCACCAGCGTGCCGCTGATCGAGCCTGCGCACATCGTCAGTTTGCCCAAGGGACAAATGTTCTCCTTCCAGGCCGGTGGGCAACTCTGGAAAGTCCGCATGCCATTGCCAAAACCCTCCAACGACGATGCCATGCCCAAGGACCTACAGGAGCTCACTCAGCGAATGCGGGCCACCTACAACGAGCAGGCAGGACAGTGGTGGAGCGCAAGCGGTGGCGGCCCAACTACCAACTTCGATCTGGATCAGGTGGGGTAGCCCTACCCCGCCACAGGTTTCGATTCAGCAGAAAACGATCCAGGAGACGTATTGCGCACATCAACTCTGCAGCGCGCAATGGGGTGAACTATGGCGACTTCCACCCAGAACACGCCGCCACAACCGATCCAGCGTCCGGGATTGATCATCTCGGCGATCAGTCTGGTCCTGCGCGTCATCGGATTGCTGATCGCCTCGTTGCTGTTCTCGATCCTCATCGAGTTCGCCGGCCTGCTACTGTTCTGGGGCGATCAGGGTTGGCGACACAGCCAGGCTATGCTGACCAGCGAATTGGGCTGGCTCAGCGAGCACTTCAAATCTTCACTTATCCTCCAACAACCCGGACCGACGATTGTTCAGGAGCTGGAGCGCCTCAAACAGTGGCTGCTGGTCAAGACTGGCTTTGCGGATTTTGCCCGACAGGCGCGGATGTCGAGCCAGGGCAACGGCTTCTGGAGCTGGATCAACCAGCTCTACGTGAGCATCGAGGACTTCGTGCTGGCTGCAGTGTATGTGACCTTTACCTTCGTAGTGCGCCTGACCATTTTGGCCTTAGCGACTCCCCTGTTTCTGGTGACTATGTTCACCGGGTTTATTGACGGCCTGATACGCCGCGACCTACGCAAATTTGGCGCGGGCCGAGAAAGCAGTTTTGTTTATCACCGCGCCAAGCGTACGGTAATGCCACTGCTGTTCGCGCCCTGGATCATTTACTTATCCCTGCCTTTTCCGCTCAATCCCATGGCTCTTTTTTTGCCTAGCGCGATCATGCTGGGGTTAGCCATGACAGTCACCGCAGCAACCTTCAAAAAGCACCTCTGAAAGATCAGATTTATCCTCCAAGGTTATGGAAAGCAGCACCGGCTGCGCATAATTGCCAGTTACACACTTTCGTTGCAGACTCATATTGGACAGCTGCGAGCATGTGAAAGTACCAACCTTCCCAACCTTCCATGTTCAAGTGGCTTTGGCAATCATGGCCTATTTCACTGTGGCATCCGTCAGATTTGCTGCGCACCTGCCTGCGTCAAACGTATCTGGATCTCTTAGGCTCAACTTCGTTTACAACGCACTAACACCAAATGATTTGCCTCTCCCGCCGTTCTTGAGAGTCGAGGGGTTGATTCCGAACTGCTTACGAAACGCCGTGGCGAAATGGCTAGCGTTGGCATAGCCCAGGTCCGAGGCGATGCGCATCACGGATTCATCGCCGCTCATCAAGCGGCTGCGCGCCTGGATCATCCGTGCTTGCTGGAATACGCCGTAGACGCTGTTGAAGAACAGTTGGCGGAACCCGCGTGTCAGCTTGGGCTGGCTCAACCCGGACTCACGCGCCAGCTCCGACAGGCTCGGCGCCTTGCCCAGGTCCTCGAGCAGACGATCACGAGCACGCACAAGCCGTTGGCGGTCGGTGTTACTGACGCGACAGGTACATTCGGCGTCCTGGCGTGCTTCCAAGAACAGACTCACCAGGGTGACGCTTTGCCCGTAAAGCCACAGACTGCTGCGCGGCTGGGCGGACGGCAGGCTGGCGCCCTGCTCCATCGCGGTGCCGAGCATATGCGCGGTAGCGCTCATTTCGCCGCTGCGATGACCATAGAGAAAGCAATGATCACAGGCCAGCGCCTTGTTCAGCAGCGGGTCGAGTTTGAGTTCCCACTGCGCGAGTACAGCGGGGCGGATCATCACGGTGATGTTATCGATCTCGCCATGCTGGTAATAAAGGCCATGGCGGCACCGCCCGAAGCTGATGCTGCCGGCGCCCTCGTCAATCGCATAGCGCCGTTGCCGGCGCCCTTCCTGAAAGCTGCACGCGGCCTTGCCCTTGAGCAGGTTGGTGAAACTGAAATGGATGCAATCGCTGTCGTCCTGCAAGGGCAACTCGATCGGCTGTTCGAACGTGCTTTGCCACCGCACGATGTCCAGCCCGTCCTGCAGCGACACGCGGGTGACGCGACAGTGCGCCCCTGGCCCGAGGTCGCTTCCATATCCTCCCGTAATGATTCGCGAGACCGGCATCGGCTCCCCTGCGCCTCCTTGAACGGCTGACATCGTAAATCTCCTGGCTGACCGGATACGGCTCAAATCAGATCACATCGGGGCAGATATATGCAATTGATAATTATTAGCATTTGTCGCGCTGCACAGGCTCCACCAAATCGCCGCTGCCAGCCCGCAACGCGCGCCGATCAGAATCCTCAGTCAAGGTCCCATCATGTCTGCACGATGCAACACGACGGCTACCCGCCAATCTTGCTACAAACGTAATACTATAACAATAGTCGTGAGTTTGACACTGGCCAATTCGGCGCTCGCCGCCGCCACCAGCGAGCCCGTGCAACTGCCGGCCTCGACGGTAACTGCGCGGATGGAGCAGGAAGACCCGAAGGAAGTGCCCATCAGCCTCAGCGTGATCAGCGGCGAGCAACTGCGCACCCAGCGTCTCGACACACTGGAAAGCGCGCTGCGCAATACGTCCGGCGTGAGTGTCAACTCCTCCGGAGGCCCGAATGACTTCAACGTGCTGATCCGTGGCGTCGGCTCGCTCTACCAGATGTCGATGGATGACAGCTCGGTGGCGTTCAATATCGATGGCGTGCCAGTGTCGTCGCGCAGCCTCGGTTTCGGCACCCTCGACGTCGAGCGCATTGAAGTGCTCAAGGGGCCTCAGGGCACGTTGTCCGGTGCAATTGGCCAGGCGGGCGCGATGAATATCACCACGCGCCAACCTACCCGCGAACTTGAGGGTTATGTGCGTGGCGAAGTCGGCCAGGAAGGCCAATTCCTCACCGAAGGCGCCATCGGCGGGCCGATCAGCGACAGACTCAGCGGTCGCCTGGCTGTGCGTCGTGCCGGCTATGACAACTGGATCGACAACGACCAGACTAACCACCCCATCACCAAGCCGCGTAACGATGCCTACCGAGGCAGCTTGCTCTGGGACCTTAACGATGACACCCATGTGTTGGTCAGCACCGAACGCCAGAAAACCAAGCGCGCCACCAACTCGCTGGTGTTGCGCCCTTACGGCAGCGACCCCAGCCTGGACCTGACGCCAGGCCTGTTCGACGACAACTACAAGACCACCGAGCGCTATACGCTCAAGGTCGATCACGACTTCGCCAACAGCCGCCTGACCTCCACCACCGCCACGTCCACCGCCGACTTCGAAGGCCTGATCGCCTACGACAACAAACTCATGGGGGCCCTGTACGGAACCCCTAGCGAATTCTGGGTGGTGGACAAATCCTTCGAGCGCAGCTGGAGCCAGGACCTGCACCTGAGCTCGCTGCCCGACTCCGACGTGTTCTGGGTGGCGGGCCTCGCCGCCAGCCGCAACGAGCGCAGCTACGACACTCCACGCAACACCTACGGCACCACCGGCGCCAAATACCGTGACTTCACCACCACCACCTACGCCGGCTACGGCGAAGTCACCTTCCCCCTCACCGAGCGCCTGAAACTCACCACCGGCTATCGCCACTCCTGGGACCGCAAGACCTACGGCGGTCAGTACTTCTCTGGCAGCAGTGCGGTGCAAGACTCACGCAAGCTGACGGACGACTACGGCACCGGCCGCGTCGCCCTGAGCTACGCCTACACGCCGCAAACCAACGTCTACGTGCAACTCGCGCGGGGCTATAAATCCGGTGGTTTCAATGACTATGCCTCGCAAGTCACCGACAGCGAACCCTACAAAGCCGCCGTCAGCAAAGCCGCGGAACTGGGCTTCAAGAGTGAAACCAAAGACCGTCGCGGCAGCCTCAACGGTGCGCTGTTCTTTACCCGTGTGCACGACGATCACCTGCTCGGCTACGACGCAGCAACCTTCGCCACCAATGCCTTCAACGCCGACACCCGCACCCGTGGTGCCGAATTGGAAGGCAGCTGGCGTTTCGATTACGGCCTGACCCTGGCCGCCAGCGCCACCTACCTCGATGCCAAGATCACCAGCGGCGTGCAAGGCATCCAGGCCGGTGACGTCGCTGCCGGCAACCGCACCCCGGATGTTCCGCGCTGGAGCGGCAACTTCAACGCCAGCTGGAAAAACCCACTGGGCACCTTCGCCAGCCTCGGTGAAACCACCCTCAACACCAGCCTGAACTATCACTTGGTGGGCGAGCGCGCAGCCGACCCGCAAAACCACTTCAACCTGGACAACTACGAGAAACTCGACCTGCGCGCGGGCCTGGAAAGCAAATACGGCGAAGTCTATGCCTTCGCCGACAACCTGCTGAACCAGACTTACGACACCTACGGTTTCTACAGTGACCCGTTGGCCTACGGTGCACCGGCACGCCGCCGTACCTTGGGCGTAGGCTACACCTATCAGTTCTGACCCGCCCCCGTCGCCGGCAAGCCGGCTCCTACACCAATGGCAACCTGTAGGAGCCAGCTTGCCGGCGACGGCCACAACTGGGGTTCAGAACTGGTAGCTATACCCCACGCCTGCCGAACGCCCGCGTCCTGGCATGCCGGTCAGTACCTGGTCGGTGGAGTACGAGCCGTACAGGTCGTAGCGTGCATCCAGCAGGTTGTCGCCCCACAGGTAGATCTCTGAGCCGCCACTCTCCAGGCCCAGGTGCAGGTCAAGTTTGGCGTAGCCCTTGAGGTCGTAGTGGTTCTGCGGGTCGGCCGGGCGGTTTTTCTGTACGCGGTAATTGAGCAAGGTGTTCAGGCGTGGCGCCGGCAACCCGAGCAAGGCCCCCAGGTTCTTTTGCCAGGCGACGCTGAAGTTGCCGCTCCACAGCGGCACATCCGGCACGCGACTGCCCGCCGCCACGTCACCGCCGGACACACCCGGCGCATCCGACGTTACCACCGAATTGGTGTAGCTCACGGCACTGCCCAAGGTCAGTTCATCGGTGACGTGCAAGGTGGTCGACAGCTCAGCGCCCTTGCTGCGGGTGTCGGCATTCACTGCGCTGACCGCCAGGGTGTTGAAGTCGTAGCCCAGCAGGTGGTCGTCCTGCACGCGCGTGATGAACAACGCCCCTTCCAGGCTCAGGTCGCCCCCGGCACTTTCATGTTTGAAGCCTAATTCGGCGGAATTCACCTTGGCGGCCTTGTAGGGCTCGCTGTCCTTGATCGACGTAGCGTAGTCGTTGAACCCCGCCGACTTATAGCCCCGTGACAGCACCGCGTACACGTTGGTCTGCGGCGTCAGCGCGTAGCTCAGCGCCACGCGTCCGGTGCTGTAGTTGTCCTGCAAACGCCGGCTGTCGCTGATCTGCGCGCCGCCACTGGAATAATCGGCACCATAGGTCTTGCGGTCCCAGGTGTGGCGCAGGCCGGTGGTGAGTTTCCAGTCTTCGGCAATCGGGTACGTCACCTCGCCATAGGCCGCGTAGCTGTTGGTGCTGAAGTCGCGCAACTGTTGCGCGCCATTGGTGAAGTTGTTGGAATCGAAACTGCGTTCGGAGCGCGACAGGTTGAGACCCGTCACCCAAAACACATCGGCATCCGCCAGTGATCCCAGGCGCAGGTCCTGGCTCCATACCCGCTCATGGGCCGAGTCTTCGATCAGGTATTCGAACGGGGAACCGTACAACGCCCGCGTGATGTTGCGATCGTAGCCTTTGACGGCATTTAAGTCGGTGCTGGTGTAGGCGCTGATCGAGGTGATGCGCGACTGCGCCAGGTCGTGGTTGAGTTCGAAGGAGTAACGCTCGTTGGTCTTCTGGTTGCCATCAAAGGTACCTGGCGTGTAGTCCAGGCTCGGGCGATTGCCAAACGGACGCAGCAGTTCCAGGCCCGCATAGTGCTCGGCGCGCTGGCGCTCGGCGGTCAAAAGGCCGGTGGTGCCCTGGTCGTTGTCCCACAGCAGGCTGCCGCGCAGGGCCAAGTCACGTGGTTTGGTCAGCGGGTCGCCGTCCTGTTGGTCATCGACCCAGTTATCAAAGCCGCTGCGGCGCACCGCGATACGCCCGGCCAGCGAGTCGGTCAACGGCCCGCCCACGGCGCCTTCCGTCATGAACTGGCCTTGGTTGCCCACTTCGCCGCGCACATACCCCTCCAGCTCGCGCGTCGGTTTGCGGGTGGTGACGTTGATCGCGCCCGCCTCGCTGTTGCGCCCCAGCAAGGTGCCCTGCGGGCCCTTGAGCACCTCCACCTGCTGCACGTCGAGCGTCGCCAGCGCCGCATTGCGCACTGACATCGGCACGCCGTCCATATTCAACACCACCGAACCGTCATCCATGCTCATCTGGTTCAGTGAGCCGACACCACGGATACGCACATTGGCGTCATTGGCGCCGCCCCAGGAGTTCACGTCCACCCCCGGCGTGGTGCGCAGCGCATCTTCCAGGGTGCGCAGGCGCCGGGTCTCGAGGGTTTTCCCATCGATTACCGAAAGGCCAAAGGGGATGCCCTTGGCACTCTCCTGACTCAAGCGCGCGCTGACCGTCAGCGGTGCCAGTTCGATGGCCTCCGCGGAGGCCTGCGGCTGATAGTCAGCGGCATAGGCCGTGCACATCTGGCTGGACAAGCCCAGCGCCATGGCCTGGGTCAAGACGTTGGCCCGCCAGCCGAGGGGACGGCGCAGCGGCTGGATAAACAGTGCAGATGACATGACAAAGCTCCAAAAGGCAGGGATGGTTCGAATTCATTGCGCAGGGCCCCAGCGCTCAAGCGCAGCGGCAATCGCGTGAGGATCAGGCGCGCCCAACAAGGGCTGGATCGCAGCCGGCCATCCCTGGCCGTTTCGGATGGCGGCGGTCATTGCCGTCAGTTGTTCGGGGTTTTGTTCGGTGGTCCATGCCAGGCTCGCCAGCGCTGCATAAGTGGCGGCCCAACCCTGCTCGCGGGCATCAGCCAGGGTGCCGACGGGTTCGCCGTCATTGCCCAGCGCGCGGGTCAGGTCATCGGCCATGAGTTTCACCAGTGCCGCGCGCGCCTCAGGACCGTCTACATCCGCCACACACAGCAAGCCGATCGCGCCCGCCACGCCCTGGCTCAACCACAGGTAACCCGGCACTTGGCGCAGGTCGCTGGCGTCAATCAACACCCGACGGGCAAGCAGTTCGGCAATATGCGCACGGCGTGCCGAACGCCCGACGCCGGTCGCGGCCACGTCCCAATCCGGCGATTGGGCGAGCAACAGCTGACCGTGGCTCAAGCGGCTGTCGCCCATGCCGGTCGGCCACTGGCTCACGCCCTCCACCACCGGGCGACTGCCCAGGCGTCGCGCCACACAGGCGCTCATCAGGTCCAGGTCTTCGCGCACTTCAACAGCCGTTTGCTGGCGGCTGGCATCCGCCTTTGCCTGCAAGCTGTAGGCAAAATCCAAGGGCGCCGCGCTGTGACCGTTGAAGTCCTGTCCATCAATCTCAACTTGCCATTGCCAGTCGCCCGCCGGCGCGATGGCCTCCACGGCGACGGCGGAACCTGCCGCCAAGGTGGGCACGTCGGCTGCCAAACCGACCTCGCTGCGTTGCATCGGCGCACGCAGTAGCCGCTCACTGTCCAGCCCCAGGCGCGGCATAACGCGGCGCGCTTGCAGCCACACACCGTGCGGCCCCAACCAGAACGCTTCGCCTTCCGACGGCCAGCCGTTGGCGCTGACCGTCCAGTTCAATACCACAGTGCAGGCGTTCGTCGCACAAGGTACCAGGGGCACGCGCAGGTGCTCGGTCGCCTGTTCGAACGTGACCGGTTGCCCCATCACGCTGACTGCCGTCACCTGCAAGCCTGGCGGCAACTCGGCATCCAGTTGGTTGGCCACCACGGCGTCCAGCGTCCACTGGCCCTCAACCTGACGCGCAGCAGAATCCACGCGCAGCTGCACGCGCCCACCCGCCACCTGCCAAGCCGTTGCGCCCGGCAGCCAGCGCTGTTCCCAGGCGGCGCGATCAACACGCTCCTCGGCCACCGATTGGTAGTCGCCCTGCTCCACCAGGTGATGGTGCAAAGCCACGCCACTGCCCAGCAGACTCAAGGCGCCCAGGGCCAACACGCCGAGCGGCAACGGCTGGCGCACGTCAGCGAAACGGCGGCGCTCGGGACCGCGAGGTAACACCAGTGCCGCCACGCCGACCATCACCGCGCAACCTGCAAGTTTCCAGCCTGCCAGGGTGCCGAGATACGGTAACCAGGGCGCCCAGCCGGCGAGTTGCGACAACGCCACATGCGCCGGTATCCCCATCGCATAGGCGGGGTAGCTGACCAGCCCCAATTCGTGGTTGAGCACCAGGAAAAACGTCAGCAGCATCGACGTGGCGTACGCGAGCCCCGAGCGGCGAATCAACGCGTGCAGCAGCACCGTCAGCGCGGCCAGTTCCAGCAGCGGCGGCGCGAACACCAGCGCTTGGTAGACCAGTACAAAGCCCGGCGCCAGGCTATCGGGCGCAGCGATGGCGCTGATCAGCAGGCTGGCAATGCCTGGCACCAGCGCCAAGGTCAGGGTCGCCAACAACACACAGGCCGTACGGCCGAACAATCGCAGCCAGGTCGGTGCGGGGGTCGCCTGCAACATCGCCCCGAGGCCTTCGACGTCATCACGCCGACACACCAGGCCCACCAGCGCCGCGATAATAAAGGCGATCACCAGGAACAACGCGCTCGACAACAGCGGCAGGGTCAGATCCGCCCGTGGCACCATCGGCCCGCGCGCATGCCACACGCCGTGGACAAAACCACTGAGCACGCCCATCACCAGCAGCAAGCCGAGCGCCACCCACCAGATCCGCCGTGCAAACAACTGGCGTACCTGCCAGCGCGCTTCATGCCACAACGCGTGCGTCCAACGACTGGCCGTCAACGGACCCGGCAATTGCACGTCACGGCTGCGCAGCATCGGCGGTTCCGCCAGCACCGCACCGCTGAGCCGGCCCATCAGGCCCTGGCGCGTGGTGCGCGCCAACACCACGGCCAGCACCAGCAGCGGCAACACACACCACAACGCGCGGTTGAGCCAGAACCCTGGCGTCAGCGCCAGCAGCGACTGCGACTTCTGCGCGGCGCTCCAGGTTTCGACCTGGGCCTGGGCAAAGGTAAATAGCGACGGGTCCAGGCTGGCCGCCAACAGCGGGTTGATATGCCCGCCCTTGAGTACGACCACCGCAAACATCCACAGCAGCATCAATACCGTCGCCAGGGCAAAGGGCGCAGCCAGGCCACGGCTGCGCAACGTCAGCAGGTAATACAACGCACCGATCCCCGTACTCACCGGCAACAACAAGGCGACCCAGGCAAAGGCCAACGCCGACCACACCGGCGCACCGATACTCGCCGCTGGTACCCAACCGAGCCAGCCCAATACCGGGCTGACCAGAAAGCCAACAATCAACGCACTGGCGAGCAACCCACCCACCAGCGCCGCGCCGATAAAACGCCCCCACAGTAGCGCCGGCAGCGACAGCGGCAAGGCCAGTAGCACCTCTTCTAACTGCGCCTTGCGGTCGCGCAGGGCCGGCTGCGCAAACACCCAGGCCCAGGCAAAAAACAGGAAGAACATGCAACCGCACGACATCAAGTAAATCAGGCTGGGTGCATTGCGGGCAATGTCGCTGGCGCCCATTTTCTGCACATAGTCGGCATTCGTCAGGGACATCAGCAGGTAGCCGGTGAGGCCAAGAAACACCAACAAGGGAATGCCACTGCGCAGCCCGGCGCGGACTTCCACCCAGGCTTCACGCAACAGCAAGGCGAAGGTATTCATGCGTCCACCGCCTCGCCGGCCTGGGCCAGCGCCAGGTAATAGATATCCTCCAGGCGCGGCGCGTGGGGGCTGAAACGCGGGTCTGCCGGACGCTCGCCGTGCACGATCACGCGACTGCCTTGCGGGCTGGCGGCCACATGCAATGCTTCGGGCAACGATTCACCACGGCTGAACGGCGCTTCCCACAAGCGGCCCTGTTCGGCAGCGAGCAAGTCGGCCGGGCGACCTTCGACAATAATCTGCCCGCCGGCCAACACCGCCAGGCGGCTGCACAGGTTCTCGACGTCTTCGACGATATGGGTCGAGAGCAGCACGATGGATTCGGCGGCGACATCCGCCAGCACTCGATGAAAACGGTTGCGTTCGGCCGGGTCGAGGCCCGCCGTTGGCTCATCGACGATCACTAGGCGCGGCGAGCCCACCAGTGCCATGGCGATACCGAACCGGCGCAACATGCCGCCCGAATAGGTCGCCAACGCACGGTGGGCCGCCTGCTGCAAGTTGACCTTATCCAGCAGGGCCTCGATTTCCTCGCGGCGCTGGCGGTTATCGGTACGGCCCTTGAGCCAGGCGAACCGGTCGAGCAAATCCCGCGCACTCACGCCGGGGTACGCGCCCAGTTGCTGCGGCAGGTAACCCAGGCGGCGACGCAGATGGTCGGGGCCGCGTAGAACGTCCACGCCGTCCAGGTGAATGCTGCCGGCGTCCGGCAGCTGCAGGGTCGCCAGGGTGCGCATCAGGCTGCTCTTGCCGGCGCCGTTGGGACCGAGCAAGCCATACATCCCGGGGCCAACACTCAGGTCCACGCCGCGCAACGCTTCGACGCCATTGTTGTAGCGCTTGCGCAGGCCGCGCACTTGTAAACCCGAATCGACAGACATCCGCAACTCCATGAAGAGGCCCTGCAAGAGGGCGGCGAGCGACGGTAGTCAAGGCCGTGGGCCGGGCTCTACCCGATTCAAGTCATTTTCCAACCGCATCGCGCGGCGTATCGGCGCCATGTCCCGCAACTGCGCCCGTGCAATCGGCACTGGGCAAACGGATACGGGGCAAAAACGATTCGATCCGGGTAGTCGCCAAAATGAGAATGACTAGCATCTCCCCCATGCATTTGCCTGCCCCCAGCGCCTGGGCCAACCCCGGCCCGGGCCCTAGCGATGAGAAGACGTTGAGCCATGGCCACTCCCAGCACCTCAACCGCAACACTGCTGCGCCAATCCCTGTCCGACGCCCTTGGACTGCCCGCCGACCAGGTGCCCCTGGAGGCCAACCTGATCGAATGGGGCCTGGACTCCGTCACCCTGATCCGTCTTGCCGGCCAATGGCGGCGCCAGGGCCTGGCCGCGCGTTTCGCCGACTTGGTGGCGGACCCGCGCCTATGTAGCTGGCTGGCCCTGCTTGACACCGCCCCCACGGCCCCCGCGCCGGTCAGCGCTGCTACCGATGACGGGCTGCCGTTTGAACTGGCGCCGATGCAGCACGCTTACTGGATCGGTCGCGCCCCTGGCCAAGCGCTGGGTGGCGTGGCCGCGCACTTCTATAACGAGTTCGATGGCCACGACGTTGACCCGATACGGTTGGAAGCCGCGGTGCGTGCCCTGCTCGCGCGGCACCCGATGTTGCGGGCGCAGTTTCTCGATGACGGCCGCCAGTTGGTCCTCGCGCACAGCCCGTGGCCGGGGCTCACGGTGCATGACCTGCGCCAGGCCGGCGCCGAACAGGTGCAACAACGGATGGCAGCCTTGCGCGCCGAGCTGTCCCATCGCAAGTTGGCCGTGGAGCAAGGCCAGGTGCTGGATATCCAGCTGTCGTTGTTGCCCGACGGCACCCGCCTGCACCTGAACCTCGACATGCTCGCCGCCGATGCCTTGAGCCTGCGCACCCTGCTCGGCGACCTGGTGCTGTTGTACCGCCAACATCCCCTACCCGCGCTGGACTACACCTTTGCCCGCTACCTGGCTGACCTGCGCCAGGAGCAGGCCAGCACCGAGCAGCGGGATCGTCACCAACAGGCGCGCGACTACTGGTTGCAGCGCCTCGATCAATTGCCCGGTGCGCCGAGCCTGCCGATCAAGCCCCAGGGCGATGACCGCCAGGTCTGCCGCCGTCACCATTGGCTGCCGCCGTCAGAACGCCAGGCATTCGAACGCCAGGCGCGGGAGCATGGGCTCACGCCGGCCATGGCGTTGGCGGCGGTGTTCAGTGAAGCTCTTGGTGCTTGGTGCGATACACCCGAGTTGCTGCTCAACCTACCGCTATTCAACCGCACGCCGCTGCATGCCGACGTTGATCGCCTGGTCGGGGATTTCACTTCGTCGATCCTGCTGGCCTGGGACGGCCGGGTCGCCGGCACGTTTGCCGCACGCGCCACCACCCTGCAACGCCGCTTCCACAGCGATGTCGCACACAGCGCGTTTTCCGGCCTGGAGGTGTTGCGTGAACTGTCCCGCCAACGCGGTGAACAAGTGCTGGCTCCCGTTGTATACACCAGCGCACTGGGCCTGGGTGAGCTGTTCGCCGAGGGCGTACAGGCCAGCTTCGGCCAGCCGGCCTGGATCATTTCCCAAGGCCCGCAGGTGTGGCTCGATGCGCAAGTCACCGAGCTGGACGGCGGCATCCTGGTCAACCTCGATGCGCGTGAAGGGCTGTTCGCCGACGGTGTGCTGGATGGCGTGTTCAAGGCCTATACCGACCTGCTGCAACGCCTGTGTTTTGACCCGGACGCCTGGCATCAGGCACCGCCTGCGCTGATCCCCGCCGAGCAACTGGCCCTGCGCCAAACCATGCAAGGCCAGCCTGCTGCCCTGCCCGTCAAGCGCCTGCATGAGGCTTTTTTTGCCCAGGCACGCCTGACGCCCACCTTGCCCGCGCTGCTGCAGGGCCACTCTACCGTCATCGGCTATGGCGAGCTGGCCGAGCGGGCCCTGCAAGTTGCAGCGTACCTGGAAGACCAAGGCATCCAGCGCGGCGATGTCGTGGCGCTGCAACTGCCCAAGGGCCCCGAGCAAGTCATCGCGGTACTGGGCATCCTCGCCTGCAGCGCCACGTACCTGCCGATCGGCATCGACCAGCCCGACGCACGCTGCCAGAAAATCTGCGAAAGCTCAGATGCGCGGTTGCTGCTCAAGGCCCTGCCACCTGCGGGCCCCGCGCTGGACGCGCCCCGGCCCGGTGCGGTCAGCGACCTGGCCTACATCCTCTATACCTCCGGTTCCACTGGCGAACCCAAGGGCGTGGAAATCAGCCACCTGGCCGCCGCCAACACGGTGGAAGACCTGCAACGACGCCTCCAACTGACCGCCGATGACCGCATCCTCGCGCTCTCTGCGCTGGAGTTCGACCTGTCGGTGTTCGACCTGTTTGCTGCGCTGTCCACCGGCGCGGCGGTGATTGGCATCGAGCCCGAAGCGCAGCGCGATGCCCCGCGCTGGCGTGAACTGGCCTTGCAGCACCGCGCCAGCGTGCTCAACTGCGTGCCGGCGTTGCTGGACATGTTGCTCGGTTGCGCCCCGGCCGACGCGCGCCTGCCGCTGCGTGCGGTGTTGCTCGGCGGTGACAAAGTCGCCCCGGACCTGGCGCCACGGTTGTGGGCCCAGGCGCCGGGCTGTCGCTTCATGGCCTTGGGCGGCGCCACCGAAGCGGCGATCCACTCGACGCTGTTCGAAGCCCTACCCGGCCAGCCATTGGCTTGGCACTGCCTGCCTTACGGCAAACCGCTGGACAACGTCAGCCTGCGCATCGTCGACCACCAGGGCCATGACTGCCCGGACTGGGTGGCCGGGGAGCTGTGGATCGGCGGCGCCGGGGTGGCCCAGGGTTATCGCGGCGACCGCGTACGCAGCGCCGCACGTTTTGTCGATTATCAAGGCCTGCGCTGGTACCGCACAGGCGACCGGGCGCGCTACCACCCCGACGGCACTGTGGAGTTCCTCGGGCGTAGCGACTTTCAGCTCAAGCTACATGGCTACCGCATCGAGGCCGGCGAAGTCGAGCAGGCGCTGCTGGCCTGCCCAGGCGTGGAGCACGCGGTCGTGTTGCTGACCGGCCAGCAATTGGCGGCGGTGGTCCGTCTGGCGCACGACGCCATGCAGCCTGTGCAGATCGACCTGCCGGGTCTGGCCGAGCGCCTGCCGGCGTATATGATTCCCTCGCTGATCCTTGGCTGCGCGCAGCTGCCCTTGACCGGCAACGGCAAGGTCGACCGCAAGGCCTTGCACGCGTGGCTTGCCGAGCATAGCCCGGTGCAGCAGGCCAACCTGACGGCGCCCTGCGGCGTTATCGAACAACAGGTGGCCCGCGCCTGGCAGCAGTTGCTTGGCTGTGGTGAGGTGTGCCGCGAACACAGCTTCTTTGCCCTGGGCGGCGACTCCCTGAGCGCCACCCGCCTGGTGCGCCTGCTCGCCGAACAAGGGCTGGGCGGTGCACGTATCGCCCAGGTTTTTGCCAAGCCGGTACTGGCGCAGTTTTGTGTCGACCTGCATCAACAGGCACAGGCCGAACCCGCACACACCGTTGTTGCAGATCTGGCGCAACGCCACGCGCCCTTCCCTATGACTGAGGTGCAGCAGGCCTATTGGCTGGGCCGCGACCCCAGCCTGGTGCTGGGGGGCGTGAGTTGCCACTTCTACCGTGAATACGACGTCGAGGACCTTGACCTGCCACGCCTGCAACACGCCTTGCAGTGCTTGATCGAACGCCACGAAATGCTGCGCGCTGTGTTCGATCACAGTGGCCAGGCGCGCATCCTGCAACAAGTGCCGGCCTTCGTGATCGGCCAGGGCCACGCCAGCCTGGAAGAGCTGCGTGAACACTGTGCCCATCGCGTGTTCGCCCCTCACCAATGGCCGCTGTTCGATGTGCAAACGGTGCCCCACGGCCGGCACACACGCCTGGCGATCAGCCTGGACAATTTGATCCTCGACGCCCTGAGCATCCTGCGTTTCTACACCGAACTCGATGCGTTGTACCGCGAGCCCGACATAGCGCTGGCCCCGTTGGATCTGTCGTTTCGCGATTACCAACTGCAGTGCGCCGCAGCACCTGAAGAGCTGCACGCCGCGCAGCGCTTCTGGCAGGAACGCCTGCCCGAATTGCCGCCGCATCCGCAGTTGCCGCTGGCCGCCGACCCCGCCAGCCTGGGCCGACCACGCTTTGAACGCCTGCAAGGGCAGATTGATGCCAGCGCCTGGCAAGCGATCCTGTCCAAGGCCCAGCAACAGGGGCTCACCGCCTCGGCGGTACTGCTCTGCGCTTTTGCCGAAACCCTCGGCCGCTGGAGTGCACGCCCGGACCTGAGCCTCAACCTCACACTGTTCGATCGCCGCCCCGTACACCCTCAGATCGACCAGGTAATGGGCGACTTCACATCGCTGACCCTGCTCGGGTATGTGCCCGTGGCGGGTGATCGCTGGGTTGACCGTGCACGGCGTACGCAACAATCCCTGGGCGAGGCGTTGGAGCATCGCTGCGTGGGTTCGGTCAGCCTGCTGCGCCAGCTGGCCCGGGGCAATGGCGAGCAACAGGTGAGCATGCCGGTGGTGTTCACCAGCGCCCTGGGCGTCCCGGATGGCACGGCGGCGCCGGTGGACGGCCCGTTTGCCCACCAAGTGTTCGGCCTGACACAAACCCCGCAAGTGTGGCTCGACCACCAGGTCGTCGAAGCCAACGGTGGCATTGCCCTTAACTGGGACCGTGTGGTCGGCCTGTTTCCCGAAGGCCTGGTTGAAGCGATGTTCGACGCTTACCTGCAGAGCCTCAACTGGTTGGCCGAGCACACCTGGGACAGCGCGCCACCCGACCTGCTGCCCCAGGCCCAAGCGCAGCGGCGTGCCCAACTCAACGCCCCGGTCGACTGCGTGCCGGGCGACCCGACGCTGCACCAGGGTTTCTTTGAACAGGCGCGCCACGCTCCGCAGCGCCCCGCCTTGTTATGGGGTGAACACGGCACGCTGAAGTACGGCGAACTGGCCGACCGCGCGCTGCGTATCGCCCACAGTCTGATCGACGCAGGTGTCGCACCCGGCGACCTGGTGGCCGTGTCCCTGGCCAAAGGGCCGCAGCAGGTAGCCTGTGTGCTGGGCATTCTGGCGGCCGGCGCCGCCTATCTGCCGGTGGGTGTCGATCAGCCATTGCAGCGCTGCCAGCGCATCCTGCAACAGGCCGGCGTGACCCTGATACTCGCCGAGCACGACCCGCAACTGCCCGGCGTCAAACACCTCAAGCCCTCCACCGCGTTGAAGGCCGAACCGCTGGCGGCGCCACGGCCTCTCGCAGCGGGTGAACTGGCCTATGTAATCTACACCTCCGGCTCCACCGGCCAGCCCAAGGGCGTGGAAATCACCCACCGCGCGGCGATGAATACCGTGGCCGAGATCAACCGCTGTTATGGCGTCCAAGCCGCCGACCGGGGCCTGGCACTGTCGGCGCTGGACTTCGACTTGTCGGTGTATGACCTGTTCGGCCTGCTCTCGGTGGGCGCCGCGGTGGTGCTGATCGACGAAGACCAGCGCCGCGATGCCCGCGCCTGGCTCAAGGCATTGCAACAGCACCGCGTGACCCTGTGGAACAGCGTGCCGGCGCTGCTCGACATGCTGCTGGAAGCCAACGCTCAAGACCGCCAGCCCCTGGACCTGAGGGTCGCTCTGCTGTCCGGCGACTGGATAGGCCTTGATCTGCCGCAACGCCTGCAAGAGCAGGTCCACGGTTGCCGCTTTATCGCCCTCGGCGGTGCGACCGAAGCGGCGATCTGGTCGAACCACTTTGAAGTACGCCAGGCAATGCCGGGCTGGCGTTCGATCCCCTACGGCGTGCCGCTGGCCAACCAGGCCTACAGGGTAGTCGATGCCCTGGGCCGTGACTGCCCGGACTGGGTCACGGGGGAACTGTGGATCGGCGGTGCCGGCGTCGCGCGTGGTTATCGCCACGCGCCGCAGCTGAATGCCGAGCGATTTGTCGATGGCTGGTACCGCACCGGTGACCTCGGCCGCTACCACCCCGATGGCCTGTTGGAGTTTCTCGGGCGCGCCGACAGCCAGGTGAAGGTCCGTGGCCATCGCATCGAACTGGGCGAAATCGAAGCCGCCCTGGCGCGTCACCCCTGTGTGAACAGCGCCGTGGCGCTGGTCGCCGACCACCGACTGATGGCCGCCGTTACGGCCAGCACCTGCGTCGAGGTGCTCGCACAGCATCTGGAGCAGTGCCTGCCGGCCTACATGCGCCCGGAACAGATCCTGGTGCTGGAACGCCTGCCCTTGAGCAGCAATGGCAAGGTCGACCGCCGTGCGCTGCTCGCTCCCTTGAGCGCCGCTGCCCAGCCACGGGACGCGATGGATGAGCAACCACTGAGCGCCGGCGAACAGGAGCTCGCCGAGCTCTGGCAGCACTTGCTCAAGGTGCCGAGCGTCTCGCGCCACGACAACTTTTTCCGCCTGGGCGGCGACAGCCTGCTGGCCACGCGCTTTCTCGAAATGCTGCGCAGCCGTCTGGGCGTGGAACTGCCCATGGGCCAGTTATTCGGTGCCGCCAGTCTGCTGGAAGTGGCGCAGACCCTCGAACGCCTACCCACCCCGCACACCGTTGAAGAAGGCGTTATCTGATGCCCGCGCAACCACCCTTTTTTCCAGGAGCTGTCCCCATGCCCGCCGCCAAACTGCTAAGCGAACTCAAGTCCCTGGGCGTCGAACTCTGGCCCCAGGATGGCCAACTGAAATTCCGCGCGCCCCAGGGCCTGCTCGACACCGAACGCCTGGCGCAACTGCGCGAACACAAGCAACAGATCCTGCATCTGCTGGAGACACAGGAACGCCCGCTCGTGCAGGCCGATCCGGCGCAGCACCACACGCCCTTCCCCCTCACCGATGTGCAGAATGCCTACCTGCTGGGCCGCCAATCGTCCTTCGGCTACGGCAATGTCGCCTGCCATGGCTACCTGGAACTGAGCTGGCCAACCCTGGACCCGCAGCAGGTGGAACAGGCCTGGAACCGCCTGATCGCCCGCCACGACATGCTGCGAGCGGTGATCGCCAGCGAAGGTTCGCAGCGTGTGCTGCCCGCCGTCGACCACTATCCTCTGGCCATCGCCGATCTGCGTGGCGCCACCCGCGAGCAGCACCAGCACGCGGTGCAACAGATTCGCCAGGCCATGGAGCAGAAGCTCTACCCCACCGAGGTCTGGCCGCTGTTCGAACTGCGTATGAGCCGCAGCGACAACGGCGACACACTGCACTTCTCCATGGACTCCCTGATTGCCGACTGGGCCAGCGCGCAGCTGCTGTTCAATGAGCTGGAGCTGTTGCTACAGGATCCACTGGCAACGTTGCCAGCCCTGGACATCACCTTCCGCGACTATCTACTGGCCGAGCGCAGTTTGCTCGAAGGCAGCCGCCACCAACGTGACCGTGACTACTGGCTGGCCCGCATCGACGCATTGCCCGCCGCCCCACAACTGCCGACGCCCCTGAGCGGCGAAGACACCCGCGTGCCCCGTTTCCAACGGAACTCGGCGCAGCTTGAGTCGCAGCCATGGGCCGCCCTGAAAAGCGCTGCCAGCGAACGCGGTCTTACCCCATCCATCGTTGTGCTGGCGGCCTACGTCGCCACGTTGCAGCGCTGGAGCCAGCAGCCTGCCTTCAGCCTCAACCTGACATTGCTCAACCGCCTGCCACTGCACCCGCAGGTGGATCGCCTGGTGGGCGACTTCACCTCGGTCAGCCTGTTGCAGGTCAACGATCCCGAAGGGCTGGACTTCACCGCCCAGGCACGCCAGTTGGGCAGCCAGTTGTTTGCCGACCTGGAGCACCGGCTATTTTCCGGCATCCAGGTCATGCGCGAAATCGGTCGCCGTCGTGGGCGTGAAGCGGCGGCCATGCCGGTGGTCTTCACCAGCGCCATCGGCCTGGGGATCGAGGCATCGCCGGCCAGTCAACGCCGGGTGGGCCACGGCATCACCCAGACGCCGCAGGTCACCCTCGATTGCCAAGTGATGGATGACGCCAACGGTCTGCACATCCATTGGGACGTGCGCCAAGGCGTATTCCCCGACGGCCTGGTGGACGACATGCAACAGGCCTTTGTCGCCGAACTGCAGTTGCTCGCCCTTGATCCGGCCGCCTGGGAACATCCGGTGCAAGTGCCGCTGCCGGCCTGGCAACAGCGTGAACGCCTGGCGGCGAATGCCACCGCCGCCCCGTTGCCCACCGGTCGCCTGCATGACGGTCTGCTGGCCATGGCTTGGGAACATCCTCACGCCCTGGCGGTGATCGATGCCAGTGGCAGCCTGACCTACGCCGCCCTTGCCGAACGCGCACTGGCCGTGGCCGCCACCCTGCGTGAGGCCGGGTGCGACGCGCAGGAACCGGTGGCGATCCTGATGCCCAAGGGTCTCGACCAGGTGGTGGCGGCCTACGGCGTGTTGCTCGCCGGCGCGGCCTATCTGCCCCTGGACAGCAACGCCCCGGTCGCACGCCGCGACCGCGTACTGCTAAGCGCCAAGGTGCGGCATGTGCTGGGGCATTCCCTGGCGCAGCCGAACACGCCGTTGCCCGAGACATTGCAATGGCACGCCGTAGACCGGTTGCCCTCGGCGGGCGCGGATTTCGAGCTGATCGAGGGCGGCCCCGATGACCTCGCCTACGTGATCTACACCTCCGGTTCCACCGGCGAACCCAAGGGCGTGATGATCAGCCATCGCGCCGCGCTCAATACCGTGCAAGACATCAACCGACGCTTCGACGTCAACGCCGATGACCGCGTACTGGGCCTGGCGCAGTTGAGTTTCGACCTGTCGGTGTATGACCTGTTCGGGCCCCTCGCCATGGGCGCAACCCTGGTGCTGCCCGACCCGGCACGTGGCGCCGACCCGTCGCACTGGGCCGAACTGGTGCAGCGTCATCAGGTCACGCTGTGGAACTCAGTGCCGGCACAACTGCACATGCTCGCCGACTACCTGCACGCCGAACCCCGCCCACTGGACAGTCTGCGCCTGGCCTTGCTGTCCGGTGACTGGATCCCGCTGAACCTGCCACCGCAACTCCTGGCGTTGCTGCCCAACCTGAAACTGGTGGGCCTGGGCGGCGCCACCGAAGCCTCGATCTGGTCGAACCTGCACCCCATCGGCGCCATCGACCCGGCGTGGCGCAGCATTCCCTACGGCCTGCCGCTGGCCAACCAGGGCTTTCGGGTACTCGACAGCCACTGGCGCGATGCGCCGACCTGGGTGCCGGGTGACCTGTATATCACCGGTGTCGGCCTGGCCCAGGGCTACCTGGGCGATCCGACATTGAGCGACGCACGTTTCTTTGCTCACCCGCTCGACGGTCAGCGCCTGTACCGCACCGGTGACCGTGGCCGCTATTTGCCGGGGGGTGAACTGGAATTCCTGGGCCGTGAAGACGGCCAGGTGAAAATCCGCGGCCATCGGGTGGAACTCGGTGAGGTCGAGGCCGCACTGCTCGCCACCCCTGGCGTGGACAGTGCGGTGAGCCTGGTCAGTGGCGACCTCTTGGCGTTCGTCACCGCCGCACGCGCCGAACCCGAGCCGCTGCCAGGCGCGCCGTTGCTCACGGCGGTCAAACGTTATGCCGACAGCCAGGTGGGCAGTTTCGATGCGCAACAGGTGCGCGAGTACCAGGCTGACCTGAGTGCCGCCGCATTGAGTTCGATGCTGGAGGTGTTGCTCAAGGCCGGACTGTTCAGCGGCGAACGGGCCGAACCGGACGCCGCCACAATCCTGCACGCCTTGCAGGCCGAGCCGCGCCACCATTGGCTGGTTCGCCGCTGGTTGGGCGCGCTGTGCGAGGCTGGTCTGCTGCACTACACCTACTCGCACTACCGCCTGGCGCAACCCGCGCCCAACCCGGCGCTGGCGTGGGGCCGGGTGGAACAAGCGGTCGCCTCGGGGCTGTGCAGCCAGGCGCTGCTCGACTACCAGCTCAACCATGTGTGGCAATTGCCGCAGTTGCTCAAGGGCGAGGTCAACCCGTTCGACTTGCTGTTCCCCCAAGGCCAACTGGACTTGGCCTTGCAGCTGTACGGCGGGGATGCCGTGTCGCGCTACAACAACCACAGCATCGCGGCGCTGATCAACCGCCTGGCCACCCACCATCAAGGCGACGGCCCGCTGCGCATCCTCGAAATCGGCGCGGGTACTGGCGCTACCAGCGCGCCGGTCATCGGCCTGCTCGATGGGCTGGAAGTCGACTACCTGTTTACCGACATGACGGCGTTTTTCCTGCCGGCGGCCAAGCAACGCTTTGCTGAACAGGCCTGGGTGCGCTATGGCGTGTTGGACATCGACCAGGACATCCGCCCCCAGGGTTTGGCCAGCAACAGCGTGGATATCGTGCTGTGTGCGGGCATGCTCAACAGCGTCAAGGACATCGACAATGCCCTCGGCCAGATCACCGAGTTGCTCAGCCCTGGCGGCTGGCTGGTGTTCAGCGAACCGACCGGCGAATGGCCGCCGATCCTGCTGACACAGGGCTTCATGATGACGCCGGCCAATGGCGACCACGACCAGGGCCGCAGTGGCCTGCGTGACGCCGATATCTGGCGGGCGCGGGTCAAGGCCTTCGGTGGCGAATGCCTGCCTGCCCTGCCCCAGGCCGATCATCCGCTGGCCGCCCTCGGCATGCAGGTATTCGCCGCGCGCTTCAAGGCCGGCGTGCAGCGCCTGAGTGTCGACAGCCTGCGCCGCGCCCTGGCCGAGCGCCTGCCGGACTACATGCTGCCAGCGCACCTGCAGGTACTCGACCGCTTGCCGCTGACCGCCAATGGCAAGGTCGACCGCAAGACCTTGGCCGGCTGGCGCCCTGCCGCCGATGCCCAGGCCTCCAGCAGCCAGGAAGCGCCGAGCGATCCGCTCAGCGCCGAGTTGTGCCGCCTGTGGGCCGACGCCCTGGGGCTGGCGCAGATCGGCGTCGAGGACAGCTTCTATGAAAAAGGCGCCGACTCGCTGATCCTCGCCCGCGTCGCTGGCCAACTGCGTGAGCAACTGCCCCAGGCCCAACGCCTGAGCTACGACACCTTGCTGCGCCAGATGCTCAACGAGCCGAATGTCGCCGCCCTCGCGCGCTTGCTCAATCAGGGCGAAGCCACGCCGGGCGCGATTGCCGCCAGCGGTGAAGCGCAACGCTCGTCAAGCAGCAACGCGCTGGTGGTGCCATTTGGCGGGGGTGACGTCGGCCCGGTCCGGGTGATGTTCCACGCCGCTCTCGGCACCCTGGATTACTTCCAGCACCTGGGCCGCGCCCTTGCCGACCAGCAGGCCGGTCCGGTGATTGGCTTCGCCGTGGCTGACACCGAACAGTACCTGGCGCTGGAGCCCAAACGCCTGATCGAGCGCGTGGCCGAGGACTACGCCGAGCGCTTGATTGCCGACGGTCATCAACGTTTTCAGCTGATCGGCTACTGCCTCGGCGGGCTGCTGGCCACTGAGGTTGCCCGGCGCTTGCTCGAACGCGGCATGGAGGTGGTCGACCTGAGCCTGATCGACAGCATCCCGATGTTCATCGACACCGACGAAGAGCTGGCCTACGAGGCGATCTTCGTACCCAACCTGAACCTGGACCCAGTGAAAACCGTGTTCGGCGCGCACATCGAAGACTACGACGTGTACCGCGCCATCGACTTGTTGATGGCGCGCGACAACCGCCGCGTGCCGGCCGGGGCCATGGCGGCGTTGAGCGGCGATCCGGGGCTGGACGCGCTGGCGCTGGCGGTCCAACAGCAATCGGCGCGCAGCCAGGAGGAGCGCCTGGCCGAATACGCACGCCTGGCCTCGGGCCAGGCCGGGGTGCCGATCGGCCCCGAACTGGTACCGACGCTGTTTCGTGTGTGCCGCCACAGCATGCGGGCGGCGCGGTTCGACCCGCCGCCGTTCCTCGGCAACATGACCTACCTGCGCTGCCTGGAGCAGCAATCGTTCGGCATTACCGGCGGCGTCGGGCATTTGGCCGCGCCGTTCTGGGAAGACGCCTGCCTGGGCCGCTTCGAGCTGATCGACGTGCCTGGCAACCACTTCAGCGTGATCGAACCGCCCCACGTCCACACCGTTACTGCGCACCTGCTTGAGGCCCTTCGGAAAAACTCATGACCACTGCCTTGGATACCCTGAAACGCCCAGTCAATCGCCTCATCCGTCTTGGTGTGGCGTTCGCCGCCCTCGGCGCATTGGTCAACCTGGTGCCCTTTATCGGCCTCACCGAACTGGGCCGCTTGCTGTTGGCCGGCAGCGCCGACAGCAAGACCCTGTGGCTGTGGGCCGCGCTGGTGGTGATCGCCCTGAGTGTGGGGTGGATGGCCAGTGGCGTGGCGCTGTGGTTGACCCATGTGGCTGACCACCGGCTGCAATCAAGTCTGCGCGAAGCCATGGTGCGCAAGCTCGGGCGCGTGCCGTTGGGCTGGTACACCGACACCACCTCCGGCGCCGTGCGCAAGGTGGTGCAAGACGACCTCGAAGACCTGCACCACCTGGTCGCCCACCACGCGGTGGAACTCACCGCAGCCATCGTCACGCCGCTGGCGGGCCTGCTGTGGCTGGCGACGTTGAACTGGCGGCTGGCGCTGCTGGCGGTGCTGACACTGCCCATCTACGCAGTGGCCTACACCCTGATGATGCGCGGTTTTGGCGCCAAGATGCAGTTGCTGGACAAGAGCATGACCCGGGTCAGCGCGGCCATTGTCGAGTTCGTGCACGGCATTGCCGTGGTCAAGGCGTTCGGCCAGATCGGCCAGGCGCACCGTAGCTATCAGCAGGCGGTCAACCAGTTCAGCGAGCAGTACGCCGGCTGGGTCAAGCCGCTGCTGCGCCTGGAAGCCTTTTCCTCGATGGCCTTGAGTGTGCCGGTGATCCTGCTGGTGAGCCTGGGGGTGGGTAGCCTGTTGCTGGCGCACGGTTGGATCACACCGCTGGAGCTGTTCGCCGAAACCCTAGTGGCGGTGGTCATCCCGCAATCGTTGCTGGTGATCAACCAGAGCCTCACGGCCCAGCGTACGGCCCTGGCGGCAGCGGATCGCATCGAAGCGCTGCTGGACGTTGAGGAATTGCCTACGCCCAAGGCCTGCGTCCAACCCCAGGGCAGCGACATCCGCTTTGAACAGGTGCAGTTCGGCTACGACGCCGAGCACCTGATCCTCAAGGGCGTCGACCTGCACTGCCCGGCCGGCAGCGTGACCGCATTGGTCGGCGCGTCCGGCGCCGGCAAGTCGACCCTGGCCAAGCTGGTGCCGCGTTTTCATGACGTCAACGCCGGCCGTATCTGTGTGGGCGGCGCCGATGTGCGCGAGATCGATCCGCGCCAGTTGTATCAACACGTGGGCTTCGTGTTGCAGGACGCCCAACTGGTGCACGGCACCGTCGCCGACAACCTGCGCCTGGGCCGCCCGGATGCCAGCGATGCAGAGGTCGAGGCGGCAGCGCGCTCGGCGCAGATCCATGCGCGTATCCAGGCCTTGCCCCGGGGTTATCAATCGGTGATCGGCGACGATGCGATCTTCTCCGGCGGCGAGGCGCAGCGCGTGTCCATCGCCCGCACGCTGCTGGCCGACACGCCAGTGCTGATCCTCGATGAAGCCACCTCCCACGCCGATCCCGAGTCCGAAGCATTGATCCAGGATGCGCTATCTGCCTTGGCACGTGGCCGCACGGTGCTGGTGATTGCCCATCGCCTCGCGAGCATCAGCGGCGTCGATCAGATCGTCGTCCTCGATCAGGGCCGCGTGCTGGAAAGCGGCCGCCATGAACACCTGCTGAACGCCAATGGCGCCTATGCCCGACTGTGGCGAGCCGGCACCGAAACCCCTGCCGTGGAGATGTCCCTGTGATTCGCAGCCTTGTGACCTTACTGGGCCCGGCCCATGCCCCGCGCCTCTACCGTTACCTGGCGTGGCTGGTGACCAGCGCCGTGCTGCAAGGCCTCGCCGTGGCGCTGCTGGTGCCGATCCTGCACGCGTTGTTCGCTGGCGACCTGCCCACGGCCACCGCCTGGCTGGCGGGCCTGGCGGCCATGGTGGTGCTGACCTGCATCGCCCATTACCAGCAGGCCATGAAGGGCTTCGCCCTGGCCTTGCTGGTGCTGACGACCTTGCATGATCGCCTCGGCCAGCACCTGGTCAGCCTGCCGTTGGGCTGGTTCAACTCGGAAAAGGTCGGGCGTCTGTCACGCAGCGCTACCAGCGGTACGTTGATGGTCACCGGTTTGTTTGCCCATTACCTGGGGCCGGTGGTGTCGGGGGTGGTGGTGCCGGCCACCGTGGCGCTGACGCTGTTCGTGTTCGACTGGCGCCTGGGCCTGACGGCTGTGTTGTGTGCGCCGCTGATCTACTTCACCCATCACTGGTCGGCCGCCGCCATCGGCAGCAACGATGCGCGAGTGGAAGCCGCCGCGACACTGGCTGGCAACCGGGTGGTGGAGTTCGCCCGCTATCAGCAAGTGCTGCGCGCATTTGGCCGCACCCAGGACGGCTACGCGCCGTTACAGGCGGCCAATCAGGCGCAAAAGCTGGCGGGTGGTTCGATGCTGTCGCAGACCTTTCCCAAGCTGCTCGCCGGTGGTTTGACCGTGCAGCTGGCCTTTGCGCTTCTGGTCGGCGTGGGCATTGCACTGGCGGCTCATGGTGAAATCGATGCGATCCAGTTGGTGGCCCTGCTCGCCCTGGCAGCACGATTCGTGGGGCCATTGGCCGAAGCCGCAGCACGCAGCGGCCTGTTGCGCATGGCCGGCAACGACCTGGATCAATTGGTGAGTATCCTGCGTGAGCCGCCGTTGCCCGAACCCGCCGTCAGCCTGCCCCTGTCAGCGCCCGGCAGCCTGGCCTTCGAACATGTGAGCTTCGCCTACCCGAGTGGCCCGACGGTGTTGCGCGACCTGACCTTCAGCGCACCGGCGCATTCGATGACCGCGATTGTCGGCGCGTCGGGCTCGGGCAAGACCACCGTCACCCGCCTGTTGATGCGTTTTTTCGATACCACGGCGGGTAGCGTCAAGGTCGGCGGCGTGGACGTGCGCGAGCTGTCCAACGCGGCGCTGATGGCGCAACTGTCGCTGGTGATGCAGGACGTGTACCTGTTCGACGACAGCCTGGAAGCGAATATCCGCGTCGGTAGCCCGGACGCCAGTGCCCGCGACGTCGCCGAAGCGGCACGGCTGGCCGGTGTCGATGAAATCGTCGCCCGCCTGCCGCAAGGCTGGAACACACCGGTGGGCGAAGGTGGCGCATCGTTGTCCGGCGGTGAGCGCCAACGCGTGTCCCTGGCGCGCGCCTTGCTCAAGCGTGCGCCCATCGTGCTGCTGGACGAAGCCACCGCCGCGCTCGACCCACACAACGAAGCCTTTGTACAGGCCGCGATTCAACGCCTGATGCAACACTCGACCGTGCTGGTGATCGCCCATCGTTTGCCGACCATCATGGCCGCCGACCAGATCCTGGTCCTGGACGAAGGTCGCCTGGTGGAGTCAGGCACCCACGCGCACCTGCTCAGCCTCAACGGTCGTTACGCCGGGTTCTGGCATGACCGTCAGCGCGCCGGTGGCTGGCGCCTGAATGCGCAGGCCAAGCCATGCTGATCGGGGTGCTGGGCGCCAGTGGCGACGTTGGCGTGGCCAGCGCACAGGCCTTGTTAAGCCTGGGCCTGCAGGACCTGCGCCTGGGCGGGCGTGACGCGCACAACGGCGCGCGCTGCCTGGCGCTGCTCCAGCAACAATGGCCCGAAGCACGCCTGCAATGGACGGCCGTGGATTTCAACGACACGCCAGCCCTGGCCAGGTTTGCCCGTGGCTGCGACGTCTTGCTCAACTGCGCCGGCCCCGCCTGGCGCGTGGCGGACCGTGTCGCGCAGGCCGCCTTGAACGCCGATGCGCCTTACGTCGACGCTGCGGGCGATATCCAGCTCGACCCGGCTTTATGGCGCGGGCGCAGCGCGGTGCTTGGTGCGGGTCTGCAACCGGGCCTCACCGGCTTGCTGCCACGCTGGCTGGCGCTGCAGGGGTTTACACGGGTGCTGGGGCTGAACAGCTATTTCGGTCTGCGTGACCATTTCACTGCAGTCGCCGCCGACGACTTCCTGCAAGGGGCGGTAGACGGCACCAGCGAGCCCTTGGCGGCCTGGCACAACGGCCGTTGCAGCCGCACACTGCGACGCAGGCGCGACGTGCTGCTGCCGTGTTTCCCCGGGCCGGTGCATGTGCTGCCCTACCTGAACCGGGAAGGCGAACGCTTGGCCAGGGACCTGCGCCTGGAAACAGGCCAGTGGTTCAACGTGATGACCGACGGCCATGTACTCAAGGTCCTCGACCAGGCGCACAGCCTGTCGCGTGCCGAAGCGGTGCAACGCTTATGTACGGCCAGCCAGCTGGACCTCAGTGGCCAGCCTTCCTTTGTCACGTTGTTGCTGCAACTCGATGGCCTCTGCGACGACCAGGCGTACACCCGCAGCTTGGTCGTCAGCGGCGCGGGCAATGCGCCTCTGACCGGCGCCATGGCGGCAGTCACGGTGGTGAGTGTGCTCGAAGGCGAAATCCGCCCAGGCTGCCATGACGCCGCGTACGCGTTGCCGCCCGCCGCCAGCCTTGAGCGCCTGCAACGCACTCAGGCGATCCGCGCACTGACCCTGCTGGACCACCCACTCGCACACCTGCAACACGCCGAAGAAGGTTGCCTATGAATACCGCCCTTAACGCACTGGAACAACTGAGCCTGGGTGTCATGGCCGACGTGCTCTTGCGTACACAGGCCTTGCCGATGCAGGTCTGGCGAACCGCCGCACAGCTTAACCAAGCGCTCGGCACCGCACCGCGCCACGCCTGGATCGTGCGGCGCTGGCTCGCGGCGTTGTCGCGTACCGAAGCCGTGCAGGTAGACGGCGAGCGGTTGGCCTGGAATGGCACGCCGCCTCAAGCCGCCATCGGCGATTTGCCAGGGTTGTATGCCGAGCTGGGGTTCCCGTCGAGCATGGCGCAACTCCATGCCCAGGTCATCGAGTGCCTGCCCGAGTTGCTGCGCGACCGCATCGCCCTGGCGCCGTTGCTGGTGCTCGCCGGGGACCCGGTGGCGGTACTCGGTGCGTACCAGCACAACCACTTCACCGCCGCGATCAACCAGACGCTCGCGGCCCGTGCGCGGGAAGCCAGCGCCGCCGACGACGTGTTGCAGGTGCTGGAGCTCGGCGGCGGGGCCGGCTGTACCACGCGTGCCGTGCTGGCAGCCCTGGAGAACCGTGAAAAAGCTTATCGCTTCACTGATATCAGCTCACTGTTCACCGGCGCGGCTCAGCGCGCATTCCGCCTGGAGCCCGGTATGCAATTGGGCCTGCTCGACCTGGACCGCGACTTCAGCGCGCAAGGCATCGCGACCCGTAGCCAGGACCTGGTGATCGCCGGCAACGTGCTGCACAACGCCTGCGACCTGCCGCGCAGCCTGGCGCGAATCCGCGCTTGCCTGCGCGACGGCGGCACCTTGCTGTTCAGCGAATCCATCGCCGACAACCCGGCGATGCTGACCTTCATGCACCTGTTGCTGTCTCCGCCGGCCGGCGCGCCGCTACGGACCACCGATGAGGTGTTCATGCCACCCGAAGTCTGGCGCCAGGCCTTGCACGTCGCGGGCTTTGAGTTGCTCGACCTGTGGCCCGCGGCGACCGACCCGCTGGCCGCCGCCGGGCAACGTCTGTTCCATGCCACCGGAGTTTCCCGATGAACGTCGACACCCTGCTGATCGACCTGCCCACTGCGCCCTGGCAACTGCCTGCGTTTACCGACCTGGGCGTTCATCAATTGGCGCCGGCCCGGCTGTTGGCCTTGCTTGAGCGCCAACGCCCAGCTGTGGTGATGATGAGCGCCGAACAGCTGGAGCGCCTGCTGGATTTCCCCGCATTGGCGTTGAGTGATTTGAGCCACCTGCAACAGGTGCTGTTCGTCAGCCACCGCCCGGGTGACTGGCAGCTCGCAGAGCGTGCGGCGGCGCAACTCGATTGCCGCGTGCAAGGTTTCACGGAGCAATGGCACGACTTGGCCCGCGTCAAGCTGGCGCATCAGCGCTGGCGTGAGCGCGCTTTGGGCCATCCTCAAGTCAGTGCCGTTGCCCTGCACGGCCAGACGCTGTTCGTGGTGCCGCGTCCCTGCCCGAGTAGGCCGGTGGATGATCACCTGGCCGCAACCGAGGCCGCCCTCGACCAAGCCTTTGAACCCGCGCAACTGGTGGAGGCGGTGCGACTTAATGACCGACTGGGTCACGCCGCGCTCCTCTCCATGCTCAATGGGCTTGAGCAGTGTGGGTTGCTGCCGGCACCGCTTAATGACGTGGCCCACAGCCTGGCACTGGCGGGCATTACCCCTGGTCACCGGCCGTTGATTGTGCGCTGGCTGGATGTGCTGCAGTCCCAAGGCCTGTTGCAACGCGTCGCCGATCGGTTGCAGCCCACCCTCGACGCGACTGCCTGGAACGATATCGCCCTGGAAACTATCTGGGCGCAGTTGAGCGTGGAGTGGGCGCGCAACACAGGCGGCAGCGGCACCCTCGACTATGCGCGGGAAAATGCGCGGCAGTTGCCGTTGTTGATGCGCGGTGAGTGTGCGGCAGTGCACCTGCTGTTTCCCGAAGGCCGCACCGAACGTGCGGCGGCGCTGTACCGCGAGAGCCTCGCAGCGCAATACCAGCACCGCGCCGTCGCGCACTGGATCGGCGCCTGGGCCGCACGCCAGCCGGCCGGTGTGCCGCTGCGCGTGCTGGAAGTCGGCGCGGGCACCGGGTCCACCACCCAAGCGGTGTTGCCCGCCTTGGCGAATGCCAGCGTGGACTATCTGTGCACTGACGTATCGCGCTACTTCAGCGAGCAAGCCGCCGAGCGGCTCAAGGACTGGCCATGGGTGCGTCACGGCGTGTTCGATATCGACCGCCCGGCCCTGGCCCAGGGTTACCCCAGCCAGAGCTGGGACCTGATCGTTGCCGGGGGCGTACTGAATGCAGCCCGCGACACCGAGCGGTCCCTGGCCACCCTGCTCGCCTTGCTCAAGCCGGGCGGCTGGCTGGTGTTCAGCGAACCGACCCAAGAGGAATTCTGGGTGATGGCCTCCCAGGCTTTCATGCTCAACCAGGCCAGCGACGAACGCCAGCTCAGCAGCGCCACCTTCCTCGACCTGTCGCAGTGGCAAAGCGCATTGGCGCGGGCCGGATTCCACGGCAACCGCAGCCTGCCCGCCGCCACACACCCGCTGGCGCGCCTGGGCCATCGCGTATTCGTGGCCCAGGTCCCGGCCCAACGCCTGAGCCGCGCCGCACTGGCGGCCCACCTGGAAGACCCCGAATTGCAGCTTGAGCTGCTCGACCATTTGCCCGACCTCAGCACCGCCAAGGACTTGCCATGACCCCGCTGGCCTACCCGTTCAACCGCTTCACCGACCTCAAGCTGGCGCAACCCTATCGCCATGCCCAACAGGCACCGGGGCTGTTGCGCATCCAGATGCCCATCGGCGCCCCCGCCTGGCTTGCCACTCGCTATGACGACGTACGCCTGGTGCTCGGCGACCGGCGCTTCAGCCGCAGCGAAGCGTTCCGCCGCGACGATAGCCCGCGTGCCTTCCCACGCATCGCCGGTGGCATCGTGATGATGGATCCGCCGCAACTCACGCGAATCCGCTCGCGCGCCGCCCAGGCTTTCACCCGCCGCCGCGTCGAAGCCCTGCGTCCCCACGCCCGCGACTACGCCCATCAGTTGATCGACCGCATGCTCGCCGCCGGCCCGCCGGCCGATCTGGTCAACGACTATGCCTTGCCGTTACCGCTGGCGCTGATCTGCGAGCTGCTGGGTGTGCCGGTGCAGGACCGTGATCGTTTCAAAGTGTGGAACGACTCCCTGCTGTCGACCCGCCCTGAAGACGCGGATCAGACCCAGCGTCACTTGGGCGAGCTGGCCGCGTACATCAAAGACCTGGTGGCCGAACGTCGACGCGCGCCACGGGATGACTTCATGACCGCCCTGACCCAGGCCGACGAAAAAGGCGAGTCCCTCAACGAGGAGCAATTGCTGCTGTTGTGCATTGCGATCCTGGTCGCCGGTTACGAAGGCAGTGCCTCGCAGATCCCCAACTTTATCCAGGTGCTGCTGGACAACCCCGCGCAGTGGCAACAGCTCAAGGCCGATCCCGAGCAGATACCGCAGGCGGTCGAAGAGCTGCTGCGCTACATCCCGCTGGCCTCGGCGGCGATGTTTGTGCACTACGCGCTGGAAGACATTCAGGTCGGTGAAACCCTGGTGCGCCAGGGCGACGCGGTGTTCGCCTCGATCGGCGCCGCCAACCATGACCCGGCCCGCTTTGAAAACCCACAGGCGCTGGACCTGCAACGGGATGCCAGCGGCCATTTCGGCTTCGGGCACGGCCTGCATCACTGCATCGGCTCAGCCCTGGCGCGGGTCGAATTGCAGGAGGCGCTGCACGCCCTGGTGGTGCGCCTGCCCAGCCTGCAGCGCTGTGGCGACGTGCAATGGAAAACCGCGACGTTCTTTCGCGGCGCCCACTGCCTGCCGGTGACCTGGTCATGAGCCGCCCGACTGCACGCAAACGCGTGATCGTCGCCGGCACTGCGTTTGGCCGTATCTACCTGCAAGCGCTGGCACGCGCCCAGGCCGACTATGAACTGGTGGGCATCCTGTCACGCGGCAATGCCTACTCGCGCGCCTGCGCCGCGCACTACGGCGTACCGTTGTACGAGGCGGTGGAGCAAATACCGGATGACGTCGACATCGCCTGCGTGGTGGTGCGCTCCGGCGCCACAGGCGGTGCCGGCAGCGAGCTGGCCCAGCAACTGCTGCGACGCGGCATCCACGTGCTGCAGGAACACCCGGTGCACCACCGCGAAATCGCGGCGTGCATGCAGGCCGCTCGTCAAGGCCAGGCAGCCTACGCGGTGAACACGCTGTACCCGAATATCCTCGCGATCCGGCGTTTTCTCGCCGTGGCCGAGTACCTGCGCGAACAGCAGGGGCTGGCGTACATAGACGCGGCCTGCAACAGCCAGGTGGCCTACCCGCTGCTGGACATTCTCGGGCGCCTGGCCGGTGGCCTGCGGCCCTGGGTGTTCGCAGCGCCTGCCGCCGGGGTCGGGGCGCAGCCTTTCACGCGGCTCAACGCGAGTTTCAACGGGGTGCCAATCAGCCTGCGCATCCAGAACCAGGTGCACCCCCGGGATCCGGACAACCATTCCTTCCTGTTGCATCGCCTCGAAGTGGGCTGCGAAGCCGGCGTGCTGAGCCTGGGCGACACCCATGGCCCGGTGCTGTGGAACCCGCGCCTGCATGCCCCACGGGACAACACCGACCGCCTGATCATGGCCGGCCCCGGCAGCGAACGCCTGGCCGGCCCGACAATGGTGGTGCTCGACCCGCAGATTCCAGCGAGCTACCACCAGGTGTTCAACCAGCTCTGGCCCGACGCGGTCAGCCTTGCGCTGGGTGAACTGTGTCGCGACATCGACGACCCCGCACGCCGCCTGCGCAGCGGCGTGTGGGCCACCGAGGTGTCCATGGCCTGGCGCGAAATGAACGGCCTGATCGGCATGCCCGAACTGATCGAGCCCAGGGTGCCGCGTGCGCTGTCACTGGCCGAACTCCATGCCCGTGCCGACGCCGTACAACCCCCTTGCGGTGACGACACCGCCCAACTGCTGGGAGCCCTCCCGTTTTGAACACTGCCCTATCCTCTTCCGCCTGCAGCCATGTGCTGCTGTGGGTGCGCGACTTGCATCAGGCCGTGGCGAATTTTCGCGCCGCCGGCTTCGAGGTCACTTACGCCACCGCTGAAGCCAGCGCACAACACGCGCACATCTGGTTCAGCCAGGGGCCGATCATCGAACTGCTGACCACGCCGCGCCATGCCTGGCTGTTCAAGTGGCCCATTGACTGCCTGGCCGGCCGGGGGGCCGGGCGGCGCATGTTGCGTTGGGCCGCACAGGGCGAAGGCTTCTGCGACCTGGCCCTGCTGTGCGAAGACCCGGTCCTGGCGCCACGCCTCAAGGGCCTGGCGGCTTGCGGCGTGAGCATGGGACGTACGGTGAATTGGCGGCGCACCTGCGTCGATGGCAGTCAGACGCGCTTTCGTTTCGTGTACCCGCGCCATGATCGCTTGCCGTTCCTGGTCACGCCCTACTCACCGTCCCAGCACCCGGCGCACAGGGTCCACCCCAATGGCGCTACCGGGTTGGCCGCGATTCACTTGGGCGTACACCCCGACGATCACGCCGCCCTTCACCTGCTGGCTGGCGATGATCCGCTGCTGCGCCTGCAACCGGCCATGCACACCGGCGTACAGGCGGTGCAAGTCACCGGCCTTGCGCACCCGCTGAATCTGCACGGTGCCCAGTTGCTGGGCTGCCCGACTGCCCAAGGAGATTGCCATGCTTGATGGATGCACTGACTGGCCCGACGACTTTATTCGCCGCTACCGCGAGCAAGGCTACTGGCGCGGCGTGCCCTTGGGCGAACTGCTGCGCGAGCAGGTCCGGCGCACGCCAGACAAGGAGGCGCTGGTAGACGGCTCGCGGCGCTGGAGCTACGCCGAGCTCGATCATGAGGCCGACCGCCTGGCCGCCGGCCTTGCCGAGCGCGGGCTGGTGGCTGGCCAGCGGGTGCTGGTGCAGTTGCCGAATATCGCCGAATTCTTCAGCCTGACCTTCGCCCTGCTGACGCTGGGCGTGATCCCGGTGTTTGCGCTGCCGGCCCATCGCGAACACGAACTGGCGCACCTGGCACACCTCAGCCAGGCAGTGGCCTATGTGATTGTCGATCAGCATCTTGGCTTTGACTATCGCCCGTTGGCGCGCACGCTGCGCGAGCAAGTGCCGAGCCTGCAACAGGTGTGGGTGGTCGGTGCCGCCGAGGAATTCGTGCCGCTGGCGCAGTGCGTGGCCAGTCCGCGCGAACTGCCTGCGCCGGATTCGCGGGAGGTGGCGGTGCTGCTGCTGTCCGGCGGCACCACCGGCCTGCCCAAACTGATTCCGCGCACCCATGACGACTACGCGTGCAATGCGCGCCTGGCCGCCCAGGCGTGTGGGTTCGATGCCGATACCCGATACCTCGCCGCACTGCCGGTGGCGCACAACTTCCCCCTCGCCTCTCCCGGTGCTTTGGGCGTGTTCAGTGTCGGCGCTACCCTGGTGTTGGCGCCGGAACCGAGCCCGGACACCGCCTTTGAGCTGATCGAACGCGAACGCATCACCCACACGGCCCTGATCCCACCGCTGGTGTTGCTGTGGCTGGAAGTCGCGCAATGGTCCGATGACGACCTGAGCAGCCTGCAATGGCTGCAGGTCGGCGGCGCCCGGCTCAAGGCCGAGATCGCCGCACGCATCCGCCCGGTCTTGGGCTGTGGCCTGCAACAGGTGTACGGCATGGCCGAGGGCTTGCTGTGCTTCACGCCACTGGATGATCCGCAGGCGCGGGTGTTCGACACCCAGGGGTTGCCGCTGACCGCCGACGACGAGATCCGCATCGTCGACGCCGACGACCAGCCGGTCGCCCCCGGCACCGTCGGTGAATTGCTGGTGCGCGGCCCTTACACCATTCGCGGCTATTACAACGCCGCCGAGCAGAACCAGCGCGCGTTTACCGCCGACGGTTTTTACCGCAGCGGCGACCTGGTGCGGCGCCTGCCCGAAGGGCATTTGATTGTCGAGGGTCGCAGCAAGGATGTGATCAATCGCGGGGGCGAGAAAATCCCCGTGGAAGAGATCGAGAACCTGCTGCTCGGCCATCCGTTGATTCGCGATGTAGCGCTGGTGGCGCTGGCCGACGATTTGCTCGGCGAACGTAGCTGCGCCTGTGTGCTGGCCCACGGCGAGCGACCCGACCTGGCCTCGATCAACGCCTGGCTGCGCGAACGTGGGCTGGCCGCCTACAAGTTGCCAGATCGCTTGCAGGTGCTGCGCGAGTTCCCGTTGACGCGCCTCGGCAAGGTCAACCGCAAGGCCTTGGCAGAACAGGTGCTGGCGCTATGAGCGGCACTGCATCGCCATGGCTGCGTGTGCTGCGAGAAAGCCAACAGGCGCGGGCACGCCTAGTGTGCCTGGCCCATGCCGGGGGCAGCGCGAGTTTTTTCCGTCCGTGGCTGGCGCACCTACCGGGGGATATCGACCTGCTGGCCGTGCAATCTCCGGGACGCGAAGAGCGTTTCAACGAAACGCATATCCGCTGCCTGGATAGTCTCGCCGGGCACATTGGCGCAGCACTGCAAACGTTGCCCGCCCGGCCTTTGCTGCTGTTCGGCCACAGCATGGGCGCCGCCCTCGCCTACGCCGTGGCAGTGCGCCTGCAAGCGGCGGGCTCTGGCGCCGCCCATGTGTTCGTCTCGGGTCACGCGCCGCCACACCGGCAACCAGACAGTGACCTGCACCGCCAGGACGACGCCGCGCTGATCGCCGACATCCTGCGCCAGGACGCCGACGCCGCCGGCCTGTGGGCCAATCTCCAATTGCGTGCGTTGTTCCTGCCAACCCTGCGCAGCGACTACCAGGCCATCGAAACCTGGCGCCCCCAGCAGCTTACCCGCTTGTCGGCGCCACTCGACGTGCTGCTGGCCCGCGATGACGCAGAAGTGAGCCTTGAGCAGGCCCGTGCCTGGGCTGACCTCAGCAACCACACCCCGGATATCCGCCTGTTCGACGGCGACCACTTTTACCTCAAGCATCAGCCGCGACCGGTGATCCATCACCTGTTGCAACGCACTGCCTACCTACAGGGAGACTCGGTATGAAAACCCCGGAACACTGCACTGGCCTTTCGGACATTCGTGAAGCCATCGACAGCCTCGACCAGCAGATAATCGAGACCCTCGGCCTGCGCATGCAGTACGTCAAGGCCGCCTCCGCGTTCAAGCCCGACCAGGCCAGCATCGCCGCCCCGGAACGTGTCGCGGCGATGCTGCCGCAACGTCGGCAATGGGCGCAGGAGGCTGGATTGGACGGAGAGTTTATCGAGGGGTTGTTCAACCAGATCATCCACTGGTACATCGCCGAGCAGACCGCCTTCTGGTTGCAGAAAAAGAGCAAGGTGGTATGAACCTGGACGCGTTGCTCAAGGTATTCCAGACCGCGCACCAGCGTGCGGTCGCGTATCAACGGCCAGTCATCGCCGTATCTTCACACCCTGCACCGACGCTGGAGGCCCTGGCCCTTTACGAAGCCCACCGGCAGGGTTTCTTCTGGCGCGCGCACTCGCCAGACCTGACACTGTTCGGCCTGGGCTGCGCCTGGCAGATCGAGGCCAGCGGCCCCCAGCGCATGCTCGACGTCGACCGGCAATGGTTCGCCCTGTGCGCCGACGCGGTGATCGACGGGCCCAAGGCACCATTGCTGCTGGGCGGCATGCGCTTCGATGAACAACGGCCGTGCGCGCCACATTGGGCCGCCTTCGCTGACGCCAGTTTTCAACTGGCCCATTGGTTGCTCAGCGAGGATGCCAACGGCCGCTGGCTGCGTTGCCAGCGTGTGGTCGAACCCGACAGCGATCCGGCCACACTGGCACGCGAAAGCCTGGCCGCCTATGAGCAACTGCTCAACCCGCCCGCCTCGGCGACCGCTGCGCCCGACGTCATCGAACGCAACGCGCTGCCTTCGCACCAATGGCAGGCCAAGGTCGATACGGCGTTGCAGGCCATTAGGCGCTGCGATTTGAACAAAGTGGTGTTGGCGCGGCATATCGAGTACCAGCTGGACGCGGCCCTCAACAGTGGTGCAGTGATGCAGCGGCTGCACGCACGACGCAACGCGTCCCATCTGTTCGCGCTGCACCGTGGCGAGCATTGCTTCATGGGGGCCACCCCCGAACGACTGCTCAGTTGCCAGGAGGGTCGCCTGACCACCCACGCCCTGGCCGGCAGTGCGCGACGTGGCATCACCGCCGACGAGGATCACGCCATCGGTGAACGGTTACTGGCCGATCCCAAGGAACAATATGAACACCAACTGGTGGTGCAGACCATCACCCAGGCCTTGAACGGCAAGGTCAGCGACCTCCAGGCCGCGTCATGCCCCGGCCTGCTGAAACTAGCCACCGTGCAGCACCTGAGCACGCCGATCGCAGCGCAACTCAACCCCGACAAGCGTTTGCTGGATGGTATCCAGGCGCTGCACCCGACCCCGGCGGTCGGTGGTTTGCCAAGAGCGACAGCCATGAGCTTCATCCGTCGCCACGAAGGCTTTGACCGCGGCTGGTATGCGGCACCCGTGGGCTGGCTGGACTCAAAGGGCAATGGAGATTTTCTGGTAGCCCTGCGTTCGGCGCTGATCACCCCTCAACACTGTCATTTGTTCGCAGGGTGCGGGATTGTTCATGGCTCTTGGCCTGCCGATGAGTATGAGGAAACTCAAATCAAGCTTGCCAGCATGGAACATGCATTACTGCTCTTCCCACGCAGATCAAAAACGTAGGAGCGAAGTTTAGCTACAACTGAACGATGCCCCATTCGATAACTACGCAAATCTTTTTGGAGCACCTGTCTAACTTGAGTGAATTTTCTCCTACATCCTAAAAGCGACTGAACATACTTCAGATTTTTTACTGAATGAGTAATCTGCTCACTTGATGCTGTCTCCTGACTCACACGGGACAGCATCATGCCAATTAAAAATATCCACAGTTTGTTGCTACTTCCAATAGCATTGGCCTACAGCAGCAGCTATGCCGCATCTGCCCATGAGCAGGATCAGCTCAGTCTAGTCCAGCGGCAACTCGACATTATCGAACGCCTTGCAACGCAAGCTGAGGCAGCCAGCACGGCTGAACCTGACGATCGCTATCGCTTCGACTATCCCCGCCTGTCTCAGGACATCCAACGTATTCGCCAGGGCGTGCAGGGCTACCTGTCTCCCTCTCGCGCTCAGCCCCGCGACCCCACTGAATTAGTCGGCGACTACTGCCTCGACACTCGGCCCACGGAGCCGTCGCCATGAGCATGACTGACGCGCAGAGCTCAGCTTTCCAAAACGCCTCCGGCTTCGCACCGCAGAGCAGTTCGACAATGTGGCTGTCCCTGACTCTGGTCCTGGCTTTGCTTTGGTGTGCCTGGGTGATGTGGACGGCTTATCGGGGTTGGGCGACCGGCAGTGTGCGCTTCGGCGCGTTTGGCGGAAGTGCCGCACGCATACTTCTCACCTTGCTGGTTTTGATGTTCTTCACTCTGTCCTAACACCGGAGATCACCATCATGCTCAAGTGCTTTGTCCCCCTGAAAAACAATCTGCGTGATCGTGCCAGTCAGCGGCTGATCGGTCTGCTGCTGGTGCTCGGTCCAAGCCTGGCTTTTGCCGAACTACCGACCATGGAAGCTCCTTCCCGTGGTGAAGGTTCCGGGTTGATCGAGACAATCAAAAACTACGCCTACGACGGCGGCATCCTGCTCGGCCTGCTGATCGCACTGCTCGCTTTTCTCGGTGTGGCCTGGCATTCCCTGACGGTGTATGCCGACGTGCAGAACCAGCGCAAGACTTGGAAAGACCTCGGCGCCGTCGTCGGCATCGGAGCCTTGCTGGTAGTGATCATCATCTGGTTTCTGACCAAGGCTGCCGCCATTCTGTGAGGTTGGCATGAACGACGCTATCGAACGCCGTGCCGACGGCACCTTGGTCTTTCTACCAGAGCGACTCAATCGCGATCCTGCCGTACTGCGCGGTTTAACCAATGATGAGATGTGGGTAGCGCTCGGCACCGGCGCCGTTATTGGCCTGCTGCTGGGCGTTCCTCTTGCGATCGCCACCGCCTCCATTGCCGTGGCGCCGACCAGCATGATTGCAAGCATGGCGGTGGTGTTATTTGCCGGTGGCGCACTACTGCGTCAGGCCAAACGGGCTCGCCCCGAGACCTGGTTGTACCGCAAGCTCGAATGGATACTCGCCAGCCGTTGGCGCCTGGGGCGCGAAAGTTTGATTCTCCATTCCGGCGCCTGGACAGTTCGCCGTTCGCGTCGACTGCGCCCTGCCCTATCCCGGTGGCAATCATGAGTCGTTTTCGGAATAAGGTAGATGCCCAACAGGCCCATATCTTCAGCCTGCGTCTGGCGGTAGCGATCCTCGCCCTGTTCTGTGCCGGACTCTGCTATGGCTGGCGCTCGGCACCGACCGATTTGACCGTGCATGTCCCCCCGGATCTGCGCTCGGGCAGCACGCGCAAGTGGTGGGATATCCCCTCGGAGAATGTGTATGCCTTTGCCCTGTACATCTTTGGCCAACTCAACCGCTGGCCCTCGGATGGCGAGCAGGACTATCGACGCGCCATCTATGGCTTACAGCCCTACCTGACACCCTCCTGCAAGGCCTTCCTCGATGGCGACTACGAGTACCGCAAAGCCGCCGGCGAACTGCGCCAGCGGGTACGTGGCGTCTACGAAATTCTGGGCCGAGGGTACAGCGAGGATCCAGAACTCAGGGTCAAGCAACTCGACCGCGACAGCTGGCTGGTCACACTCGACCTCAACGCTGATGAGTATTACGCCGCAGAACCGGTAAAACGGGTGGTGGTGCGTTATCCATTACGCGTGGTGCGTTTTGATCTGGACCCCGAACGCAACAAGTGGGGACTGGCACTGGATTGTTATCAGGGCACTCCGCAAAAGATCTCGCTGCCTGGAGGTGAGCCATGAAGCGGATGTCTACCCTGGGACTCACTGTCGCACTGATGTTATGGGGTGCTGCAGCGCAGGCCGTCGAGTTGATGCGTTGGGAACGCCTCCCCCTCGCGGTCCCTCTGGTGATCAATCAGGAGCGGGTGGTGTTTATCGATGAGGCTGTTCGAGTTGGTGTGCCCTCAACCCTGACAGGCAAACTGCGTGTGCAATCAACTGGCGGCACGCTGTACCTGCGCGCGTCAGAAGCCATTGCACCGACCCGACTGCAACTGCAATCGGTCACGACGGGCGAGATTATCCTCTTGGATATCGCGGCCACGCCTGGTGATCAACCGCTGGAGCCCGTACGTATTCTCAAGAATGCTCAGGTGCAAGCTACCGAGGCTGAATCTAGCACCGTCCTTGTTCCAGAACGTACACCGATCCCGGTCGCTTTGACGCGCTACGCCGCGCAAAGCCTGTACGCGCCGCTGCGCACCGTAGAATCCCTACCCGGCGTAACCCGCGTCCCGCTCAAGTTGCGCACCGAGCTGCCAACCCTGCTGCCGACCGAAAACGTGTCCAGCACACCCATCGCCGTCTGGCGACTCGGTGATTACTGGGTGACGGCGGTGAAATTGCGCAATCGTAGTTCAGAGACGGTGCAACTCGATCCACGTCGGCTTCAGGCCACGCTGTTCGCCGCGACCTTCCAGCATACTTTCCTCGGACCTATCGGCAGTGCCGAAGACACCACGATCGCTTACCTCGTCACTCGAGGTGCCGGCCTCGAACACGCTGTGCTGCTCCCGCCCGTTGCGCCAGGTGCTGACGATGAAAGCTAACGCCTTGCTCAAATGGCTGGTACCGGCTGCGCTGCTGGGCGTGGTGCTGATCATCCTGAAAACCTGGGCCCCAAGTGGCAGCACACCTTCTCCACAGCACCCAGTTGATCAGGGCAATATTCAATTATCCGCCGAGCAAGCCAAGTCGCTCGGCATTGCTGGCGATACCCCACGCGACACGGTCGCCACCCTGGTCGGCCAGGTGAAGGCCATGCGCAGCGACATGCTCGGGCTGAAAAAACACAATGACTCACTGCAGACGGAAAACAATCGCCTACGCGAGCGGGAAAACAGTGTCGATTCGCGCATCCAGACGGCGCTTGGCAGCGTGACCCAGCAGGTCGACGAAGGCCGCCGACAAGCCAACGAGGCCCGGCTCAAAGCAGAACAAGACAGTCGTCAGGCACGCGGTCTGCTGACGCAATTGCAGGAACAGTTATCGGGGCTGACCGGCAAAGGCAAGGAAATGCCAATCGGATTGGGGCTTGAGCCGGGTGACGGTACTCAGTTCGAAGGGCAGCACTCTGCCAATGATGTACTGCAGTGGATTGAGCCTTCGGATGCTCCGCCTACCAACGCCCGCGGCAAAACCAAGACCCCCTCCGCACAAAGTCTACCTACCGCCTTCAATTCACAAGAAGGGCTGAAAGATAACGCGATTGATCGTAGCCAAAAACAGCTTCGTGAAATCACCCAGGGTGAACGTAACCTAACGCGATCCGTTGATCGTGCCGAAGGCGCGAAGCCGGTCTACACCATTCCTGAGAACGCTACGCTGATGGGCTCGGTCGCCATGACTGCGCTGATCGGCCGAGTCCCGGTGGACGGCACTGTGAATGACCCCTATCCCTTCAAGGTGCTGGTCGGTTCGGAGAACCTGACCGCCAACGGCATCGACCTGCCGGACGTCGCGGGGGCCGTAATGAGCGGCACGGCGTCCGGTGACTGGACCCTGTCTTGTGTGCGCGGACAGGTCGAGTCAATCACCTTTGTGTTTACCGACGGCACCATCCGCACGGTGCCCCAACCGAAGGCGGTAGCCAGCCGCAATGCCTCCACCACCCAAAGCTCAAACACCGACAAGATCCGCGGTGGCCTCGGTTACCTGTCCGATCCGTATGGCGTTCCTTGCATCGCCGGCGAGCGCCGCTCGAACGCTCAGCAATACCTCGGTAGCCAGAGCCTCATCACGGCGGCCGGCGCAGGTGTCGCCTCCTTGCTCGGGGATGAGCGGAACAACAGCAGCTTGATCAGTTCGGGCGGCAGTACGCTCGGGGTCACCAACAGCAGTGGCAATAGCGCGCTGAATTCAATTCTCAGTGGTGGGGTCAGCGACATCCGCGAGTGGATCAACAAATTGTATGGCGAGACCTTTGCTGCCGTGTACGTGCCACCGGCCGCCCAAGTCGTTCTTCACCTCGACCATGAGATCACCATCGACTACGAGCCCAAGGGCCGGAGCGTTCGCCATGAAAAAGACCACGTTTCTCTACCTGACCTGGATTAGCGTGTTTTCCTTGGTTCTGACAGGGTGTTCCACTGACAAGGACACGCTGCTGCCCCATGGAGAGCAAACCATGCTGGACCTCTGGAACGGTGCCGGTTCGCAAGGCAGTCAGCAGCAACTGCTGGATACTCGGCAGCAATTACGCCGCCCGCTGGCTCAGGCAGAGTTCTCCGCTTCTCTCCAAGAACCGTACACGCGCACAGCGGCGAACGAGATCCGCAACCTGTTCCCGCGCCTGCCCAATCCCGATCTGGTGCTGTACGTGTATCCGCATTTGAGTGGTACCGAGCAGGCACCGGTTCCGGGTTACTCGACCGTCTTTCCGTTCTACCAACGGGTGCAGTACGCATTACCCGGTGAACGTCAGGAAGACTTGTAGTGCGTACCAGCGATGCGGGCAACCGCACTTCTGCATGGAACGCCTGGCGTCACCCATTGCGCCCTCGCGCCACCTTAGCCGATGAAGCTGCACTCTATGCGCATAACCCCAGCTTCACCGATCACCTGCCATGGGTCGAATACCTGGACACCGAGCAGTGTTTTCTACTGGATGACAATCGCTCGGTGGGTGCGGTGTTCGAGTTGCTGCCCATCGGCACCGAAGGGCGCGAACCCGATTGGCTGATGGCGGCGCGCGATGCCCTTGAAGATGCCCTGCAGGATAGCTTTGACGAGCTGGATCAAGCGCCTTGGGTGGCGCAGTTTTTCTGCCAGGACGACAACGACTTCACCCCCTACCTGACCCGGCTCACCGATTATATTCAGGACCGCGCGCGAGGCACCGTCTTCACCGAAGCCTATTTGGAGCTCAGCCGCCGTCATCTAAAGGCCATCGCCAAGCCCGGTGGTCTGTTTGAGGATAAGGTGGTGACACGCCTGCCCTGGCGTGGCAATAACCGTCGGGTGCGCCTGGTGGTCTATCGCTGGCTTGAGTATTACAGTGAAGAGACGGGGCTCACCCCGCTGCAATCCCTGCAACAGACTTGCGAACGTATCCGTGCTTCGTTGCAGGCGTGCGGGGTGCAATCGACGCGAGTCGATGGCCGCAGTTTGTATGCCTGGCTGCTGCCCTGGTTCAATCCGGCCCCCAAACTTAGCGATGAAGAGCCTGAGGACTTCTACCGCCGCGTGGCCTATCCGGAATCGGGCGATGGTGAGTCGCTGGAACTGCCCTTCGATCATGACTTCGCCGAGCGGCTATTTTTCAATGAGCCGCGTTCGGATGTGCAGCACGGACTCTGGTATTTCGATGAGCAGCCCCACCGCGTGATGGTAGTGGACAAGCTGCGCCGAGCGCCCTTGATTGGTCAACTGACTGGCGAAACCCGCAAAGGCGACGCGGTGAATGCCCTGTTCGACCAGTTACCCGAAGGTACGGTAATGAGTCTGACTCTAGTGGTCAAACCACAGGATGTACTCGAGGATCAGTTGAACCGCCTGTCCCGTAAAGCCATCGGTGAAAACCTGGCCTCGACCCAGACTCGTCAGGATGTTGAAGAGGCTCGTGCGATCATCGGTCGCCAGCACAAGCTGTACCGCGGCACCCTGGCGTTCTACCTGCGCGGTCATGATGAACAGCAACTGCACCAGCACTCCGTCAGCCTGGCCAACGCGTTGCTGGGTGCGGGCCTGCAACCGGTACGCGAAGGCGATGAGGTCGCCGCCTGTAACAGTTACCTGCGTTGGTTACCAATGGCTTACAACCCGGCGCGCGACACGCGCAACTGGTACACCCGCCTGATGTTTGCCCAGCACCTGGCGAATCTGATTCCGGTGTGGGGCCGCAGCACCGGCAGCGGCCACCCAGGTATCACCCTGTTCAATCGTGGTGGTTCGCCGTTGAGTTTTGATCCGTTATCACGCCTGGACCGGGCCATGAACGGTCATCTGCTGTTGTTCGGCCCCACGGGCGCCGGCAAGTCGGCCACTCTGGTTACCCTACTGATGCAGGTCATGGCCGTGTACCGCCCTCGCCTGTTTATCGTCGAGGCCGGCAATTCGTTTGGTTTGCAGGGTGACTACTTCGCCACACAAGGCCTGTCGGTCAACAAGGTCCAATTGAAACCTGGCGCCTCGGTCAGTCTCGCTCCGTTCGCCGACGCTTGGCGCCTGGTCGAGCAGCCGGATCAGGTGGCGAGTCTGTCGATCGATGAGCTGGACGATGAAGCGGTAACCAGTCGCGAAGACCAGCGCGATGTTCTCGGTGAATTGGAAATCACCGCCCGGCTGATGATCACCGGCGGCGAGGCCAAAGAAGAAGCCCGCCTGAGCCGAGCTGATCGCAGTCTGATCCGCGAGTGCATTCTTGATGCGGCACAGACCTGTGTCACAGCAGGCCGTCAAGTACTGACCCGCGACGTGCGTGACGCCTTGCTGCGCGTCGCCACCGACCCGCACTTGCCGGAGAAACGTCGCGAGCGCGCCCAGGAAATGGGCGAGTCCATCGACCTGTTTTGCCAGGGTTTCGAGGGTGAGTTGTTCGATCGCGAGGGCACGTCTTGGCCCGAGAGCGATGTGACCATTGTCGACTTGGCCACTTACGCTCGCGAAGGCTACGAGGCACAAATGTCCATCAGCTACATTAGCCTGATGAACACCGTGAACAACCTTGCCGAACGCGACCAGTATTTGGGGCGGCCGATCATCATGGTCACCGACGAGGGCCATATCATCACCAAAAACCCACTACTGGCGCCATTCGTGGTTAAGGGGACGAAGATGTGGCGCAAACTCGGCGCTTGGTTCTGGCTTGCCACGCAAAACCTTGCCGACTTCCCCACTGCGGCGCAGACCATGCTCAACATGATCGAATGGTGGATTTGTTTGAACATGCCGCCCGCGGAGATTGAGGAAATCGCACGATTCAAGAAGCTCAATCCGGCACAGAAAGCCTTGCTGCTCTCCGCCAGTAAGGAGCCGGGCAAATACACTGAGGGGGTCCTGCTATCGAAGAAGCTCGAAACGCTGTTTCGGGTCGTGCCACCCAGCCTCTATCTCGCCCTGGCCATGACGGAGCCCGAGGAAAAAGCCGAACGCTGGACCTTAATGCAGGAATACCAGTGTTCAGAGCTAGAGACAGCTTTTCGGGTAGCTGCGCGCATTGACCAATCCCGTGGAATCGGGGCATAGCTACCCGATTTTAAGCCCAAATAGCGTTACATCCGTAGAGGGCTGGAGAGCGGTTTTGTAATGGATATCGAAGAATTATCTGAGTAGATTACTCGTCAACACCCAGCCAGCGGAAGGAGTCACACATGAATAAAAACGATCTGATCGAGGCCATAGCGAGCTCCGCTGGCCTCCCGAAGTCCACTGCCGGGCGCGCACTGGAAGCCCTCACAACCATCATATCCACTTCGTTGCAAAGCGGTGAGAACGTCACCTTGGTTGGTTTTGGCACCTTCGCGGTAAAAGCACGTGCGGCACGCGACGGCCGTAACCCTCAAACTGGGGCCACCATCAAGATCGCAGCGGCCAAGACGCCCAGTTTCAAAGCAGGTAAGTCGCTGAAAGACGCGATTAACTAGTGCACCGAGACTTTCTTCACCCTGTCGCAAGACCGTGAACATTCGTCGCTGGGTATCGGGATCATTACTTAACTGAGCCGCTCGGCCATTCAGGTGAGCTCAACCGCTGACCACTTTAAGTTGGCAACAACCCACTGAACTTTCGTTTCAGTTGCTGTTCTTCAATGCTGAGTTCACGATAACCACCCTCTCCAACCCTCCTATTTCAAGCACTCAGATCGCGGAAAAAACCGCCCCATGATAAGTCGGGAGCCCCTGCTGCAGCGAATACGCATTTGGACGGCCTCTAGGGGTCTACGTTCTTGAGGAATATCGAGATAGAATGACTTGCTTTCTCAACTCGAAATATCGCTCAAGGGCATCATTATCTCGCCACAGCGGATCGGAACGCAGGACGGCGGAAAGTCCTGGACGATTTCAATGTCGTTCTCGTTGGCCCACTTCAATAGATCGGCAAGATAGTCCATTGGCTGAGCCCCCTCATGTCCACTCGGACGATCATGCAGCACCATCAACGTCCAATCATTATCAAGAACATCACGTTTAGCTTCGGCGAGCCAAGTCTGAGGTGTGGGAACGTCGACCTTTCTATCCAGCGGCACACTCGTCCACAGCACCACGGTGGCGCCAGAATCGACAATGTATTCGATCGCCTCCTGACTCAACAGATGGGCGCCTAATTTCCCGCGCCCATTGGGTCTGAACAAATGATCATCATGGGCCAAGTCTTTGAGCAACGCTTCCATTCCCTTGATTTCGTCGATGGCGCTCCCGACTTCACACTGAAGTCCCAGCGGTACACCATGGGAAAGCGTGTGGTTACCAATCCAATGCCCGTCGTATTTAGCCCTGATTGCCAACTCCCGGGCTCCCGGGGCCAACAGCTTGTTTCCCACTAGAAAAAAAGTGGCCTTAACGTTGAACTCCGCCAGCACGTCGAGGACATGATCAGTGATGCCCGGAGTGGGGCCATTATCAAACGTAATTGTCAGTTTGGGCATAACGTGCCTCCATCAGAGTCTTCGCTGACCGCCGCTCGTTTCAAAGACGGACAACAACGTCAAGTTGCGATCAATACCGGGCTAGATCAGAGCCGGGTAACTCCCACCGTCCAAATGGATATTTTGCCCTGAAACATAACCGGCCAGATCGCTACACAAGAAAGCGCACATCGCCCCGAATTCTCGCGGTTCGCCCAGTCGCTGAGCGCATATACTTTCGACCTGGCGACGACGTGCCTCTTCGTAATCGATATTGTCGCGAGACATGGCCACCCGCGCCATCTGCTCCTGGCGGGCGGTATCGAAGCGTTCTGGAAGCAGATTGTTTATTGTCACGTTGTAGCGCGCCAATTCGATGGACAATCCCTTCATCACCGCAGTCAACCCAGCCCGAGCACCTGAGGACAGCGTCATGTGCGGCCTTGGTGTGGTCACCATCGCAGAGGTGATATTGATGATGCGGCCGAACTGGCGTTGCTGCATTGATGGAATTACAGCTCTTACAAGCTGCAATGGAGCGACCATGTTGGCTTCAAGCGCGGTCATCCATCTGGCTTGATCGAACTCAAGAAATGCGCCCGGAGAAGGCCCCGCATTGTTATTGACCAAAATGTCCGGCTGTGGACAGCCCTGCAGTAAAGACGCTCGACCGTCTGCAGTGGTGACATCAGCGGCAATACCTTTGACTTCGCCACCGGTGGCACTACGCAACTTTTCAACCGCCAGCGCCAATTTCTGTGGATCTCGACCATTGATAAAGACCACTACCCCCTCTCGGGCCAATGCTTCGGCGCAAGCGTAGCCAAGACCTTGTGTCGATGCGCAAACCAGCGCCGTTCTATTTTTTATTCCGAGTTCCATATGAAACCTCTTGTTCTAATATAACGACCAGGTCACTTAAGATGTTTTTTCCGCATCTTCCTAAGCAACGGATTCAAAGGGTTTCTCGAGTTAACGTGAATTCGGGAGATCCCTTTAATTCCAATTAGTTACTGAGAAACAACAGCGACAACAAGTTCTAGTGACCAAAGTCGTCTGCGGCAGAAAAGGCATTGCCAACCCTCTCGTCGGCCACCTGATTGACCAGAGTTCCAACGCCCTTTATGTCGACGATTATCTCATCGCCAGCTTTCATCCAGAGCTGCGGATTGCGTGCCATCCCCACCCCTCCCGGCGTACCAGTCACAATGACATCACCCGGACGAAGTTCAGTAAAAATCGAGCAATAGGAAACCAGTTGAGGCAACGAGTAAATGAGATTGGACAACTTCCCTGACTGAACGATTGCGCCGTTAAGCCTGGTCTCGATACTCAGCTCCTCGACATCAGCAACTTCATCGCGAGTAACGAGCCATGGACCAAAGGCACCGGTAGCAGGAAAATTTTTCCCCGGGTGGAATTGTGAGGTATGTCGCTGGAAATCGCGGATGCTGGCGTCGTTATAGCAGGCGTATCCAGCAATGTATGAAAAAGCATCCTCTTCAGAAGCCCGTCTGCAGGTTTTACCAATGACGATAGCCAACTCACCTTCGTAATCCAGCATCGTCGACTCTGGTGGTAGTAATATCGACTGATCATGTCCAATCTGACTGCCAGCGAAGCGTGCAAAAATCGTGGGATAACCCAGTTTTTCACGTCGAGTTTCTAACCGATGCTCCTCATAGTTCAAACCGATGCAAAGGATCTGTCCTGGGTTGGGAATGACAGGCTCAAAGAACAAGTCACCCAGCGCGTAATCCGGAGCAGGTGCGTCTTCGATGAAAGCCTTGATGGCATCCAGTGCCTGCCACTCCAGAGCGTCGCGCAATGTACTGTATTCGGGCATCCGGGATTTCAAATCGAAAATGCCATCCGGCACGACCACGCCCCAACTTGAATCGCCACCAATTTTATAGCTCGCTAATTTCATTTCAGCCCACTCTATTATTTTACGGATTGCGATGGCGAAGAACGTTGTTCGGACTGACATCACCCGCAATCCAACGATCGAGATCTGAACGCGCGTGATCACGCTGATAATCCTGGATAGCCCCCACGTCCGGCGGATCGACAGTGAATTCCATCTCGAGACCATCCTCGGTGTTTATGTACAGAGATTGGCAGTAGCCATGGTCAATTTCACGAAACGAAATGCCTTCCGCGGTGAGGTTTTTTCTGATGACCGAATATTTGTCGCTGCTCACCTTTAATGCCAAGTGGTCGAACCGACTCACGACGGCGGGCACCTTCGCACGACATTTATCGAACATCTCAGGATCAGCAAACTGAAAGAACGCGAGGGCGCTACCATCCCCAAGCGAGTAGAACGTGTGACAAAAACTATGCTCTTCGTCCAATTCTCTTAAACGTGACCGCTCAATCCATGTGGCGACCAATGGAAAGCCAAGCACCACCTCCATCAGGTGGCGAATCTTAGCTTGGTCTCGAACGACGCTGCCGTAATGGTGAAGTCTGGTTACACATCCATCTTCATTCATGGGATTCACTCTGGCTTCCTCTCTAGTTCTTGTAGACGGCACAAACCCAAGGGCACTCCATGAACGAGCCCTGCCCCACGGGCTTAGCCATCACAGTGCGTGCATTTTGCCCTTGAAATTTATTATGCACAAAAAAAATCTTTGTGCAATTATTGCGTCCGTCGCGTTGGGCATCGCCCGACACGCGCCTCCCTGGAGAGCTCCGCGATTAGCGTCGCCGCACCTATTGGCGACGGAGACAGCACTAGCGGGCCCCACAAAAATAAAAAGCGAAGGGGATACAGAGATGCACGAGAAACTTACGATAGTACGCACCTGCCTGCTTTGCGCTTCGGCGCTCCTCTCGACAGAAGGCAAGAGCTCCGAAAGCGGTCAGGTTCATTATCCCATTGGCGTGAGCACCGTCATGAACGGGGTTTTGCCCTTACCCGGGCAAACCAGCCACTACCATTACGTCCAATACTATGAGAGCGACCGTCTAAATGATGGCGATGGGCGTTCCTCGATCCCCGACTTCAAAGCTGAAGTCTATGCATGGGCTCCCCGCATCGTTCACACCTGGAGCGAAGGCATTGGACCGTTTTATATATCATCCGGAATAATAGCCCCAATAACTCAGGTCACCGTAAGGGCGTTTGGAAAGGAAGAAACCAGTGCGGGCATGGCTGACCCCGTCATATCACCCGCCCATCTATACTATGTAAATTCCACAGGCACTTTCTTCGCGTTCGGCGGTCTAGACATCTATGTCCCAATCGGAAAGTATGACAAGGACCGGATTGCCAATAATGGCTTGAACTATTGGACTTTCGCACCAACTTTTAACTTTACATGGCTACCGACGGCTCGAACTGAAGTATCGATGACGTTCTATAGCGAGTTCAACACACGCAATCGGGCCACAAACTATAAGTCGGGGAGCGTCCTGACAGTAGATGGAGACATTGCATATCGACTATTTCCCGGAAATCCGAAAATAAAAGTCGCCCTTCAGGGGTTTGCAACGAAGCAATTTACCGACGACACTTCAAGTGAAGTCGATATAGTCAATGGCAACCGGGGGCAGGCGTTCGGCTTTGGCCCACAACTGTCATACGATCTAGCAGGGGGCTTTGGCGGCGTTCTTGTAAAATACCAAAAGGAATTTGGTGCCGAAAATCGCTCGGAAGGCGACCGTCTATGGTTTGAGGTAAGCCTTCCGTTTTGATCGAGATGTGCGCCGCAATGGCAACTTGCGGCGCTTTTACAAACAGCAGCCTCATACCGCATCTTCGAAGCATGAAGTAGCGGTTAACGGTCAGAACACGAGTTTCTCACAGCAAAACTTCTCTGTGCTCCTGATGTGATTGGTCAACAGTTCCGTCGCCTTACTGCCATCTCGACTCAATACCGCATTATAGAGATTCTCGTGCTCGGAGCTTTTGGCACGATTCACATTACGGTTCCTAGCAGAAAATATACGAAAGCGTTCTGCCTGATCGAAAAGCCCTTCGACCATTTCGAGTAATAGCGGTGATGTGCAGGCCGAGTAGGTACTCAAATGGAATGCTCGATGACGATTGACCCAGGTGCTATCAACCAACCCTGGTTCGGGTCCCATTCGCTGTTCAATGATGGATAACTTATGGAAGGCGGCCACCAGTCGGGACTCCCACTCGTCGTCACCATGAGTTATGGAGTCGCGCATGGCCTCGACTTCAACCAAAAGCCTCACTCTGGTCAAATCCTTGACGGCCGCTACGGTAATAGGTGCGACTCTGAATCCGCGATTCTCGACAATGTTGATCAATCCACCACGAACGAGCCGATTCAGCGCCTCTCTGAGTGGGCTGCTGCTGAAACCGAACTTCCGCTGCAGCTCCTCCACCCGAAGCCGATCCCCAGGCTCGAACTCGCAGTCGATAAGCGCTTTGCGCAACGCGTTATAAGCCTGATCAACCAGAGGCAGCGTTTTTAAAACATCGGGGGTCAAGATGGTAGTCATGTCAGCCGGCACAAGATCCTTTTCGCCTACCTTACACCCTTCTATGCACAAACTGAATATGGTTGCGCAAAACGGGCCAAGTCAAGTCATCCTACCCATAGAGGCATCCACTGCGACCATCGACTTGCGCCGTGGCATGGTTCTACCCGCCAGCGCCTAACCACACTACAGGGAGATCGCGCCGCATAGCGAGATTAGCGCCAGGCTTCCGGCCCCGGAAAGACTGCGCGAAGACAGTCTTGCGTAAAATAATTTTTTATGCATAATTATTTGCGTGTAGTGATCGCTCTCTGGTGTCCTCGAAGGGAGGAGAAAGAGAGTGCCTCTCTGGTGTCCTCGAAGGGAGGAGAAAGAGAGTGCCTCTCTGGAGCGCCAGAGCGCGGTGCAACCATTCGCCGCCCTCCCACGCGGTCCAAACGGCGAACAAGATAAAAATAACAGGGGCCTCTTATGTCTCGTGCGTGTTTTGTTCTGGTACATGGTGCCTTCCACGGAGGCTGGTGCTGGCGCCCCGTGGCCAGCGGCCTGCGCCGCCTTGGATACGACGTCCATACCCCGACGCAAACGGGGCTGGGCGATCGCAGTCATCTGATGTCCGCCGCGATCACGATGGACACCTTCGTCCGCGATATCGAGCTGACCATCGAAATGGAAGAATTGACCGACGTCATTCTGGTGGGTCATAGCTTCGGCTCCCGGAGCATTTGCGGCGTTGCCGACAAAATCCCGGAAAAACTCAATCACCTCGTATTCATAGATGGAGGCCTTCCCCTGGATGGCCGCAGCCGTCTGGACGCAATGGCACCGCAGGCGCGTGCCGATCGCCTGGCAAGGGCTGCGAAGAACGACGGGGTAAGCGTATCGCCACCCGCCCCCTCGGCATTTGGCGTGTCGGATCCGGCACTGGCACAGTGGCTGAAGAGACGTTTGACCCCGCAACCCTTCGGGGTCGATACCACCCGCTTGAACTTGGCGAACCCCATAGGCAATGGTGTTCCGGCCACCTACCTACGCTGTACCCGCCCCGCATTTCCCGGTGTTGATGCGAGCGCGGCTTTCGCCCGTGACCGTCAGGACTGGAATTATCTGGAAGTCGAAGCACCCCATAACGTTATCGTGACGCACCCTGAATGGATCATCGACACACTCCATGGAATTGCCGGGAAGGCCTTCAATATATAGGAAGCTAACGATTAGCTTCTGCATTACATACCATTACAAAGACAATAAGAGTGGAGAATGATATGCGTGCTGCAAGACTGCATCAGGTTGGCACCCCCTTTCAAGTTGACGAGATGGATATTCCAGAACCCAATGGCACGGATGTCTTAGTCCGAGTCAGAGCCTGTGGCGTGGTTCCGAATTTACGTAATGTCGTGAATCACTATCCTGAATGGTTCCCGGATCTTCCGCTTCCCAAACTACCCGCTATTTATGGTCTCGATCCGGTGGGCGAAGTCGCCGCGGTGGGCCCGCATGTGCACGGGTTAAAGATCGGACAACGGGTCTACGTAAATCCCCTCCGCTACTGTGGCGCCTGTGAACATTGCCGCAGTGGAGCCGGACTGCTCTGCAGCAACCAGACGATGGCTGGTTACTTCGGTATGGGCCCCGCCTCTCACCAAATTTATGCCCGCTACCCTTGGGGAGGATTCGCCGAATACATGATCGCGCCCATGGACTCCATGGTTGTCCTTGCGGATGAAGTCTCCTTCGAAGCAGGTGCCCGTTTCGGCTACCTGGGTACGGCCTATTCCGCCCTGCGCAATGCCAAGGTGGATGTCAGAACCACGCTGCTGGTGAATGGCGCGACTGGCACGCTTGGCGTGGGCGCAGTCATGCTGGCGCTTGCCATGGGCGTTCCCAGGATCCTGGCTGTAGGTAGAAACAGTAACCTTCTTGATCGCGTCAAGGCATTGTCACCTGAGCGCATACATATCCTGAACGCGCTGGAAGGAAATCTGCCCGAACGCGCCCGCGCCCTGACCGAGGGCGCTGGGGTAGACGTCGTGCTGGATTGCCTATCCGCCGGATCGGGCTCGGATCCGACGATGGACGGCCTGATGTCACTACGTCGAGGCGGCCGTCTGGCGTTCATCGGCGGCATGGATCACTCGATGGTGATGACTCCCATCTACCTGATGGTGCAACAGATATCGTTCATCGGCTCGTGCTGGTTCACCACGGCGGAGGCTCAGGATATGGCCAGCATGGTGGGATCCGGCGTCCTAGATCTGTCTGCGTTTCAGCATAAGATTTACGAATTGGATCAGGTGAATGAAGCCTTGATCGCAGCAGAAAACCGCACCTTCGGTGGATTTGAAAACATCGTGGTCACTCCTTAAACACTTGGCTATCGAGAGCCGTCCACCCAGTTCTCCTTGAAAACAACAGGGATACGGGTGGATCGCTCCAGGAGTTGAAATGTATCCGCTCGCTGAAAACATGTTTGCTCCACGCAACCAATGGTATCTGGCCGCCTGGTCCTCGGAAATCAGCCGCAAACCGATGGAACGATGGATCCTGGATAACCCCCTCGTTTTCTATCGTAAGGAAAATGGCGAGGTGGCTGCCATCGATGGCCGTTGCCCGCATAGGCACTACCCGCTTTCCGCGGGTGAAGTGGTCGGGGACAATCTGCGCTGTGGCTACCATGGCCTCACCTTCTCCCCCAACGGCGAATGCGTCAGCATTCCCTCCCAGCCCACTATTCCGAACGCCTGCCATATCAACTCCTACCGCGCCGTCGAGCGCTGGAAATGGATCTGGGTGTGGCCGGGCGACCAGGCATTGTGTGATGAATCGCTTATACCCGATCACGAACAGATGGATTTGGACAAACCCGAATTCAATATCGAGCCGAAAGGTTATTTCCTATTGAAAAGCAGGTACATGCTGATGCATGACAATCTGCTCGACCTCACCCATCTGGCCTACCTGCACAGCACCACCATTGGCGACAGGGAAATTGCAGAGGCGAACCTCGAACGCAGCCAGACCGAGTGGACACAAAGCTGCAAGAGCATTGTAAGCGCTGTCGACCCTCAGCCCTACTTCAAGAAGCTGATGGGATGGAATGCCAGCGTCGATCGGCGTTGGGGTAGCACCTTCTATGCGCCTTCATTGCATTTTATCCATGAGGACTTCTATGCTCCAGGGCAAAGCCCGGAGCAAGGCCATAGCTCACTTATGAGAGGAAGAATATTTCATGCAGTGACGCCGGCGACAAAGGACACCTCCCATTATTTCTTCGCCTCGGGCCGGGACAAGTCCACGGGCGAAGATCTCGAAACCTTGATCAGGGCCGTGACGCCGGTTCTCGACGAAGACATCTTCGCCGTCGAAGAAATCGAGCGAATGATCAAGACTTCTGAAAAAGAACTCAAAGATGTATTGCTCAGGGCCGACGCGAACTGTGTTGCCGGGCGACGGTTGATGGAGCGGATGATCATGGCCGACTCAACACCTCGCATCATCGCTGCGGATCGGGCGTCACTTTAACTCTTGTGCTTTTAGCTGTCGGAGGTAACGTGGATATTAGACGTATTGTTGTGGGAACCGGCAAGGACGGCAACGGCGAACTCCTATCGGATAACGCCCGGGTTGATGCCATAACATTCAAAACGATGCCTGGGTTCAGTTCGGCGCTGATTTGGGCTACGGACTCCCAGGCCGAGATCGGGTCAGGGAAACCGGACAGCGATAAGCTCACAGTGAGCGTCGTCCCCTCGGTTGGGGAAACACGCTTGTTCAGAGTCTCCATGCCGCCCGACTCGATCATGAGCAAGCCGGACTTCGATGCCGCCGCCTTTGGCCAAGAAATCTACGAGAAAATGCCGGAGTTTGCCGCAACCTTTATCCCGGACGAACCCGGCATGCACCAGACTGATACCATCGATTATGACGTCCTGCTGGAAGGTGAGGTGGTACTGGAACTGGGCAATGGCGATAAGATCCCGCTCTCCAGGCACGATGTAGTTGTACAGTACGGAAACAAGCACGCTTGGCGCAATGTCGGCAATACAACGGCACTGTTGTTATTTGTCCTGGTCGGCGCAAAAAAATAACGCCTGAACAGCTATAACCCGTAAACGGATTAATTATAAGAATAAGGCCCCCATGACAACAGCGAACCTTACAGTCCGCGTCTCCCAAAAGACGAGCGAGGCGTTGGATATATGCGGAATCGAACTCATCGATCCGAATCATGCTGCACTGCCTGCATTTTCTGCCGGCTCCCATATCGACGTCCACCTGGGCGACGGATTGGTGCGACAGTATTCACTGTGCAATGACCCCAAAGAAGCGCACCGATATGTCATCGGAGTATTGCTCGATCCCCACACAAGAGGAGGATCCGCTGCGGTTCATGCGTTGAAGGTGGGTCAGACGCTAACCATAAGCGAACCCAAGAACCATTTCCCTCTTGCGCATAACGCCCGGCACTCGGTGCTCATCGCCGGCGGGATCGGCATCACGCCCATTTTATGCATGGCGGAGCGCCTGTCCAACATAGGCGCCTCTTTCGAACTTCATTATTGTGCGCGCTCCAGCGAACGCATGCCTTTCCAGGCGCGAATCAAGGAAAGCGCTTTCTTGGACAATGTATCGTTCTACTATGACACTGGCGAGAACAGTCGGATTCTCAATGTATCGAAGGTTCTGGCCGAACCCGTCGATGGCAACCATGTATACGTCTGTGGTCCGGCAGGGTTCATGGCATGGGTGCTCGATAATGCAACGAATCTGGGTTGGCCTGACGAGCAACTGCACCGCGAGTACTTCAGCGGCGGAGAGATCGATACCACGTCGGATGGTAGCTTTGAGATGCTGATTGCCTCCACCGGCGGCGTCATTAAAGTGGGCGCTGACGAAACGGCCCTGCAGGCTCTGTTAAAAAACGGAATTGAAGTTCCAGCTTCATGCGAAGAAGGCGTGTGCGGTACATGTTTGACTAGGATATTGGAGGGGACACCTGAACATCGCGACATGTACCTGACCACCGCTGAGCGGGAAAAAGGAGATCAATTCACGCCCTGTTGTTCTCGCTCCAAAACACCTCGGCTAGTACTCGACCTTTGACGTCCGGAGCTGTTTTGCGATAGCCCATCAGGCGCACGACGCTGACGTTCCCGCGCCAACGGGTCTGAGGGACTGTAACCGGCATTATCCTGAGCGGTTCGACGACAAGCATTCGCCGTAATCCGCTCTTCTGCGGAGGAAAACGTCGGACAGCATTTTCCATCCGACCTGTGGATTGCCACCTTCAAAGTACGTTAACCGCCCGGGCTGGAGCTGCGCACTCGGCAGTCCTAGCAGGCTCTAACCCGCTTAAGATAGTAGCCACCATTTTTGTCCGCTAGGCCAACTCGGCGCCGTCACACTACCGCGCCGCATCAGCTTGCCCTCTAGACCTAGGCGCTCCCAAGAACACTGGTATTGGGGCTTCAGAAACCGAGCACGCTTGCCGGACACCGGGAACTGTCCACGTCATCCATAAGAAGCCTGCTTAAACGTCGTTTTCCTCAGATCGCTCATTCGGCGCGATTTAATCGCTGCTGAATCCTCAACAAGAATCCGGCTTCAAAGGCATCCTGACAGTCACCGACAGGAAAGGTCTTGCGTGTTTGCGCCAGCGCCCACCACAGGGGAATCTCGCCGGGCGTATCAAGCCAAGCCTGAGCACACTGCACGCCCCGTTCGATCATTGAGGCAAACTCAGTACCCCAAGGTGTCAGAAGACTTGGGCAACCATCTGCCGCAGGAATTGAGATGTAGTTTTCGTCCATACCCACCCTAGATTTCTGATTCATTGTTAGACGCTGGACCCAGCCTCGAAATCTTAACGACACCAAATGAACGCTTGATAACAGGCATAAGCCTCAAATGGCCTAGATCAATGCCAATGTAGACTATATCCCGTGGATTGAGAGTCCCTCAAGGCGCAATTTGCGCGCATGACTCAAGACTACGAACAGCTTCGTCTGCAGTTGGCGGAAAACATCCGCTGGATGCGACGCGTGAAAAACCTTACCCAAGAGCAGCTGGCGCTCATGGCCGAGGTGGATCGCACCTACGTCAGTCAAATCGAACGATGCACGGGCAATCCGTCGCTGTTGGTCCTGTGCAAGCTCGCCAACACTCTCGAAGTCACCACAGATCAGCTACTTATAGAACCCGATATCCTGCGCAGCGCCCTTCACGTCAAATACTAGTCTCACGTCTCACAAACCCGATAGATCCGCCTTCATAATTTCCACTGACAGTCTTCAGTCCGTAACCGAACCTGCCCAGGCCATACACCGAGAGCCTGGATCATGCCTGTTGCCTGCTCGTCAATCCCACCCACAAAGCTACGGCCCTTAGCGCTAAGCATCCTGCTGGTGTGCTGCCCAAGCATGGCGCTAGATACCGGCAGCATCAGCTCCTCCGTGCTTTCGCCAAACTGTCTCGACTACAGGGTCGTCGGCATTTGTTTTTGGCTCCTCTGCACACCCTTCGGCTGCACGGTCAAAACCTCGACCAAGGTTCGTCATTTCATTCCTGAATTAGTGGTCTCGAGCTACGCCACCACCGGCAATAACCCTTGGACCGAGATGGCTACCCTCTCCTCTCCCATCAGCGGTGCGGAAGGTGGCGGCAACCTGATCACACCGAACACCCAGCGCGACAACCTGCCCCGCTTCAAGAACGTTGATGGCATCGGCCACCCCGGAGGTTGGGCCGCCACGCGATTGGCCTCTCAATCCGGCTATGCCTGTGCCAGCGGTGCTATTGCGTTCATGCCCTACTACCTGAGTACCCTGGACTCACTGGCCTGGCGCCATGGCATCCCGGAAAGTTTCTACCCCGAGTCGCTCATGCCGGGGCTCCGTGAAATCGGTAGTCAGGCCTCGGGAAACATGTGGGGAAACGTTTATCCCCGGCAGGGATTTCTGGTACAGCCCGACGACTTCAAGGCGGCCGCAGTCATGGCGCAACGGGCTGGCGATTTGATTACCCGCAATTGGCAGCCGCATGTGTACGTACCACTGACGCCCGCCAAACGCGACGGCTACTGGCCGCCTGGCCCGATCGTTGAAAACGACGCGGCGACCCACAAATGGCAATTGCTCTTCCCTCAGATTCAGCCCACGTGTGCCATCTTCCCCAGCGATCCGGTACAGAGCGCGGATGGCAGCTACATCTGGTCGCTGTGGCGCCCCTATAGCTGCTGCAAACGTGAGGGGCAGACCTTTCTGTTCAGTATCGACTTCGAAGGCGGTGCATCATGATTCGGCTTTGCGCGCGATCATGGTTGGGCGTGATGAGCCTGTTGCTCTGTGGACTGCTCGCCATGGCCACGCATGCCCACGCCGCCGAGGGGGATTATCGCTTGGGTACTCAAGGCGAAGTACTCGACGACCGAGTCATGTACACCATTGGTGGCGGCTCGTCAGTCGGCTCACCGAGTTCGCTCTACCGACCCAGTGGTCTCGGTGTCGGCGGGTCTTGGCGAGCGAATATGATGTGCGGAAACATGAGCCTCACCAACACTCTTCAAAACCAGCTGAACGGTGTTACCGAGGGCTTCCAGCAGATAATGGGTGGCATCGTGCAGAACGCGACCCAAGCGGTAATGTCGCTGCCAGCGCTGATCATCCAGCGAGCCAATCCCGGTCTCTATGAGTTGCTCAGTAACGGGGTGATGCAAGGGCGGATCGACTTCGACCGCTCCAAACTGACCTGCCAGGCCATGGCCGAGAAGATGGCGGACAAGGTCGGTCAAGCCGGCTGGGGCGCGCTGGCCAAGAATCAGGAGATGCAGGGCAACCTGGAGCAAACCGGTGGCGATGCGGTGGCTGCGGTGAAAAACACCGAGGCCCGCAACGGCAACAATGGCGTGTCCTGGGTAGGCGGCTCGAAGGCTGGAGGTAATGGGCAGATGCCCATACGAGTGACTTCCGACGTTGTGCGAGCGGGCTATAACCTGCTTCATAACCGTTCGGTGGATGACAGCGCCTCGATCAGTAGCAGTGTTTGTCTGGGTGGGGCTATTTGCCAGACATGGACCTCGCCCCAAGAGGAATCCGAATGGGCCGTTCGGGTCCTGGGCGAGAGCGAAGTTGCGACCTGCGACGCATGCGAAACCCTGCGTGCTACCGCTGGCAGTGGGTTAACGCCACTGATCCAGGAGGCCTAAAGCGAACATCTCAAGGCCCTGCAAGGGCTGTTATCTGGCGCTCTGCCGCCTACCCCTGACAACCTGGCGAAAGCCTCCAGCCCGATGCTGCCGGTGACCCGTGGTGTGGTCGAAGCCCTGCGTGACGACCCCGACCAGGATCTGTTGGCACGGCGCCTGGCCAGTGAGACGGCCTTGTCCAGTGTGCTCGACAAAGCGTTGCTGCTACTGCGCACCCTGCTGGCGGGCAGTCACGAACCGAACATCGCCTCAGCCGAGCCAGCCCAAACTGCCTTGACGAAAAACATCGACGCTCTGGAGCGCGAAATACGCCTGCTGCAGACGGAACTGCAGGTCCGGCAGATGCTGGCCACCAATACCGCCAGCCTGGTGCTCGACCGACATGCCGGTGGTGCCGAAGCATCGCGTACCGTCGAGCAAGGCGACCCCGAACCCGGTCGACTCAATGATGCTGACGCCAGGCGCAAGTGAGCCATGAAACGCTCATCGCTATTCACGCTGCTTTCAGGTGTGGGAATTACCGCCGTGATGGTCCTGAGCGCCGCACTGGTCGCCTGGAAGGGCCGCACTGCGCTGGGTAGTTTCGAGGTCTGGCAGCAGGCATTCGAATCCGTACGACCTTATCTGCGGGGGTGGCGCACCCTACTCTACGCCGCAGTTTTCGAGCTCTGGTGGGATCTGCTTCGACGCTACCGACATCGACCACAAGATCGATTGCGCTTAAAGCGCATCGGAGCATTAGGGCTCGTGCTCGTTACTTGCGTCGAACTCACCCGACTGTGAGGCCACCACCATGCTCATGAGTACCAATAGCTACCTTGAGTTTTACCTCTCACTGCTGGCCTGGATCATCAACAACGGTCTCTGGAGTGTACTATCCGATACCGGGCTGTTTGCCGCGCCCTTCGGTGCCATCATCCTCCAGGAATGGTTGTCGGCCCGTCAGCAAGGCGCGGATGAAGGCAACAAGGGACTGCTCTCGGTACCGCGGATCGAGAACCGGTTATGGCTGGCCTACATCGTCGTGTTGTTCGGTTGCGCGCCTGTGTTTCCGTTGAGCCTCTCGTCAATGACGCTCGATGATGCAGCGAGTCAGCGCTGCGGCGTCAGTGTGGCCAAGCCGGCGGAGACCGCCTGGGGGACGACCTTCAATACCATCGGCGAACGCTCCGCCAATGTACCGATCTGGTGGTTTCTAGTCCATGCCTTGAGCAAAGGAGTTACCGCCGCCGCCACCGCCTCTATCCCCTGCGAACCGGATATCCGGCAGATGCGCATGGAGATCGACAGTTCGCGCATCGATAGCCAGGTACTGCTGCAGGAAGTCGCCGACTTCACACGCGACTGCTATGGCTATTCCCGTTCTCGGTTGTTTACCAATCGCCCGCAACTGGACAAGGCACAAAGTCATGACGCGTCCTGGATCGGCTCAAGCTATCTTCTCGACACGCCCGGCTACTACGACACGGATCGTTCACGCACACCGCGAATCAGTTGGCCGTATGACGAAGGCCGCGATGTTTCCTTGCCGCGGCTGGAGAATGGCGCGGGCTACCCCACCTGCAAGCAGTGGTGGAGTGATAGCGGTATGGGGTTGCGCGAGCGCTTGATCCAGCAGGTCGATCCTTCGCTGCTGACTCAGCTGAAAGGCTGGTTGACTGGCCGTTCGAGCAACGAGATCGAGGATGCGACTTTGCGTGAGCTGGTCAGCCCGCGCCAGCAATCGATGTCCATGTCGCCCGGGCAGGTGTACCAGGACTATGGCTCCAGTGCCCGCGGCGGCTCGATCAATCAGGGTCTCAATAACCTGGCCACCAATACCGGCTTGGCCCTCGGTTCCTTTAGCAACTTCCCGGCGATGAATGCACTACGCGCCGCCCTGCCGATGGTGCAGGCATTCCTGATCATGGGCATCATCATCAGCTTGCCGCTGATCCTACTGGTCAGTACCTATCAGCTGAAGACGGTCATGACCGTGACGTTCGCGCTGTTCACCTTACACATGCTGAGCTTCTGGTGGGAACTGGCGCGCTGGGTCGACTCCAGCATGCTCGATACCCTGTACAACCAGGTTTCGGCTTCCAATCAGGTGCTGTTGTCGCTGCCCACATCCGGGTTTATGGATGGGACTGTCACCGCGCAGGTGATCGAGTATGTGATGGGGGCGATGTTCATCGTCCTGCCGATGGTTTTTCTAGCCACCCTGAGTTGGGCCGGATATAGCGTAGGTTCAGGCGTGGAAGGAATGCTCAGCAGGGGAACCCACGCAGCACAGACAGCGAGCTCTAGCGGAACCTCTCAGTTGATGAGCGGTGCAAGAATTGTTTCGGGTAAATCGAGCTCAAAGTAACCAAGAGGCTACTTCAGAGAACCCCATTTATCGTACCGCTCAGGCCAAGACGTTCTATGCATTGGATTATCGGCATCGTCAATACCTGGAGTGTCTGAATCTTCAATTGGGATAGCTGCTAATACGACGATTGTGCACACCAGCACAAACAACCAGAAGCTAACAAAAATAAATGCTCCGAGCAGAGTCAACTTGGCAGCCAGGAAACTCCCGCGAACAAGAATTTTGCCTGCGGGCATACCTACCGTCTCCGAACGCTCAACCATGCGGGATTCAAACGTTTTCAACCTACGGTAACCACGCTTCACCGACATACCGCAGACGTACGCCCAGCGGTGGGCACGTGAACGCTGAGAAGGTTGCTGAATCGGCATGGTCTCACCCTCTTCTGAACGTCTTCATGGTTGAGACAATAGCAATAGCGTACTACTGAGATCGGCCAGTGCCTGACCGTTTATCAGTTTGCCCCAGCCGAAAAATCTTCACTGGAAGACAGAAGACAAGATCCGTTAAACAGGGTCTCTACAGTCATTGACCCATACAAATCGTCCAGTTAAATACAAGGTACGGATCGCTGTTATCGACAGCATTTTCCCAGGTAGCCAGAACCTTCAAGGTTACGTCACTTCGGTGATAGTTCTCCCCAAGTGCGATTAGCGTTCGGTAGCTCGCACGGTCACCGTCTCTTCGGTGATGAACGCCGCCTGCTCTCCTGAGCGCCTTTCGAGTTCGGCTCGCCAGGCAAATCCTCTTGTTTTTCTTCAACCCACTGCGGGGAAATCTTTTCCCGCACGGGACAGGTTTCTTCGCGTCTCAACGGAGGCACACCATGTCCGACTCACTTACGCCGGAAGTACTGAACACCTTCCGGTTGCCCATCGTGTTCACCCCTGGCGCGTGGCAACGCGCAGTACTGCTCGAGCAGTCCGATCACGCAGAGAAGCTGCAGATCGATCGGTTAAGCAACGTATTGCGCGCAGCCATCGAAACACACCTGACCTCTCCACACGAGCCCTATGTGCTGTTCAAGGTAGTCCAAGTTGAACCAACCGATCACTTAGGCCACGACCCGTTGTTGCAATTGAGTCTCAGCCTACTCCAAGAACCGGGTCAGCCTGGCGCCTTGCTGATTGCGCTTGCAGGAGAACATCAGCGCTAAGCGCAATTGGCGGCGCCTACCTCCACATTCGGATGGCATACAGGCCTGCCTCAATCCTGCCCATCACCCACCGAGGAATCCTACCCCGACGGGCAAGGCGTTCCTCCGTTTTTCTCTCGAGGAAATTGCCATGCGCGATATCTACCAGGACGTAACTGACAAGATTGTTACCGCGTTAGACCAAGGCGTTGCTCCCTGGATCAAACCCTGGTCCTCAAGTGGCTCAGCTTACGTCGGTCATCAACCTTACCCCATCAATGCAATTACGCATCGTCCCTATTCGGGTATCAATTTACCGTTGCTCTGGGCCGAGGCCAGGTTGCAGGGGTTCACACAAGATCGTTGGCTGACCTTCAATCAAGCCAAAAAAGCGGGTGGGCACATCCGTAAGGGTGAGCACAGCACTCTGGCTGTGCTCGACAAGCCGATGGAGCGCGAGGAACAGACCGAATCAGGCCAACCCGTACTTGATGAACATGGTCAGCCCAAGGTCGCTCACTTCGGTATTCTCAGGACGCATTTTCTGTTCAACATCGAGCAATCGGAGGGGCTCGAAATGCTCAATAACACTCTGCTCGAGACGGTACAGAGTGATCCCTTCCAGCCCAACAGCGCCGCGGAAAATCTGCTGTTAAGTTCAGGTGCACGCATCGTTCATCGGCCTGCCGATGAAGCCTTTTACCACCCGATCAGGGATCTCATCCAATTGCCGACAAAGGCACAATTTCACGATGAAAGCGGGTACTACGCCACCGCACTGCACGAGCTGACGCACTGGACCGGGCATCACGCTCGGTTGCAGCGCGAAGGCGTTACGTCACCCTGTCCGTTCGGCTCGCCAGGCTATGCCTTTGAGGAGTTGATCGCCGAGATGGGCGCTGCGTTTTTATGTGCCTACGCCGGTATACAGGGGGAGCTGCGGCACGAGGGCTACGTCGACTCCTGGCTCAGCCTGCTCAAGGCTGACAAACGCGCGATCTTTCGCGCCAGTGGCCACGCCCGAAGCGCGTCGGAGTATGTGCTCAACCTGGAGCAGCAACTGAAGCAGATGGTAATGGGTGACTCACGATGCATGAACGATGGAGTTTGATAGTTATCTCACCGCTGCAATCGCATCACAGGGCCCAACGCAAGTTGGGCCCTTTTTTCTGACACCCAGAAAACCCATGCCGCGAGGCTCTGATTCAACGGGTCAGGGATGGGTGCACACCCGCACCCTGTCATCCCGCATCCAGATTCTGCGCCAGAAAATTCACCAGCTCGAGCGGACTCCGGCTGTCGATCACCTTGTAGATTAGATCGCGTTTACTGCGCGGCAACTTCTTGACCACGCTCTTCGCTGAAGCCCTGACGGCTTCGTCGGTCCCATGGATACGTGCCGCGAGCAGCAGCACGAGCGTGGCGTCAGTAAGGTTCATGGCAAGACCCAAAAAATAGGCACCGCAGTGTACCGACTCTTTTCTTTTTCGTACCAGCCCCAACAAAACGATGTGTAGCAGTATCGATATCCCGATTGCCGCGCAAAGGGACACGAGCCAAAAAGGACGGGTAAGGGTTGGAAGGGAATGGGGACTCAAGGGTAAGAGCTCTATCCGAAAAGGCTAAAAGGCCACTGACCCAGCCACCTCCCGGGGGTCACGATGCTCAGTCTGTTTCGCCACAAAAAGCAGAAGCCACCTCCGCCACCGACCGTCAACGTCGCCGAAGGCTACCTACCCGTTGAGTCGGCCCACCGCTTGTTAGCAGCGGACCACCGCTGTCAGTTGCTTGATCGGATTTGGCAGTACACCGCCCTCTCCCACGCGCAGTTCAGCCAGCTCTATTTAAATCCGATCCATCGTTACGCCGAACAAGTCCAGCAACTCCCGGCCAGCGAAACACACCACCATGCGTATCTCGGCGGCATGCTCGACCATGGACTGGAACTGGTCGCCTGCAGTTTGAAACTGCGTCAGTCGTATCTCCTTCCCAACGGTGCCGCACCCGAAGACCAAGCCGCTCAGACCGATGCCTGGTCGGCAGGTATTGCTTATGGCGCCCTGCTGCATGACATCGGCAAGATCGCCGTGGACCTGCAGGTCGAGCGTCACGATGGCCGTCTTTGGCATCCTTGGCACGGTCCCCTGGATCAGCCCTACCGTTTTCGCTATGTCAAAGGTCGCGACTACCACCTGCACGGCGCCGCCGCAGGCTTGCTCTACACCCACATTCTCGACCGACCTATCTTGGACTGGCTCAGTGGATATCCTTCGCTCTGGGCCAGTTTGCTGTATGTCCTAGCGGGTCAGTATGAACGTGCCGGCGTGCTGGGCGAGTTGGTGATTCAGGCCGACCGCATCTCCACCGCGCAGAACATTGGCGGCAACCCGAGCAAGGCGTTACAAGCCCCCATCCATTCGCTGCAACATCACTTGATCAGTGGACTGCGTCACCTTGTTCAACACGAGCTGAAACTCAACCAACCGGGTGCGGCTGCTTGGTTGACACAAGACGCACTCTGGCTAGTCAGTAAGACGGTCACGGACAAGCTGCGAGCCTATCTGCTGTCGCAATCAATTGAGGGTATTCCCTCGTCCAACATCGCCGTGTTTGACGAACTGCAATCGCATGGACTGATCGAGCCCACCTCAGAAGGCAAAGCCATATGGACTGCACTCGTGGCCCAGGGAAACTGGCAGCAGAGCTTTACCTTTTTGCGCCTTCAACCGGCATTGATTTGGGGGAGCGCAGACCGCCCCCGGGCTTTCAGTGGAACGGTGAGCATTGCAGCCCATGACCACTCAACTGACACCCAGATACCAACACCAGCGCCCGAGACAGTCAGTGCACGATCAGGTCAAAGCCAACCGCAGCCGGATCCAATGGCGCTAGAGGATGCCGATTACCTCGGTACGCTGCTGGATATGTTCGAGTTGGAAGAGCCAAAGGCCAATGACGCGCTGTCAGAAAGAGCCGTCAAAACTTCAACGCTTCAATTGGATAACCCAGGCCAGGCATTCCTGAATTGGATCAAGGAAGGCATTCTCAGCCACAAGCTGAATATCAACGACAGCAAGGCTAAAATCCACACGGTGGATGGGAGCGTATTTCTGGTCACGCCTGGTCTCTTTCAACGCTATACGCAAGAATTCCCCGGTATCTCTCAGGGCGCCTGCCAAGAGATTGAAGAATGGCGTTGGGTGCAGAAGCAGTTTGAGAAACTGAAGGTCCACAGGAAGCGCGGCAATGGTTTAAATATTTGGGTCTGTCAGGTGGAAGGTCCTAGGAAGAAAGGAAAACTCCAGGGCTATTTGCTAGAAGAACCAAAAATATTATTCGAAGCTACGCCGGTTCCTTCGGACAATATTTTTTTAAAAATTGAAAAATTCTAAATGTCCGTAACACCCCAGACTCGACTCAGGCAACCAGGCGAAGGATTGCGCACTGCGCGTCAGTCCCTGTTGCCAGCTCAACGATTTAAATACATCTCACAGGGCACAAGGCGAAGCCGAACGTACCACTCTTTGACCCCGCAGATGCTCCCTGCCAGCGCCTTGGAGCTAGATCTCGGCAATCGCCCATTTCATAATATTTCGCTCAAACGGGGACAGCTGCATCCCATCCAAGCGGATCGCCAAGTGCCGTAACTTGTTCAGCAGGTCATTCAGGTTGTCAGATGGAAGAATTGAACTCTTAATACGCGTCGAGACCTGCGTGGGAATCCCATATTCGTCCAGCGCCGTCAGTAAGGGATCGTGAAAAAGGTTCTCCATCTGCTCAGAGAAGAAGCTGAAGTCTCCTGGCTCAATATTGCGCTGGGTGAAGACATCCGCCTGAATTTTGCTTATGGCCATAAAATCACGAGGAAGGCGATAGCACAGTACGTTACGGATAAACTTGAGACGAAGGTTGATCGCTTCGCTAGCAGTGGTGCCCGCTCGGTTAGTGTCGATTGCGTTCTGCAGATACGCCGAGAAGTCTTTCTCCATTCGGACAGCGTTGATATGAAAGGCAAGCTGAGGGCCTGAAATGATTCCATAATCCATCAGTTTGGTCTGAAGGTGATCACAGACTAAGGTGCACACGTATTCGAGCTGGTTTTGTTCGGGGTTTCCTTTCCAAGTTAGCATTCGGCGACTCACTGCAAGATTCCTGATAATTGATTCGGCGATCTCTATCTGCCGGTCAACGGGGATATGCCGATTTTCAACGAGGGTCGCAGTAGACAGCAACGGCGTCGCATACGCCCGATCCAGCCGTTGACGGGAGATATCCGTGAGGTACTCCGGCTCCAGCTTCATCAAAAGCCCCATCGGAGAATCTTCGTTCTGTAGTCCGATCGGGTATTCAACAGTGAGATCTTTTTCTTCCGGAGGAGCCTCCAGCATGTAAACCTTGCCGATGAAGTAGCGGTTCATGCGACCTGCGCGGCCAGAAATGTTCTTGAACGTGAAGAAATCGAACGGCGTGTTACTAACCCGGCGATCATAAATGATGACGTTTTCTGCTGAGGTATTGACCCCCTCAATCATCGTTGACGTGCAGATGATGTGCTTGATTGTCCCCTCGTTGAAGAGCTTCACAAAATACTGTTGCAGCGCTCTAGGGACGCCACCATGGTGAATGGCGATACCAAGCGATATGGCCTTAGCGACGTTCCACTGGGGGTGGTACTCCTTCGCGATCCATTGAGCAAGGTCTTGGGTCTGCGTGAGCGGCGAAAACCCACCCTTTTCGATAAGGAGCTGTGCAATCTTGTTAGCGCTTGCTGGCGACTGAGAGTAGATGAGCGTGGGGGTGGCAATTTTGCGGCAGAGTTCTAGGAGCTTGTCCTTGCGCGCATCTCCGTTGGTCGGCAAATTGAAATACTCAACATCAACGGCCACTGTGGAAAAATTGGAGGGGATGAAATTGTACTCATAAGCGTCGAGACCGTGGATATTTTGGATATGCGGGCCGAGTAGATAGAACTGCGCCCCCTGTCTTGCCAGTTTGTGGAAAGCCAAGCTCAAATCAATTGCACGGCTGCCGGTTTCCGAGTCACTGCACAGGTCAAGTTTGTAGAATTCATCTACGACGAAAAAACCGACGTCCTGTAAATCGTCACGCTGGAAGACTCTCTCCTGGGTCAGCAGGTAAACGTTTACTCGTGCGTCGTCGGCTTCCTGAGTCGGATGCGTGATGACATTGCATCTCTGTTTGAAGCGCTTGACCAGACGTCGGCGCGTTTCGTCGATGAGGGCGATGGTTGGGACGATGACCACGATCTTGCGAAATTTTTCCTGGGCCAGAACGGCGTCTATCACCAAGCTTTTACCGACGCTTGTTGAGGCACTCAGCACGACGTTGCGTCCTTGCATCAGCAAGCTGAACACATGAGCCTGCAGCCGATGAAAAACCATGCCCGCTTCAACTCCGTCAACCCGATGCACCTCATAGGCCAGACGGTCTGAAATCGATATTCCATCGAGGTACGGAGTGATGTAAGGGAATAGGCCCACCGCGCGGATCATACTCAGCAAAAGAGATTGCTCAACTTCACCAAACAAGGCGAATTTATCGAGCGCACGGATGACGAGGTCTCGCCCTTCCCACTCTGGATTCCCCCGGTTCACGGCAACACTGATAGCTTGGAGAAGCTCGATCCTGGAGCTTGAATCTTCACCGAGCCGTTCGAGTCGTTCCTTAACTACTTCGTATCTCATGTCAGCCTAAACCCTGCAACGTGAGTTAAACTCTTTGATCAAGTTCTGGATGCTTTCGATAGGGACAAGGAACACAGCAATTCGGATTTGATCCATTCTCTTCGGCAGATGGACTTTCAATGAACTGTAGTGGTCGTTGATCTCGTGCTTCAGCCGATCAATATAGTCGGAGAGGTACCCAGAGGATAAGGCATCACTGTCATAAGCCAGTAACACAGGAAAGCACAGCACCTTCAGCATTTCTTCAGCAGGCGCGTTTCGTTCTAATGCTTTGTTGAACTCCTCCGAATTGGAGCGGAGGTGATTCGGTTCGCGCAGTGAGATAATAATCTCGCGCTCGTTGGTCAGTGCGGCTTTGTTAATTGTCGAATCCAGAGTACTGCAAACCTGCGCCACAGTCTGGTCCATGGTCCCCACAGTAATCATCCTCGCCAACCCCAACCAGAGTTGATCAACCTCGCCTGAGCGCTGAACAATATGGGCGTTCCCGAACTCGGATAGGCCTGTCTTTGAGGCAAAAAACACTTTGCACGCGATAGGCTCGCTATTTTCCTTATTTCTCAAAATCACATGCAGGATTAGTTCTGCAATTAACTTATCGCGCTCCATACCATTCTGAGTGAACGTAGCAATCGCCTTCGACAGAATCGTCTGAGCATGGTGAACCTGAAAATTCACAATCTCGCTGGCTTGTAAACAGAACTCGGGAAGCCACTGAACCAGGTGCTCAGCAAGTTCCTTTTGCCTCCACTCGCCAAAGTCATACTGAACGTCGTACCCAGTCAAGCTTCGTAGCAATCCCTCCTCGGTTGCCGCATGGAATTCGACCAGAAACGGCGGAGGCTTGGATTTATAGGGCTTCGAGTAAGTGATGTTTTTGCTATCAGCCGCCGCCAAGAGTGCATCAAGGCGATCCATGGCATCCGCGCGCGTAATGACCTTTTGGATAGATTCCGAGATGACGTTTGCGGTTGCCGCATCATCTGCCCAGCTCAGAAATTCGGCGTAAATTGCCTGCTGTTGTTTGTGCGTAGGCCACGAGCCTTGAAGATCGATTATTTCTGCAAGCTTACGCAGATTCACTGACTCCAGCGCGTCCACATCGCCACAGATCTGCCACACAAAATTATCCGCCCAATAGCAAAAGTCACGCCCCATGGGTGATCGTGTTTTCTTAAACTTCTTAGCAAGGGCTGTCCCACGACTGGTCGCAAGATCAGGCTGAGTTCGCTTTTCAAGCTCTAACTTGAAGCAATTCAAAGCTTTGGCGGTATCGCGTTTGGTGACCATTCGAAACAGAGCTTTTCCAGGGCGGCAGTCACATAGCAGTGACTTCTGCAGTAGAGAAGTGTCAGCCCGACCGCTGTCCAGAGCTGTTGCTTCACTCTGGTTCCACTTGCTGTCACCTTCGGTGGTTTTGACCTGGATATATTCGTTAACCGTCTCACCAGACTGGCGAGAGACCAGCACGATGTCGTCAGCAGTCTCACACTCGACGTGCTGGTAACTGCTATCGCGAAGCATCTTCAGTATGAAGGAAACGGCAACGTGATCCTGGTACTTGAAACCTTGCCTTGCCGCAGGCCCACCTTTGTTCGATGGGATATTCATAAGCACCATGACGTCCCTGTATCGCTTGAATCGAGCCGGTCACGTCGGCATCCTGGGTCACTTAGGGATAGCAGACGCGCGTGTTAGTACGGAAGCTACCACTAATGGCAATTGGCCGACTATCCCTATTCCTCAACCGCCTACCCTCGCAACGTAAGAGCCACGGCACAGGAGCATCATGGAGAAAGCATGAGGACCACACCGCTAGGTTAGAACGACCTTAAACAGGCGCCTCGCGATATACCTCGAAAAGCCTCCAGATATGAGGGGTCCCGTATGCACCGGCTTATGGAGTAGCCCAGGAAAGCCGCCCATGCAGGCTTGTGCGCTTCAAGCAGCGACAGCATGGCTGCAAATACTCGTTTATCTGTAGATTTGGAGCTTCGTATCGGACGGCTCGAGGCATCGCAGTTCGTACCCAATATTCTGCTTGACGCTTGAATTTCATACATTGCAAATGAAGACGCCATCAAGATGATATTACGCTAAGCTGGACGCAACGAGGCGGTACCAAAGGAGAGGATATGGCATCGGCCAGGCAGGATTTTGAGCGTTTTGTGGGATGGCTGCAGGCGCTGATGAAGAATTGACCCATCTGCCGAAAAAACGCTGACCCAAGCAACCTTCAAGGCTACGGCCGTCTGTGCTGGGCATCTACCTATCCATGTTGGGGCAGTCTTGCCCCAGCAGGGAGAGCAATTCTGCATCACCGCCAACATACCAGCTTCACCGAGTACGCTCCTCGTAACGGTACGCCATTAGTCGCTGTCGCAGCCCCTGCGGGTCGAGAAAGTCTTCTCTCGCCAGCCTGTACTGATAAGACACACTGGTCATGGGGTGTTCTGCACGGGCTAGATTTCCCAGCGCTTGCGTTGAGGTAGCGCTGAGTTCTCTCTGTTGGTGCCAGGTCACCATCCCGTTACCGTAAAGCACGAGGCGCTGTATTCCACCGAGGTCAGCCATGAGCGAATCCTTCCAGGAATCGCGCATTGCACGCGCTGTAACCTCTGCCTGACGCTCTGATTCCAATTGAACTTCGCGCTCCGAAGGTTTGAGCTCAGGTAGCATCTTTATGTTCTGTAGACCGTCGAGATACCCCTTCAATTGGCTAACCGCTGCCTGTGCTGTCCAGTTCGCTGGATCGGACGGGTCTGCTGCGATCGCATCAAAATGACTTTCTGCGAGACTTGGATAGTTCAAAAATACTGGGTCGAAAATCAGTGCGACCAGATCAATGCTCCGCTGCCCGGCAGTAGAGCGTGCCAGTGACGCCAGAAAGCTTGCCAAGGTGCCGGGCTGATAGAAGAAAGTGGCCACCGCCTTGCGTGCGATGAATCCTGTTTCCCAATCATCGAGAACGACTGGGCTAAAATCAGTGGAGAAGAGAGGATCCACGCCCACTTCAAACAGACTCTCTTTGAGCTCGCGGCAAAGTCGGAAATCTCCTCTGCGCAACCATGAGATAACCCACTGGTCTAGCACTTCCTGCGGAGCTTTCCTTAGTGACTGAACCAACATTTGAAAATGCCCTAATTTCGGAGACTCTGCTGGCCTGAGTACCAAGGCCTCAATGATCGAACGTGCTCTTTCTCCCCCGCAATGTTTCAAGCTATTGCTCAACGCAACGTCCAACGCCCCGATCGTTTCAGGCTTAAGAGGCGCTTCCAGGAGGCGGGCATAAAGATGGTCAACGATGGGTAGGCCTTGTGCTGGCAAGCTGTAAGCCAGCGCATAGGCTACGGTGTGGGCGATCTGAGCAGAGGCAGGAACGCAGGCCGATTTGATTAGTTGCTCGATCTCTGACTGAGGCGCCTCGTTGCCGACGGGCAACCATGACAAGCCAGTTTTTAAAATCGCCGAGCGTAAGGCCTCATCATCAGTCCCCTGTAACGTTTCAATCATGGTGCCAACAACGACAGTCCAAAGCTCCCCATTTTTGAACGAGCAACTGCAGAGCGCCTTTATTGCCGCCATCCGCTGCGTTTCATTATCGCCCTTCAGGTGCCCCAGCGCACATTTGGTGAATCGAGCTTCGTCAACTACCAGCCCGCAACGAATCGCAATGGCAAGCGTCTGGTATCTGTCTGCTGCTCTTGGATGCTGGTGAGTTAGGTCAAGCAGTTCAACAGGCCTGGATGGTGCTGAACGGCACCACTCTGTCAGAGCGGTGGATGTCGCGTAAGAATTCAGTTCATCGCCGTAAATCGTATCAAAAGCTCTCAGGATGTGTAGAGCTGGGACGTTGAGCTTACCCAGAATCCGCTCAAAAATTTGTATTCCATGGAGGCGGCTGTAACCCGAGTAATTTTGCACGAGAGCTTCATCAAGAGGTGCGAGCAAGTCGACCCTGCCATCGTTATGCATCTGCGCCAGCAACTGGGCAAACGTTTCTTGCTCATTAAAATCGCAGCGAAAGCGGTCAGAGAAGATTATGTCTGGCAGCGTTTCAGTCTGGCCCAATCTGGCGATTTCATCGATTGTCGGTAAAGCCATCCCGGCACTCCCTGGCGTTGTAAGTCCTGGCGTATGAGTGTGCACTCGCGACACATATTAATCGAATGATGGCTTTCTGGTCGCTCTTGACAAAATGCTTTTAACAACGATGGCACGCGCCCTCTGTGGGGCACACAACAGTGGCTGCGGGTTGTTTTGCGCCATCTCCGATTCGCATACGAATCGGAGATGGTACGTGCGAAATGCGACTGCTGGCGAACAACCAGCGGTCCGGAGCGACCGGCCTCATGGTAAATAAAAACCAAGGGAGTCCGAATCTGACTGCCAGTTGACCGAAATAGTCTTTAGCATTGCATCACTGGCGTGCAAACGTGCGAAAGTGGTGTCCCATAGATCGTTCAATGCGATTGTTGATTTCCACGGCCGTCCGGCCCCCTCCAGGCAGGCAGCGGCGCGATGCTGATTGGCGCCGAGTCAGCCTTCACCTGATCGCCGGATGTCGGCCCCAAGCTATTCTCCTGAGCGAAAATGGCATAATATGTCAACAATCAAAAGTACCTGTTTGCATGGAACTGGAGCTAGTTATGGCAACGAGAAACGTGGTGCTTACCCCTCACCAGGAACAGGTTATCCATGACCTGGTTCAGTCCGGTCGTTATCAGAATGCCAGCGAAGTGATGCGAGAAGGTTTACGTTTATTGGAGCAGCGCGTCGCCGAAGACACCGCCAAAATTGAGGCACTGCGTCAGGCAACTTCGATCGGCATCATGGATCTTGAGCGTGGGCGCTTTACTCAGGTGAACGAAGGAGATCTGGAGCAGTACCTCGAGGGCTTGAGCCTGGAGGCCACCCTCCCCGCGAGAGAGAAACACTGAGCATGCCGCAGTATCGGATTTCCAACGCGGCGCGCGCCGACATTGTCGACATCCTCAGGCTCTCCCAGACGCAGTTCGGCGATCAAGCACGCCAGCGCTACCAGACGCTGATCCTCGCGGCGCTGCAAGCGCTTGCCGACACGCCTTATCGCATTGGCAGCCACGAGCGCGGTGAGGTTGCACCGGGCCTTCGCAGTTATCATCTCTCCTATTCACGCCAGCAGGCCAAACATCCCCACGGGGCGGTCAAAAGCCCACGCCACGTCGTATTTTATCGTGTAGCAAATGACGAAGTGATCGAGGTCGTCCGACTCCTTCATGACGCCATGGACGTGCAGTTGCAATTGCCTGATGACTGATCAGCGATCCAAGACACAGACATGACTGGCCAAGAACAACGAAGGTGAGACGCTCCCTCTAGCCCCCCCACTCTGCCAGCCAACTTATTTCAGGACAGGTGCTGAAAGATAGCCCGGGCAACTTCGAATAAGGATTTCGACTCATCGAACCACCAAGGATTTGCCGGATTCGGATTGGTCATCCGGTATACGGGGGGGCACTGAATGCCAGCCATGGCCACCGAGGTCCGCGCCAGAAATCGCAAATCGCGATCGCTTGCACACTCAGCGCAACTGGGGGCATGACTGGGGGCATAAATAGATTTTTTCAAGCTGAAAGTACTGTCCTAGAGCCCAGTCAACATGTTTTTTGGAAGCTCTGTCAACATGGAGCAGCTATGACTGACAGCTCTCGGCCAAATGCGGACGACCAAGAGAGTGTCAGATTTTTTGTGTGCGAGCGGTGATGGTCTACCATGGGGCAGGCCTTTATTCGACAGTCGCCACCTCCCCTTTTCCGGGACTGATGAGCAAACCTCATGAAGCCTTGCCGATTTACCCGTCTAGTCCTCAGTCTTTAGCGCGCTTACTGTTCTCCCCACGCCCAACGGGAGATCAATATGCACAAACGCACACTCGGCAACAGTTCACTTGAAGTATCCGCCCTCGGCCTCGGCTGCATGGGTCTGAGCCATGGCTATGGCCCGGCCACGGATACCGAACAAGCCATCGCACTGATCCGCTCAGCCGTTGAGCGAGGCGTCACGTTCTTCGATACCGCCGAATTCTACGGCCCCTATATCAATGAGCAAGTAGTCGGCGAGGCGCTGGCGCCAGTTCGCGACCAGGTCGTGATCGCTACAAAATTCGGCTTCGCCGTCGGCGCCGACAATACAAAGCAGACTCTGGACAGCCGGCCCGAACGTATTCGAATAGCCGTCGAAGGTTCGTTGCGTCGACTCAAGACTGATTACATCGATTTGCTCTACCAACACCGCGTTGATCCGGACGTGCCGATCGAAGACGTCGCCGGCGTAGTGAAGGACTTGATTAGCGAAGGCAAGGTCAAGCACTTCGGCCTGTCGGAGGCCGGTGAGCAGACCATTCGCCGTGCGCACGCGGTGCAGCCGGTCACAGCACTGCAAAGCGAATACTCGCTGTGGTGGCGTGAGCCTGAGCTGGAAATCCTGCCGACCCTTTGGGAGTTGGGCATCGGCTTCGTACCGTTCAGTCCATTGGGTAAAGGCTTTCTCACCGGCACGGTGTCAGCCGAGGCCACTTATGGCAGTGACGACTTCCGCAGTATCGTCCCTCGTTTCAGTCAGTCGGCGCTGCAGGCCAATCAGGGTCTGGTAGTGTTGATCCGTCAGATTGCTGCGCAGAAACAAGCGACACCGGCCCAGATCGCGCTCGCCTGGCTACTCGCACAGGCACCGTGGATTGTGCCGATTCCGGGTACGACCAAACTGCATCGCCTAGAAGAAAACCTCGGCGGCGCGGACATCACGCTGGATGCCGCCGAGTTGAAGGCCATTGCTACAGCGCTGGCGCAAATCCGCATCGAAGGCGAGCGCTATCCCGAGGCGCTCAAGGCACGGGTCGGTCGATGAGCAACGATCACGATCCGCTGCGGCGCACGGTGATCGCCGCACTGGCCAGCGCTCCGCTGCTGTCGCTCGCCGACACGCAGGGCGCCAGTGAAACCCCGCGTTCAGGTTCGCGGATTCTGGTCGCGTATTTCTCTCGCTCGGGCAATACCCGTGTGGTTGCCGGGCTGATCCAGCGTGGACTGGGTGCCGATCTGTTCGAGATTCGCCCGGCCCAGGCCTACCCTGAGGACTACCTGCGAACCGTGGAACAGGCGCGCCAGGAACGTGACAGCGGCTTCGAACCCGAGCTGCAAAACACGGTTCACGCCCTTAGCGACTACGACACGATCTATCTCGGTTTTCCGATCTGGGGTGAAACCGCCCCGCCGATCGTGCGCGCATTCCTCAGCGCCCACGACCTGACCGGCAAAACCCTCATCCCCTTCAACACCCACGGCGGGTATGGCGTGGGTAACAGCCGCAGCGTGCTGGTCAAGCACGCGCCGAAGGCCAAAGTGCTGGAAGGTTTTGTGATGGAGGGTGAGCAGGAGCGCAAGACCATGGAACGCGTGAACGGCTGGTTGAACGATCACCCCCTCACGCGCTAATCGAATTTTGTAAGGAGTGACATCATGAAAGTCCGCACGTTGGGCAATGGCCTGGAAGTGTCCGCACTGGGCCTTGGCTGCATGAGCATGACCTCGGCCTACGGGCCGGCTGCTGACAAGGCCAGCATGATCAAACTGATTCGTTCGGCCCACGAGCAAGGCATTACCTTGTTCGACACCGCCGAAGCGTATGGCCCGTTCGCCAATGAAGAGCTGCTGGGTGAGGCCTTGCAGCCGATCCGCGAGCAGGTCGTCATCGCCACCAAGTTCGGCTTCGATATCGACTTGATAACCGGCGAACGCGCCGGCGGCACCAACAGCCGCCCGGAACATATCCGCGCCGTGGCCGAGGCGTCGTTGAAGCGCCTGCGTACCGATCGCATCGACCTGTTTTATCAGCACCGCGTTGATCCCCAGGTGCCCATCGAAGACGTGGCCGGCACCGTCAAGGATCTGATCGCCGAGGGCAAGGTCAAGCATTTCGGCCTTTCTGAAGCGGGTGTGGAAACCATTCGCCGGGCCCACGCGGTGCAACCGGTCACGGCGGTGCAAAGCGAATATTCGCTGTTCTGGCGTGGCCCGGAGCTGGAACTGCTGGCAGTGCTGGAAGAACTGGGGATCGGCTTCGTACCGTTCAGCCCGCTGGGCGCCGGTTTCCTCACCGGTCAGATCGACGAGCACACGGAGTTCGACGCGAGCGATTTCCGCAATGTCGTGCCGCGCTTTTCACCTGAAGCGCGCAGGGCCAATCTGGCGTTGGTCGATGTGGTGAAAGCCGTCGCGCAACGCAAACACGCCACGCCGGCGCAAGTGGCACTGGCCTGGTTGCTCGCACAGAAACCGTGGATTGTGCCGATACCGGGCACGACCAAACAGCATCGCTTGGAAGAAAACCTGGGCGCGGTCGAGCTGCAATTGACCGGCGACGATCTGCGCGTGATCAACGAACAGATGGCGCAGATTCAGGTGCACGGGGAACGTCTGCCGGAGTCGGCACTGAAAATGACCGGACTCTGAGTCTGCCCAACGCGGCGCCATGTGCGGCGTCGCTTTCCCTGTCTGACCGGAGAACTAATCCGATGAACAGATTGATTGCGCCACTCGTTGCTTTGTCACTGATGGCGGCAGAGTGCCAGGCCGCCAGCGAAATCCGCATTACGCCAAACGGCTCGCAGCCCTCGGTCAAGGGCGCGGCGCAAAACTTTACCGGCACGGTGCGCGTTGATGGCCTTTTCAAAGGTGAACCGCCGGCGCGCATCGGCGGCGGCATTGTGACTTTCGATCCGGGCGCACGCACGGCGTGGCACACCCATCCGCTGGGGCAAACGCTGATCGTCACTGCCGGCGTCGGCTATGTGCAGCAAGAGGGTGGCGCGCGTCAGGAGATCCGTCCGGGCGACAGTGTCTGGATTCCACCGAACACCCGTCACTGGCACGGCGCCACGGCCAGCAACGGCATGACCCACATCGCCATCGCTGAAGCCGAGGACGGCAAGACCGTCACCTGGGCGGAGCAGGTCTCGGAGGCGCAATACGCCGGCCAATAAAGTTACGGAATGTGTCAAAGCTGCTCGACCGGCACCTTCGAGGCAAACCTCCACGCAACCTCAAGGCCCCGTAACAACAGGCCCGCACCGGGATTCCAGCGGTTATTGCAACGTCGACTCATGAGCTCTGCTCAGGAGTCCATGCGCAATTTCGGGGTTAATCGCCACAACCATCCTCCTTACGATCCAGCGACACCGCAGCGCCACGCAATGGATGGAGCCCTTCACGATGATCACTGACACCCGCAACAGCACTGCCCTCCCCACGCTCATGGCGCTCTGCCTGAGCGTCGGGGCGATGCTCAGCGTCACCACTCAAGCAGCCGAGGCTTCGCCCACCATGACCAGCACACCCGCCAGCGTAGCCAGCTTGTCGAGCCAGCAACAAACCATTCCACTGATCGCGGCGTTCATGGCAACCAGCGACATGCCCAACCTCAACACGGCGCTCAACCAAGGGCTCGATGCCGGCCTGACCATTAGCGAAATCCGCGAAGTTCTCGTGCAGCTCTACGCCTACGTCGGCTTCCCGCGCAGCCTCAACGCCTTGAATGAATTGATGACAGTGGTGCAGGCGCGCAAACAACGCGGCCTTGACGATGCGACGGGGCATGAGCCGAGCCGGGCGATTCCGGTCGGGGATGAGCTATTGGCAGCGGGTACGGCGAATCAAACGAAAATCTCCGGCGCCCCGGTCATAGGCCCGGTGTTCGAGTTCGCCCCAGTGATCAACCAGTTCCTGCAAACTCACCTGTTCGGCGACATCTTCGAGCGCGATAACCTCGACTGGCAAAGCCGCGAACTGGCGACAGTCGGGGCGCTGGCAGCGTCCCCGGGCGTGGAATCACAACTGCGTTCGCACATGGCGGCGAGCCTGCGCGTCGGGCTGAGTGCGGCACAGTTGCGCCAGGTCACCGAGCTGCTTGAAAAGCATGGCGATACACAGACTGCCAAGCGGGCAAGCGCAGCGCTGACCCAAGCGCTCGCAACAGCGGGGAAATGACATGAAATCTGCAAAGCATTTACTGAGCGTCACGCTGCTGAGCCTGTTGGCGGCCTGCGCGAACCACTCCGAAGGCCCGCTGCTGATCCAGAAACAAGGCAGCTTCGCCGCCGGCGGAACGATGACCACGGCACCGGGCACCTTCAACCCGCGCCAACCGATGACACCCAACGGCCAGACCTACCACGGTGACCACGCCTACGCCTTCTATCAAATCCCGGCGGACGCGCGAAAACTGCCCATCGTCATGTGGCACGGCGCGGGTCAGTTTTCCAAGACCTGGGAAACCACCGCCGATGGTCGCGAGGGTTTTCAGAACATCTTTCTGCGCCGCCACTACGGCGTCTATCTGATCGATCAGCCCCGGCGTGGTGATGCCGGGCGCAGCATGGTTGAGACCACCATCAAGCCTGTGCCGGACGAACAACTGTGGTTTAACCAGTTCCGCATCGGCCTTTGGCCCCGCTACTTCAACGGCGTGCAAGTGGCACAGGACGCCCAGACCCGCGAGCAGTTTTTCAGGGCAATGACGCCGAACACCGGGCCGTTTGACATGGGCGTGGTCTCCGATGGTGTGTCGGCGCTGTTCGACAAAATCGGCCCCGGCATCCTGTTTACGCATTCTCAGGGTGGCGGGCCGGGCTGGTTGACGGCGATCAAGAACGACAAGGTCAAAGCCATCGTGGCGTTCGAACCGGGCAGCAGTTTCGTGTTTGCTGACGGTGAAGTGCCGGCGCCGATTCCCAGCGCGTTCGACACGGTGCAAGGCGCAGCGGTGCCGATGGAGCAATTCATGGCACTGACGCGCATTCCGATCCTGATCCTGTACGGAGACAACATTCCGGAACAGACAGTCGATCTGCCCGCTCAGGACAGTTGGCGCGCACGCCTGAAAATGGCCCGGCTCTGGCGTGACGCGGTCAATCGCCATAGCGGTGATGTGCGACTGATACACCTGCCGGAGATTGGCATTCACGGCAATACCCATTTCCCCATGTCGGATCTGAACAACGTGCAGATCGCTGATCTGGTCGCGCAGTTCCTCAAAGAAAAACAGCTGGACTGACCCAAATACTTTTGCTACTGCCGCCCTTTTTTTGCTCAGGAGCTTCACGTGAAAAACACTCTCAAAGCCACGCTCATGTCGGCATTGGTCGGTCTCTCGGCGGGCGAAGCGTTAGCCGCTGACTACAAGAAGAACCCGTTCACACTCGCCTATGACGGCGCGATCAGCAAGAACGAGCCGGGCAAGGTCAACATCCACCCGGTCAGCTATAAGCTCAACGGGCTGGACATCGCCGCCAACGTCTACACTCCTGCCAACTACGACGCGAAGAAGAACTACCCGACCGTGGTGGTTGCGCATCCCAATGGCGGCGTAAAAGAGCAAGTCGCCGGTCTCTATGCCCAGCGGCTCGCCGAACAGGGCTACATCACCATCACGGCCGATGCGGCCTATCAGGGAGCCAGCGGTGGCCAGCCGCGCAGCATCGATAAACCGGCGTATCGCATCGAAGACATTCACGGCATGGCCGATTTCATCAGCCAGTTCGCTGGCGTGGATGACAATCGTCTGGGCCTGCTCGGCATTTGTGGCGGCGGTGGTTATTCGTTGGCGGCGGCGCAAACCGACAAACGCTTCAAATCCCTGGCGACGGTGAGCATGTTCAACTCGGGTCGAGTACGCCGCAACGGCTACAACGACTCGCAAATGGACAGCATCCAGCAACGTTTGCAGCAGGCATCAGCTGCCCGCGCGCAAGAAGCAGCGGGAGGCGCGGTGCTGTATTCGGGGGATGCCAACCTCACCGACGAGCAGATTGCCAAACTGCCTTTCGAACTGTATCGCCAAGGTTACGAGTACTACTGGAAAACCCACGCGCACCCGAACTCGACCTTCAAATACACCAGCAGCAGCCTTATTGACCTGATGCGTTTCGACGCCACCGACCATATCGAGTTGATCAATCAACCGTTGCTGATGATCGCCGGTAGCAAGGCCGACAGCCTGTACATGACTCAGGATGCGTTCCCCAAAGCCACCGGCACCACCGACAAGGAAGTGTTCATCCTCGATGGCGCCACCCACATTGAAACCTACTGGGTGCCGCGTTATGTCGATGCGGCGATCGGCAAACTGACGGATTTTTACGCACGCACCTTGTGATCAGCGCGCCAAGGGTCGCGCATCCGTGCGCGACCTGCTTTCATGGAATAATCACGCGCTCCTCATGAGAGGTTCTCATCAATGTCCCGCCCCAATCTCAACGACCTGCAAGCCTTCGTAGTCATCACCCGCGAAGGCAGTTTTACCCGTGCTGCCGCGCAACTGGGCGTTTCGCAGTCAGCGCTGAGTCACACTCTGCGGGCACTGGAAACCCGGCTGGGCGTGCGCTTGCTGACGCGGACTACGCGCAGTGTTTCACCAACGGAGGCGGGCCAACGCCTGTATCAAGCGATGGCGCCGCGCTTTGAAGAAATTGAACTGGAACTGGCTGCAGTCAGCGAGTTTCGCGACACCCCCGCCGGCAACGTGCGGATTCAGGCGTCCGAGCATGCGGCGAACAATATTCTCTGGCCGAAGCTGCTGAAGGTGCTGCCCGACTACCCGGACATCAAGGTCGAAATCACCGTCGATTACGCCCTCGCCGACATCGTCGCGCAGCGCTATGACGCTGGTGTTCGACTGGGTGATCAGGTAGCCAGGGACATGATCGCCGTGCCGATCGGGCCGTCGTTACGCATCGCCGTTGTCGGCTCACCGCAGTATTTCCAGCATCGGCCTTACCCGATGGAACCGAGAGATCTGGCGGCGCACAACTGCATCAACCTGCGCCTGCCGACTCACGGCAGCCTGATGCAATGGGATTTCGAAAAGGATGGCCACGAACTCAAGGCCCGTGTCGAAGGCCAATGGACATTCAACAGCAGCGTGCCAATTCTGCGTGCGGCCGTGGCGGGATGTGGCTTGGCTTTCCTGCCAGAGGACATGGTGGCGAAGGAGCTTGCCGACGGTAGCCTTGTGCGGGTGTTAGAAGATTGGTGCCAACCCTTTGCCGGTTACCATCTCTACTACCCCAATCGCCGTGAACATTCGTCAGCGTTTGGCGTTGTAGTTGAGGCGTTACTCTACAAGAGCTGAGTCATCGACCTTCAAGACGTCTGAATTTTTCCCGCCCCCTCAAACCGTGAATGAGCAGATGATTTTGATCGACTGCGTCGGGCGTGACCGGCCCAGAGTGTGTAAAAACGCGCTAATGCACTGTCGGCGCGCAGCGCTGACGGTTGTTAGCAGAGTAATTGGTCAGAACAAGTCCTACGGACCATCAGGACGACCTGGGAGCCCGTAGCGCCGCTGGGTGGCCAAAATACAGACCTCTTCAGGCCGACAGCGCCTTCATAAACCCGCTGGTACCGAGAATTTTCATGACTCGCTTAAAGTTGTAGGCGAGGACGTTCAAGCTCATCTCCGCACTTACCCCGGCCAACTTTCGGGTTAGGAAATGTGTGGCGCCCATCCATTGCTTGCAACGAGCTAATGACACGGCCCTGATTGGAAGAATTCGAGATATGGGCGCCAGGATGGGGTATGCGGCATTTGCCACTCAATCCTTGCTGGATAGAGCGGATGTGCCATCGGGCCAAATCCAGTGCCCGACGCTTATCGTTGCAGCTGTACAGGACGAGCTGAGGCACGTAGAAGAGGCACAGGAGTTGTGTGTGCAGATCCCAGGAGCACGGCTGGAGGTGATTGAAGGATCGGGGCATATGGTCCCGCTGGAGCAACCCGAAACGCTGGCACGGTTGATGTCGCAATGGCTGGCTGCAACAGCGGTGACGAAGTAGTCGTGCTAATTAACGAGCTGCCCCTGAGTGAGATGGGTATCGAAACCCGTTTGCTGACTTAGTTGGGATGACTGCTTAGGGTCGATTAGTGCCCTCGCGACAGGCAGATATCGGCCAATAGCGATCAGTCGAACTAGCAGGTGGAGACGTAAAATGAGCCTGAGCAAGAACTGCAGTTGCCCGGTGGGGCTGCCCAGACGGATGGACAGTCCCACCTCCCGCACTGCATGTTGGCTGACCAGGGCTTTCAACGTCTCCGACTGGATCGCTTCGCCCATCATGGAGTCAATTCCTCACGTCGAGCTGTGGCAGCGACGCCTACCGCAATAAATAGCGCTTCGATGGTGGCCGGAGTCAACCCGCGGAACGCTTGTACACCTTCCACAAAGCCTTCGGCGCGTTCCTGGGCCAGTTCTAAAGCGCGCAAATCTGCAACACGCCCGAGGCGTGCGAGGTGATTGGCCAACTTGGTGCGAATCAAATCTGGCAGGCTGACGCCGTTAAGGGAGAACACGTCGCTCATACATTTTTCGCCACCGTATTGGCTCCCAAGCGATCCGAGACAGCTTTCCAGACCTCGGCCAGAGTAGATGTCATGGCTAGCTCTGTTTCATTCGCAATCAGTTCTGCATCCCTCAGGGCCTGCGTGTACCCAACGGCGTTATGGTAGGCACGAACAGCATTCGCCTGGTCTGTAGCAGCATGTAAGCCATTCAAACGCAAATACCAGCCTCTTTGGATTCTGGTGTTTGGTAATCCCGGCTGATCGTTAGGCACGAGTGCGGTGGTGGCAGGCATGGGCAAGTCCTTGACGTTATGCGCTAACCAGTACAAGGGGCACTGGTACGCCAGTATAGGGGGGCGTGGTTACCGCAGCCATCGAAAAAGGCCCCCACACCAAGCCTTGGTGTAGGGGCCTTCTGAACATAAGCGGTGTTATTAGTAACGGCGTGCTTAACTTTTTGGACGCGCTAACTCATGGAGGCGTTTTTCTGACGCCATTTTGAATACGACGCGAAGGTTATCAATGTCGAGCTTTGAAATTCCGTCATCTGTTTCGAGCCTCCACATTAAGGCCAGGACCTCACCTTCAAGACTAAAGACTTGGACTCTTGAATTCGCCTTAGCAATTTTACCAAGCAAATCTTTCGCCTCAGATCTTATTGGGTGAATGTCGCCTATTGAGTTGATCACGAATCACCCGCCATGCTCACCGTTGTTTAACAGTGGAGCACCGACTGTACGCTCATTGATTCTGAATGCTACATCTACCGGTGGCTCATCTCCCCATCAAAGAATGGCCACCAAACCCACGACAATCAAAATCCATACTACGGCACTTCCTAGGAACCATAGAACCAAAGCCCGAACGTTCACAAAGGCCCCTATTGATGTCAGAAAAGCGAGTTCTGAGTGTAGATCATCCCCGGTGTATCGCTCGCCCCTCCGCCCTGTGAGTGCAGCCCTTCCAAATTCAATAATTAGGCCCCTGCAAGCTGAAGTCTTTATGCCATCATTGATTTAACTACCTTAACGCTCGATATTTGCACAATGTGGTTCAAACCCGGCCTATTCTGCAGATCGTGGTACAAGGAGGAAGTATGCAGCACCAAAAAATATCCAAACGGATATGGGTGGAGGAGACTACGGAAAGTAACCGTCTATTTGCTGAAGCAGATCATTTGAATGAAATCGCATATGCATTGCTGAGCGTGAGGCCGACCACAGATGAAACTATAAGAAAGTTTCAGGCTGCAAAAGACCTCGCAGATGCAAAATATGCTGAAGCACGAAAAGCCTGGGAAGAAGCCCGTTCTCATCTGAAACCAGATCAGTAGCCCTCAGTCCCCCGTTTAGCCTCCCTGCGAAAGCTCAACCTGTCCCCTCACTCCTCTCAATTAGCAGTTGGAATCACGAGGACGCGCGGACATATGCGCGCCGCATAAACGCACCAAAAAGACGCGCCAGTCCCATGGCGGTCCCATGGGGGCATTTTTCGGACGCCGAAAACCACAAACCCCCGATTTTCTCTAGGAAAATCAGGGGCTTGCGTTTTTGCAATTTGGCGGTGAAGGAGAGATTCGAACCTTCATCACTTCAGGCATACACAGCGTCCGATTCAGATCGTACGCAATGACTGCTGTTGGCCGTCTGCTGCCTGTCGCAACGGCAGTTTTTGGCGAATGCTGACCCTCACTCTAAACCGTTTCATGCACTTAACTCACGGGGGCTCAGGACATCCGCCTCCCCCGCTGCTACGCTTTCGGCTCCTTCATTGGAGTCGAAACAATGCCCACTGAATATTCACTGCCTGATGTCCTTGAGCGTCTGTACCAAAACCAGCTCGCCTTAGAGGCGGCGGTGATGGAGTTGACGTTGTGGATTGAGCGCAAGGGTACGACGGACACAGGCGACAATATCCGCGGCGCGCTACAAACGATTGGAGAGAACGCCGGACACATTAAACAAGGCTTGGCAAAACTGAAGGCCCGAGGCCCACACTAATTAAGCTGTCCACGACGTCCCGCATGCGACAGCCTTGCTTGGACTTTGTGCGCATACAGTCCAGGCCATCTGTTCGGCGCAAAGAATGACCCCACACTTTACAGTTCGTCAGATACAAATCCCAAACTCCCTGCCTTTAGGTAAAATGGCATAATATGCCAACGATCCAAACAATATGTTTGCCCAGAGCTGGAGCTAATGATGGCGACGCGAAACGTTGTGCTCACCTCTCACCAGGAACAGGTTATCCAGAACCTGGTGCAGTCCGGCCGTTATCAGAATGCCAGCGAAGTGATGCGAGAAGGTTTACGTTTATTGGAGCAGCGCGTCGCCGAAGACACCGCCAAAATTGAGGCCCTGCGTCAGGCGACCTCAATCGGCATCATGGATCTTGAGCACGGGCGCTTTACTCAGGTGAACGAAGGGGATCTGGAGCACTACCTCGAGGGCTTGAGCCTGGAGGCAACAATCCCGACGAAAGAGAAACACTGAGCATGTCGCAGTATCGGATTTCCAATGCGGCTCGTGCCGACATTGTCGACATCCTCAAGGTCTCCCAGACGCAGTTCGGTGATCAAGCACGGCAACGGTATCAAAAACTGATCCTCGCGGCGCTGCAAGCGATTGCCGGCACGCCTTATCGCATTGGCAGCCACGAGCGCGATGAGCTTGCACCGGGCCTTCGCAGCTATCACCTCGTGTATTCACGCCAGCAAGCTAAACACCCTCATGGGACGGTCAAAAGCCCACGCCACGTCGTGTTCTATCGTGTGGCAAATGACGAGGTGATCGAGGTCGTCCGACTCCTTCATGACGCCATGGACGTGCAGTTGCACTTGCCTAATGACTGATCAGCGATCCAGAACACAGACATGACTGGCCAGGAACAACAAAGGTGAGACGCCCCCTCTAGATCTCAACCTCAACCCCCGCGCTGCCAGCCGACTCAACGGTCAATTGGAGCACAGGGTTTTAGGCCCTAGTGCACTATCGAGATCTAGGACCACAAACACGATGCTCAACTTTGCCCCGCTTTTTTAACGCCGATTGCGTATCTAGACGCCTGGCATTGGGCCCCAACTCCCGATGGATAAGCGTATCGATCCCTCTGGCGACCAGCGCCATTGAAACATCGCGCAGAGCATGACTATCTGGCGATGCCAATTTCAGGACAGGTGCTGAAGGACAGCCCGGACAACTCCGATTAAGGATATCGAATCATCTAGGATTTGCCCGATTCGGTTTGGTCATCCAGTATACGGGGGGTGCATTTAATGCCAGCCACGGCCACCCAGGTCCGCGTCAGAAATCGCCATTCGCGATCGCTCGAACACTCGGCGCAATTGGGGGCATAACTGGGGGCATAATTCGTTTTTTTCAGGCTGTAACTACCGCTCTAGAGCCCAGTCAAAATGTTTTTTGGCGACCCTGAGAGTCTTTAGGCGTCGTCTGGCAGGCTGTTTATCTGATCATTTTTGCCTTTCGACAAACCATGGAGCTCCATTCACTTCCAGTGGATGGCTACATTGGGGGCACATCTGAGGGCATGCTTTGGATGGTTTGAAAAGGATGCCCCCAGCCTGAGGCTCAACAATCTTCTTCTCGAAAAAACACCTGCGACAGTTCCCTATCGCCGTTGAATGCTATCGGATCACCTCAGCTCAAATACGCAGAGTGCTCATTGCCGTTGGAGCAGTCTGAGTGCTTGCTGGGTTGATGTCGCAATGGCTGACCGTCAACGCCAACAACCTGACCGACAAGCGTTTTCGCGACAAGATAGATGTCACAGCCCCGTATGTTCAGGATAGTCTGCGGCCCGATCAGGTCCAGTAAAGCCATGCGGGGATGAACCCGCATTGCAATCTTGCGTCCGGCCCCCGGAGCTTTTGTGTGTGGCATTGGCATACCTGGGTCCAGCTCCTTGGCGCCGGCCTTTTCCCCGAGCAGTAACCCGCCCGCCAGCGCCATGGAGAGGGATGGAAAGTTGCGTCTTCCCGGATAGCCAGCTTTGATCGACGTTAAGACGTACTGACTATAGGGTCAGGCGATCATCACTCTCCTATGACGGGTCACAATACGCGGCATTCCAAGCGCAAAAATAAACGCCTGATATCGACATGCAGTGCGCCTCATTAGGACAGAAGCGCCACATTGGGTTGATCCCGCACCTAAGCAGGCGTGACCGGAGCACGCCGTGCAATGCCAAACGCCAGCAGGCAGCCAAGCCCGCACCAGCCCACCACCAGGCACATCGGCCATGGGGTACCATCGGCCATGCGGCTGACCCACAGGCTTGCCAGCCCCCCAAAGGCGAACTGCATCGAGATGCCCAGAGCAACGCTCGCCCCCGCCTGCTTCGGGAACATATTCATCAGGCTCGCTGTGCAATTTGCCCCCAGCAAACCTGTCACCCCCATGTACAACATCAGGCACAACACAATACTGTTCAGGCCACCCCACTGCGTATATCCCGATACCATCAACGCCAGCCCTGCCCCACCTGCCACCCAGGCACCGAAGCCCAGCATGCGTTGCGGCCCAAGGCGCGTAACCCAGCGGGCATTGATAAAGCTCACCGCAATGATGCCGAGGATATTAAGGCCAAACAGCGCACTGAACGTGCGCGGCGACACACCGAAGTACTCCAGGTACACAAAGGGCGAGGCCGTGATAAAAGCGAATACCCCGCCAAACGTCAGTGACATACATAGGATCAACGCCATCCCGCGAGGCTGTCGGAAAATGCTCGGATAAGCCGCAAACGCCGCCTTCACAGATGCGCCTCGCGCCTGCGGCGGTAAGCTCTCATTCAGGCCCATGCTCACCATCAGCAGGCACAGCCCGCAGAGGATGAACAGCACCGCGAATATCGTGCGCCAGCCGTCGATCAGTACCAGCCAGGTACCCACCATGGGCGCAACCAGCGTCGCCATCATCGTCAGCATTTGCATCCAAGACAGCACTTTGGCGGCCTGCGCCAGACCGAATAGATCCCGAGCCACCGTTCTGGCCAGCACCATTGCACCGGCCCCGCCAAGCGCCTGGATAAAGCGCCAAGCGATCAATTGCTCGATGTTTGCGGCAAACAGACAACCCAGCGTCCCCAGCCCGTACAGCACCAGGCTTCCCAGCAGCAACGGGCGCCGTCCATAGCGGTCCGACAGCGGGCCGTAAAACAGCATGCCCACGCACAAGCCCGCGAGGAAGGCGCTGATCGTATGCTGCACGTGAGCCGTACTGCTCGACAGTTCAACAGCAATCTGCGGCAGGCTGGGCAAGTAAGTATCGATGGAAAACGGCACAAAAGCCGTCAGCGAGGCCAGCAACGCGACCTGGCGCAGAGCGGGTTTCATTCCGCCAGCGCAAGGTGGTCGAGAAAGTCTGCAACCAGCCCATTAAAGATCGCGCCCTGGTCATCATGAACATAGTGACTGGCGTCGGCGACCTCCACCGTCTGCACATGTGGGTTGCTGGCACTCATTGCTTGCAGCGTCGCCGGGGGCAGGAAGTCCGAGCGAGCGCCGCGAATGAACAGACTCGGGCAATCCAATGCGCGCACTGCGGGCCACAGGTCCGTAGGCTCGATACTCAGCCGTGCCTCGGCGATTCCCTTTTGATCATGGCGCCAGGTAATCGCACCTTCGCGCTCTTGCATCGAATGCGTTAGACGCGATGCCAGACCGTGTTCCGACAACCCCGGACGCGAAGCCTGCCAGAATGCGCGCGCCGCTTCCCAGCTCTCGAACCTCAACGGCGTCCGGCCCATCTCGCGACGAATACGCGCAGCGCCATCACCCTGGCTTGAGGAGCCTGGCCCGATATCCTCAATGATCAATCCAAGCAAGCGGCCAGGGTGTTGCCGCGCATACTCAAGAGCGTTGGCGCCGCCCAGTGAGTGCCCCAGCAATACAAAACGCTGCAGGCCCAGATAAGCAATCAGATCTTCAAGGTCCTCGACATAGGACTGGGTATGGTAGGTGGCCGGCTTAGCCCAGTCACTCAATCCCCGACCGCGCTGGTCCAGGGCGTAGACGCAATAATCCTCCCCCAGGGATTGCACCAGCGACTCCCACGTCTGGGCGTAGGCTCGCAAGCCGTGCAGCATAACCATGGGCACACCGGTCGATGCACCCCAGCGCAAAAAGTGCAGGCGCAATCCCGAGCGATTGGTAAAGAAACAGCTTTGAGAAGGCATGGTGTGTTCCTTTAGAAACGATCAAAGCGATAAGGGCTTGGGTCAATGATCGGCGCGTGTCCACTGACCAGGTCCGCCGCGAGATGCCCCGCCGCTGGCGACGTGCCGAAGCCATGCCCGGAGAACCCGGTGGCCACCGTCAACCCCGGAATCTGCGCGACCGGCCCGATGACCGGATTGGAATCCGGTGTTACATCGATAGTGCCCGCCCAGGCGTGGGCAATCCGCGCCTGTTCAAACACCGGCCAGGCAGCAATCAGGTTGTTCATCGCGTCGCCGTTGAGCCGTGGATTGGCCGCTGGATCCTGCACCCTGACGCGCTCGAACGGGCTGACGCTGTCGGCGCGCCAACGCCGTGCCAGTGCCAGGTCATTAATAAACGGCTTGCCCAGCGACACGTTCAGCACACTGCGTTGCGCACGGAACTGCGGCATGTATTGCTTGGCGAGCAACAGGTGGTCGAGGGTCAGGAAGGCATCCAACTTACCGCGTTGGGTAATGATGAAACCGCCGTCCTTATGCTTGCGAAACGAAAAGTCCGGCGCGCCGACAGCAATCTCTGTCGGCCCGTCCATGGGGTGGGTACGCAGTACCGAGCAGGTCAACGGCAAGGTTGGCAACGAGACGCCGAGGTTGCCCAGAAAGCGACGTGACCACATGCCCCCCGCGAGCAATACGTGATCACAGCGAATTTCACCTTTTTCCGTGACCACGCCACTCACCGCACCTGCGGACATTTGCAGTGTACGCACCGCGCACTGCTCAACGATCACCACGCCCATGGCCATGGCAGCCTTGGCAATCGCGCTGCTGGCCAGCGTCGGTTCGGCACGCGCATCGGAGGGCGTAAAGATGCCGCCGGCCCAGTCACCCACGCCGCCGGGCACCAGTGCGTCAATCTCACGCTTGCTGAGCAGGCGCGAATCCAGCGACAAGTGCTCCACCGACTTGAGCCAGCTTTCGTGCATTGCCATTTGCGCCGGGGTGCGCCCGACAAACATGATGCCTTCCTGGCGATACCCCACATCTGCCCCTACCCGCTCAGGCATCTGCGCCCACAAGCGGTCAGCGGCGAGGGCCAGTGGGATGTCGGCCGCGTGGCGGCTGGTCTTGCGCACCCAGCCCAGGTTTCGGGATGACTGCTCGGCGGCGATCCGGCCTTTCTCCACGACCACCACCGAGATATTGCGCTCGGCCAGGGTCAGCGCAGCCGTCAGGCCAATGATCCCGCCGCCAATGATGACGACGGAGGTGGCGCGGGGAAACACGGTGGAGGTTGTCACGGGCGCTATTGTCGGTGCCATGGTCAAGACTCGGTAAGCGAATAAGAACGGCCACACCTGCGCGCGGCCGCGTGACGATTATTGCGACAGGCGAATGACCTCGACCTGCGCCTTCGACGCATTGCGATACGCTGTCACTTCCAACTCTACCTTGTAGACCGTCGAGCCCAGGGGTGGACAAGTGACGGTGCTGGCTGGGTCGACGCCGCGAAACTTTTCACCGATCAGGCCCATCACGGCCGGCACATCCTTGGGGTCCTGGATAAAGACCCGCGAACACACCACATCGGCCAGGCTCGCATCGACGACTTTCAGGGCCGACTCGATGTTGGCAAACACCTGGTGTGTCTGCTCCAGGACATCTTCCGGGATCAGCTTGGTCTGCGGGTTGCGGCCAGCGGTGTTGGACACGTAGATCCAGTTGTCCACCACGACCAGCCGCGAATAGCTGGCCTGGTCTTCGAACGGCGAACCGGTCTTGAGCTTGATGATTTTTGTCATGTCGAATACCTCGTCAGGTTGAAGAAAGGTGTGGCTCAGCGCAGCTCCGGGGTTTCCCACAGGTTCAGGGTCACGCCGATGCCTTGCTTGATAGCGTTGCGGTATACCACCGTGCCCCAGGCCACATCCTCGACGGGCATGCCCCCCACCGACATGATGATGATTTCTTCATCGTTCCGGCGGCCAGGCGCGGCTCCGGCGATGATCTTGCCGATGTCTTCGACGTCATCGAGCTGCATCTTGCCTTCGGCAATCATGTCCATGAAGCGCACGCCAATCACCGGCACGTTGTGATGCGCGGGCTTGGGCAATTCTTCGAACCAGGCCTGGTAGAGACCGGTGTTGTCGAGCACCTTGCGTACGTCAGGCTGCTCCATGCCTGCGTCAAGCGAGCACGACGCTGGCATCGCGAGAAAGGCGCCTGGCTTGACCCACTCACGCCGCACAATTGGGTAGATCGAGGGGTCGCCGGTGGGACCGGAGCTACAATAAGTAACAAGGTCCGAGTCGCGGACCACTGCTTCGAGGGTGTCGACCACTTCTATCGTGATGATCTGCGGATAAGTGTGTTTGACCCACGCGATAAAGTCGTCGAGGCTCTTCTGGCCACGGCCCTTGATCTTCAATGTGTCGATATGCGGGCACACAGCGATAAAAGCCGCCAAGGTGGTCTTGCCCATGACGCCAGGCCCCAGCAGGCCGACGACTTTCGAGTCCTTGCGCGCCAGGTGGCGTGCACCCACGCCCGGAATTGCACCCGTGCGATAAGCGGACAGCAGGTTGGCTGACATATGGGCCAACGGCGCGCCGGTGTCGGGGTCGTTCAGGGTGAACATCAAGATGGAACGCGGCAGGCCTTTTTCGCGGTTGGCGATATTGGAGCCGTACCATTTCACTCCGGCGGTGCAGAAACTGCCGCCCAGGTAGGCCGGCATGGCCATCATGCGCCGATCAGCCGTGGGTTTGGGCATGTTCGGAAACGGCGAATCCTGCGGAAAAATCACCATCGCGCCATGGGAATCGTTGTTCGGGCCGGCCATGCGGTAGTCACCGGCGTACAGCAAGCCGAACATCTCCTCCATGGTATTCACGCAGGCCAGCATGTCGGTCACACCCGCGCGGATCATGTCTTGCTCGGAGAGGTAGATAAAGTCGATTTTTGTAGTTGTGGACATAGTTATTCTCGGGCTGAAGGTGATATCACTGCGGTAGGCGCAGCTCCACGCTGTCGAGATCGAGTATCAGGCGGTGAGTATCGGCGGTATTGTAAATTTCGGACATGCCGCTCACGCCGACACGCGAATAGTTGGCGTGATTAATGCGTTAAATTTCCCGTAGCGCGGCCTTCCCTAGGTACAACCATGATCAAACCGAGCGTGCCGACTCCCCGGCACCACACAGCGAACGAACAGCCTTGGTTCGTGCTCAACTCTTCACGCTATTCGGTGATGCCTTGCGCGCACCCGGCGATCTCGCATTTCTATGCGTTCGATGTGGCGCAATCGGCCAACCTGCTGGCCGTACCGGACGGCTGTGTAGACATTTTGTTCGACTGTGATGCGACACGCCCCACGGCGCGAATCTGCGGCACTCCGCTGGTTGCCCAGGCTGTCGAGTTGCACCAGCACCACCACTACTTCGGCGTGCGCTTTGCACCGGGGGTCATTCCCGGCTTCGTCAATGTACTCGCCGAGGAGTTGACCGAACGCGAACTCGACCTGCTAGAGGTCTCCGAGTTTGCCCAACGCATATTCGAAAGCATCGTCCAGGCACCGCTGCTGGGCGATCAGATGCGGCTGTTCAACGACTACCTGACCCCACGCCTGATGGGCAAGACATCGAAACTCACCGCCATGATCATCCAGCAGGCGCTGCACCATCGCGGCGATATTCGCATCCAGCAACTCGAAGACCTCAGCGGCTACACCAGCCGTACCCTGCACCGCCAGTTCAATCAGGACACCGGCATGTCACCCAAGACGTTTTGCCGGATCATCCGCTGCCAGGCGGCCCTGGACACCCTCAACACCCAGCACGATGTATCGTTTTCGCAGTTGGCCCTCGACCTGGGCTTTTCCGATCAATCGCACTTCCTGCGCGATTTCAAGAAACTGGTCAGCACCACCCCCTGCGACTACCAACGCACAATGACCCAAAACGCCTACACCGACAGGATCAGCTACGCCTGATCACACTCTGCGCAAATAAATCCGCGTCTCCATCGTTTCTCCATAAAACCTCCCATGAAAGCGCATGCTCGTGGTGCACAGTAGTCTTCGTCGCAACAGGCTAATTCGCCATACTGCGACGACCGAACAGCACGACCGAGCGGACCATGACCGAATCACACCGAGTATCGACACCCACGGACCTCGCGGACAAACGCCAGGCGTTGATATTGATCGCCGAAGACGAACCCGAAATCGCCGACATCCTGAGCGCCTATCTCAAGCGCAGTGGCTTCCAGACCGCCCATGCCCTGGATGGCTGCCGCGCCCTTGAACTGCATCAATCGCTCAAGCCTGACTTGGTGTTGCTGGACGTGCTGATGCCGAACCTGGACGGCTGGATGGTACTGGCCGAGATCCGTCACCGAGGCACCACCCCCGTGATCATGCTGACTGCCCAGGACCAGGACATGGACAAACTCATGGGCCTGCGCATCGGTGCCGACGACTACATCGTCAAACCGTTCAACCCGGCCGAAGTCGTCGCCAGGACCCAGGCGGTACTGCGGCGCTCGCTCGATCATGGCTATGCCACCCGCCCCAGCGTACTGCGGGTGAACGCCTTTGAAATCGACATCGACAGCCATGAAGTCAGTGTGCAGATCGGGGCACAGAAGCACCCGCTCAACCTGACGGTGACCGAGTTCAGGTTGTTGGCCCAATTGGCCAAGGCCCCCAAGCGCGTATTCAGTCGCGCCGAATTACTGGCCCTGTGTTCGCCCGAAAGCGACAGCCTGGAGCGCACGGTCGACAGCCATATCAGCAAGCTGCGGCGCAAAATCGAAGACCTGGGCCTGCAGGGCGTACCGGCCAGTATCCGTGGGGTCGGCTACCGATTCGGGAGCACCCCATGAGGATCGCCAACAGTTTGAGCCGGCAGATCATTTTGTCGATGTCCGCCGTGGTGCTCTGCGTGATCGCACTGGCGGTGGTCGGTTCCTATGTGTTTTACGCGTTGCTCTGGATGTTCTGGCCGCCGTCGGATCTGGACGTGGACGAATGGCTGCCCACCGGCGTGGAGTGGGCATGGATGGCACTGATCACCTGCATCAGCCTGGCAGTGGGCGCCGTGGTCGCGATCAAACTGTCCCGACGCATTCTGATGCCCTTGAACTCGGTCGCAACCAGCCTGCGCCGCCTCGCCGACGGCGACCTCGATGCCCGGGCAACCGCCTCCAACCGCTCATTGGCGGAGGCCACCTTGTTAGTGGATGACTTCAACAGCATGGCCGATAGATTGAAACGCATGGCTGAGGAACAATCCTTCTGGAATGCCGCCATTGCACACGAACTGCGCACTCCGCTGACCATCCTGCGTGGCCGCCTGCAAGGGTTGGCGGAAGGCGTGTTTACCCCGGACCAGGCGCAGTTCTACAGTCTGCTGAACCAGGTGGAAGGCCTGACGCGCCTGATCGAAGACCTGCGGGTAGTGGGCCTGGCAGACAACGGCTACCTCGAAGTCCATATCCAAAGCGCCGACCTGGCCGAGGAAATCGAGGCAGACGCTCGCCTGTTCGAACCGGGCCTGCTTGCATCCGGGTTCGTGCTGCATCTGGATCTGCTTGAACGGCCTGTGCAGTGTGATCCCGCCAGGATCCGCCAAGCGTTGCTGGCCATGCTGGACAATCTGAGACGGCATGCCACCCCAGGCAATGTCACGGTGCACCTGAGCAGCCAGGATGGCCTGAACACCTTGAGTGTCGCGGACGAGGGTCCGGGCATAGAAGAGGCCTTCGCAACGCACATCTTCGAACCGTTCCAGCGCGGGGAAAGTTCGCGCTCCCGTGCCCAGGGCGGCAGCGGCCTGGGGCTCGCCGTGGTGCGCGCGATAGCCCTGTCCCACCAAGGCAGCGTGACCTGCCGGAACCTGGACAACGGCGGCACCTTATTCGAACTGAGCTGGCCCGACCAACTGGTCGCCATCTAACCTCAACCGCCCCAGGTGAAGGCATGCGCCTCTCTATTTTCAGGGTCAATCGGTACCGCCACTTTGCCTTGCTCGACACACAGGGACGTTGTATCGCTTTCAAGAGCTGCGAAGGGATTCCAGAGAACGGCAAATGGGTGCAAGTCAACGAAGTCAACCTGGCCTGGCTGAACCGCGCGCTGCCTGCGCGCGTCCTGGCCATGCCAAACACCCGCCTCTCTTAGTTCAGCCTGGGATTGCCTGTATGCCCATCAACTATCGTGATCGAAACTTAATTGACGTGCCGCTGCTTGAAGACTCGGTACGGCTCTACAGTGCCAAGCTCAAAAGGTTGCAGCGGTTCTGGATTCCCCTGCAGAAACAGGCGCCGCGCCTGGTGTTGTCACTGTGGATCCTGGGTGTTATCGCCTCGCTGTTCAGCCAGTCCTATTACCACTGGTTATTTACCGCGCCGGCCATTTGCCTGCTGATCATTCTCGAAATCGTCATCGAAGAAGTCCAGATCGACTTGTTATTGGTGACCGAGGAGACGCGCTATCTGCTCGACGTCACCCACGGTCTTTATACCGGAACCCTCAGTTCCCACCCCCGTACTCTGCGTAAGCCAGGTGCCCCATGCCCTCCGTCACACCTCCACTCCTGATCGAGCACAGCCGCAAGATCGGGCAACAGTCCGCCAGCCAGACGCTCAAGGCGATCGCCAAAGCTTATCCGGGCAAGTTGTTCGGCACCCTGTCGGGCGAAGTCGGCAGCATGATGGCCTGGACGATCCTCGGCGCCATGCTGTTGCAATACCCGGTCGGACGCTGGTCCGACCACAAGGATCGCTTGCAGGTGCTGACCATTCTGGCGGTGGCATGCAGCATATTGTCACTGCTGATCGTACTGCTGCCCTTGTCGTCGATGCTGCTGGCGGTGCTGCTGTTCCTGCTCGGCGGCGCGGTGTTCGCGCTGTACCCGGTCGCCGTCAGCCATGCCGCCGACCGCGCCCCCGCCGACGCGTTGGTGCCGATGATCCAGGGGCTGTTGCTGATCAACTCGCTGGGCTCGGCCATCAGCCCGATGATGATTTCGCCGGTGATGAATTCGTTCGGCGCCAACGGCCTGTTCTGGGTATTTGCGCTGGTGAACCTGTGCATGGTCACCTTCTTCCTGTGGCGACGCGGCAAACGCCCCGTGCCGGCCAATCCCGCGCCGTTTGCGGCAGCGGCGACGTTCTCGCCGACGGGCGCCGAGCTGCGAGTCACCGAGGACTTGCGCCAGGCGGTGCAGGAGCACCCACCCATGGTCGATGCGTTGAGCGGAGAGCCCGCTCAGTCTCAGCCGTAAAAGTCACCCAGTTGTCCCGGTGAACGAGCCCCATGAAAGACAGGACACCGTTCCCCCCTTAAGATAAGGGATAGGCAAACGGGTATGTTTATGACTAACAGCAATAATAAGGGTGGCGAATTGCTCGGCCAGGAGCGCCGGCGTCGCTGGAGCACCGACCAGAAACTGGCAATGGTTCGCGAGAGCCTTGAACCGGGACAAAGCGTGTCCGTAGTGGCCCGACGCAACGGCATCAACGCCAACCAGCTGTTCCTGTGGCGCAAGCTTTACCAGGACGGAAGCTTGTCGGCGGTCAGTGCTGGCGAAGCCGTTGTACCGGCGTCGGAACTGACCGATGCGCTCAAGCAGATCCGCGAATTGCAGCGGATGCTGGGCAAGAAGACGATGGAAGCCGAAGTTCTAAAAGAGGCCGTAGAGATCGCCCGGTCGCGAAAATGGATTGCGCACTCACCCTTGTTGCCGGGGGACGACCAGTGAAGCTGGTCAGCAAATGTCTCGGTGTGGCGCGCTCGCAATTAACGGTTCGGATCAAGCAATCGCTATCGCCCAGAGTACGGCGAAGCAGGCCTGTGAATGACGCTGAGTTGGTAGTCGAAATTCAGCAACAGGTCAGCGAGCTGCCCAGCTATGGCTACCGTCGCGTCTGGGGATTACTGCGCCGTGCACGAGAAAAGCAACGACTCCCTGCGATCAATGTAAAGCGGGTTTACCGGGTCATGCGTGATCACAACCTGCTGCTTGAGCGCCGGATCAAACAGCCCGGCGTGCCGCGTCGGCACGAAGGCCGTATTGCCGTGAAAACCAGCGATACGCGTTGGTGCTCGGACGGCTTTGAGTTCCGATGCGAGGATGGCGCCAAACTGAGCGTGACCTTCGCCCTGGACTGCTGTGACCGTGAAGCCATCGGCTGGGTCGCGAGCCCGACCGGGTACAGTGGCGATGATATCCGCGACTTGATGCTGGAAAGCGTAGAGAAGCGTTTTGGTGACCAACTGCCGACTACGCCAGTGCAGTGGTTAAGCGACAACGGTTCGGCATACACCGCTGAACAGACGCGCGCATTTGCCCGGCAGATCGGTTTGCAACCGGTAACGACACCGGTGCGTAGCCCGCAAAGCAACGGCATGGCCGAGAGCTTCGTAAAGACTATCAAGCGTGACTACGTGGCGCATATGCCCAAACCAGATAGAGAAACGGCGCTGCGTAACCTGGCAATTGCCTTCGAGCATTACAACGAGCAGCATCCACACAGCGCCTTGAAATATCGCTCACCGAGGGAGTTCAGGCGCTTGGCGGCAGCATCAATTTAACGGGGAGTTGGTGTCCGGTTTTGTAGGGGCTAATCCA
>NZ_CVTV01000029.1:0-108367 GCF_900004865.1 Pseudomonas sp. 37 R 15 | reverse complement strand
GTGGCGCCGCCCCGCGCCGTGAGGATGCCGGCGACACGGGCCGGGTCCAGGCGCGCGACGTCCGAAGGGCCGACTTCGTCCATCACCAGGATGTAGGGTTCATTGGGTTCCTGCGCGGTGTCGACGCCGCACAGTTGCGCCAGCACGCGGCGGCCGATGTCGCGCAGGTCGGCGGCGCGCTCGGCGAGCAAGGCATCCTGCAACGACTCCTGCTGCCTGGCGGCCGCTTCGATCACACTCATCCAGGCCGCTTCGGCGCTTTCGCCTTGCTTGAGGCGAGTATCGACTTCGTCGGTAAGCTCGGGGTCGTCGAGCATTTCCTGGTGGGTGATGAAGATCTCGCGAATCGCCTTGGACTGGCTGCGTTCGATCAGGCCCTCGATATCGCGACGAACATCACTCAGCGCAGCCTGCAGGCGTTGGCGCTCGACACCGCAGGACTCACCGCGCAGTGGATAGTCGAAGACCTGTTGCACCTGGATATGCGCAGGGCCGATGGCGATACCGGGCGCGGCGGCAATTGCCTGGATCTGGCTACCGGACAGCGGCGCGCTGATGACTGGCTCGATGTCGACGGTGGCGGGCTGGGCGCTGACGGTCGGCAACGGCTCGACGTCTTCGCCCAGGCCTTCTTCAATCGCGGTCAACAGGGCTGGCAGCGCATCGCCAGCGATCGCCGGCTCAGCGACGAATTCCAGCACCTGGCCACGCCGCGCGCCGAGGCTCAACAGCTTGCTCAGGCTTTTAACCGACACCGTACCGACCGGGCCATCGACAATGCGCACGCGAATATCGCCGTCGAAACTTTTCGCCAGTTGCGCGAGGATCTTCGCCGGGCGTGCATGCAGGCCGTGGGCGTTGGCCAGGGTGATGCGGGCACTGGGCCAGTCGGGCGGCAGTTCGCCACCCAGCACTTCAAGCACGGCACGGCTGCTGGTGGCGCGGCCCAATTCCTGGCCGCGCCCTTCGATCAGCAAGGCACACAGGCGCTCGAGCAACGCCTGATGCGCTTCGCCCAGGCTGGCCAGGCAGAACAGGCCATTGAGCGGCTGGCCCAGATAGCGCATGGGTTTGTCCGGCGTGACGAACGCCAGACCCGGGCGTTTGACCGTCTGCTCGCTGTGCAACCACCACAGGCCATCGCCCAGGGGCAGTGCATCGACTTGCTGCAACACGGCGGCAAACCCGTTGCTCACGCAATCGGCCTGGCGTAACAGGCGCGCGCCTCGCCACACCAGTTCCTCGAAATCATCGGCCGACACGCCGAGGCTGATCATCTGTGCATCCAGTGCCAGTTCCTGCGGCGCGCCTTGAAGCAGTTTCAGCAACGCCTCGGCGGAACCGGCGCGGCGCAGCGCCTGGCCGAGGTCGGTCTCACCCAGGGCGCGGGTCAGCAATTGCAGCAGGCGCAAGTGTTCATCGGATTTGGCGGCAATCCCGATCGCCAGGTACACGACCTGGCCGTCGCCCCAGTCCACGCCCTCGGGAAACTGCAACAGACGCACGCCAGTGGAAAATACCTGGTCGCGGGTTTCCGGGGTGCCGTGAGGAATGGCGATGCCTTGGCCAAGAAAGGTCGAGCCTTGGGCTTCACGGGCTTGCAAGCCACTGAGATAACCCTCGGCAACCAGGCCATCGGCCACCAGTTTTTCAGCGAGCAGGTGCAAGGCCGCAGATTTATCCACTGCCACCTGGCCCATGGATATCTGCTCTACAGTGAGCTCGAGCATGCCGTTCTCCTAGTTAGTGCGAGGTGCGCACTAGGTATTGTTTTGAATAAATCAGCTTAGCGGTGTTCAAAATTAACTGACTGAGCGGTCAGTTGGCAGTAGCCACTCAGCGGCGAAAATCGTAAAAATACCCTTGCTGAAACGTTTAATCTAGAATTTATGGCAGATTACGCGTTAATTGCGCAAGCTTGAAGGGCCACTCGGCGCCTGCTGTGGGACATTGGTCGTAGGCTGGAATCGGTTACGATTGGACAAAATGTCGGGGCACGCTCAAAAAAACAAGGAAACCCGGTTTGAAACTCAGTGATATCGCACGTCTGGCCGGTGTGTCCGTGACCACCGCCAGCTATGTCATCAATGGCAAGGCCGAACAGCAACGTATCAGCAACGCGACGGTGGAGCGGGTGCGGGCCGTGGTCCAGGCCCACGGGTTTACGCCTAATCCCCAAGCGGCCGGATTGCGCAGCCGGCACACGCGCACCCTGGGCTTTATCCTGCCGGACCTGGAGAACCCCAGTTACGCACGCATTGCCAAGTTGCTCGAACAAGGCGCACGGGCGCGCGGCTATCAATTGCTGATCGCCAGCTCCGACGATGAAGCTGACAGCGAGCGCCAGTTGCTGCAACTGTTCCGCGCGCGGCGCTGCGATGCGCTGTTCGTTGCCAGCTGCCTGCCAGCCGAGGATGACAGCTATCGCGAACTGCAGGCCAAAGGCTTGCCGGTGATCGCCATCGACCGGGTCATGGAGTCCAGCCAGTTCTGCTCGGTGGTCAGCGACGACCGTCAAGCCTGTCACCAGCTTACCCGCAGCCTGCTGCAACCGTTGCCCAAGCAAATCGCGCTGATCGGCGCACATCCGGAGCTGAGCATCAGCCAGGAACGTGCCGCGGGTTTCCGTGAAGCCCTGCAAGGCTTTACCGGTGAGGTGATCATCGAACAGGGCGAAGCCTTCAGCCGCGACTGCGGGCGACAGCTGATGGAGCAATTACTGCAGCGCCTGGGGCATCTGCCTGACGCTCTGGTGACCACGTCCTACGTGCTGCTGCAAGGCGTGTTTGACGCCCTTCACGACTTCCCGCTCAAATCTCGGCCACTGCGCCTGGGCACCTTCGGCGATACGCAGTTGCTGGACTTCCTGCCGCTGCCGGTCAACGCCATGGCCCAGCAGCATCAACTGATCGCCGACACCGCCCTGCGCCTGGCCCTGGCGGCCATTGAAGAAGAACATTACCAGCCCGGTGTGCACGGCATCAGCCGGACCTTCAAGCAGCGTATTCACGAGGCCTGAGCGTGGAGCTGATCGACACCCACACCCACCTGGATTTCGCGGACTTCGACGATGATCGTCCGCAGGTCCTCGCCCACAGCCGTCAACTCGGTGTGCGGCGCATGGTGGTGCTCGGGGTTTATCAGCGCAATTGGCAGCGGTTGTGGGATCTGGTGGTGGAGGATGAAGGCTTGTTCGCCGCCTTCGGCCTGCACCCGGTGTATCTGGATGAGCATCGCCCTGCCGACCTGCTGGAATTGGGCGACTGGCTGGCGCGCCTGCAGGGCCACCGGCAACTGTGCGCCGTGGGTGAAATCGGCCTGGATTACTTTCTTGAACACCTGGACCGTGAGCGCCAGCAAGCGCTGTTCGAAGCCCAGTTGAAACTCGCGGTGGATTTCGCCCTGCCGGCCTTGCTCCACGTACGCCGCAGTCACGCGGCGGTGATCGCCACGCTCAAGCGCATTCACCTGCCGCGTGGCGGCATTATTCATGCGTTCGCCGGCAGCCGGGAAGAAGCCCGCGAGTACATCAAGCTCGGCTTCAAGCTGGGCCTGGGCGGTGCCGCCACCTGGCCGCAGGCCTTGCGCATGCACAAGGTGCTGGCTCAATTGCCGCTGGAAGCCGTGGTGCTGGAGACGGACGCGCCGGATATGGCCCCCGCCATGTATCCGGGCCGGCGCAACAGCCCCCACCACTTGCCGGCTATCTGCAGCGCCCTGGCCGAGCGGATGGGCATCAGCGCTTCACGGCTGGCTGAGGCGAGCACACGCAACGCGTGCGAGCTGTTCAAGTGGTAACCGGCTGACGGCTTGCAGGTTCAAGGTCATCCTTCGCCGATGACGCACGTAGCGCAGCACCAGGAAGTGGATCAACAGCGTCGTCAACGAAATGTTGAATTGCCCGATCACACTGAGCAGTCCCAGCCACTCTGCAAACAGCGCCACCAGGAGGGTCGCGCACGTCAGCATGATCATGCCGGGCGGCACCAGCGCCCATTGGTCCAGGGCACGAAATCGACGCAGCTGTTTTCGACAACACAGCTGCAGGCACGCATGGCAATAGGTACAGACAAAGGGCTCGTCGATGGCAATGGCGTTCAGTTGCCAGGGTTTGAGTTCAAACGTCATGTCGCAGTGGGCGCAATGCCCTTTGATGCCGATGACAGCGGCCATCGCCGTGCCTCCTTGAGACCGTGACCAGATGATACAAATTCCACCTATTCACGGCGCATTGAAAGGCCATCAGCGAAATCAGGACAAGTGCCACGCCCTACCGAGTTAAATCCCACCGAGAATTCCTACACGCGAAACGCGCCAATCAATAGCTTCAATTGAGTGACCTGCTGCGACAGCTGATGGCTGGCCGCTTCGGTCTGGTCGGCGCCCTGGGCGGCGTGCTCACCCGCACGATTGATCGCGACGATATTCTGATCAATCTCGTGGGCGACGGCCGTTTGCTGCTCCACGGCGGCGGCGATCTGCTGGTTCTGATCGACGATCATTCCTACCGCACCGAGAATATTCTCCAAGGCTTGCTGGACTTTCTCCGACTGCCCTACCGTGCCATTGGCCATGTCATGGCTGGCGCCCATGGCCTTGACCGCTGCGCCGACGCCACTGTGCAGGCGCCCGATCATCTGCTCGATTTCTTCGGTGGACTGCTGCGTACGCCGCGCCAGCGTACGCACCTCGTCGGCCACTACGGCAAAACCGCGCCCCTGCTCACCGGCGCGCGCGGCCTCGATCGCCGCGTTGAGTGCCAGCAAATTGGTTTGCCCGGCGATGCTTTTGATGACGTCCAACACGCTGCTGATGGACTGGCTGTCGACAGCCAACTGGTTGATCACCCGCACCGACTCATCGATCTCCGACGCCAGGCGCGCGATGCTGCCTTGCTGGGACTGCACCAACGCGCGGCCGTTGACGGTTTCATCGTTGACACTGTGGGCGCTGCTGACAGCGGCTGCGGCGCTGCGCGCCACCTCTTGGGCGGTGGATGACATCTGGTTCATCGCTGTGGCCACTTGCTCGATCTGGCTGCGCTGGCCGGACACCGCCTGGTTGCTCTGTGCCGAGACCGCCTGGACTTGCCCGGCTTGCAGCTCGACCTGGCCGACCGTGTGCCCGACGCGCTCGATCAGGTCGTGGATCTTGGCCACGGTGCCATTGAATACCTGGCCCAGATCCCCCAGTTCATCGCGACTTTCTGCAACGAAACTGACCGTCATATCGCCGGCCGCCACTTTATCCATCATCGCCCCAAGGCTGCGCAAGGTCGCACGCGTGGAAGCATAGAAGCCTGCATACAAGTAGAAAATCAGCGCAAATACCGCCACCAGCGCCGTGACCAGCAGCATCATGTGCAGGCGCTTTTGCGCCAGGCGTTGTTCCAGTTGCTGCTTGAGGAATGCCAGGGAGGCGTCATCGAGTTGATAGGTTTTGGCCATCAGTTGACTGACGTCGTCATAAAAGCCCTGCCACGGTGTGTCCAGGGTTTCAGCCACCACCACCCGTTCTTCGAACAATTCAGCGCCCTGCTTGAGGCTGGCCCGGCTGGCTTGCGCTACGGTATCAAGCGCCGCCTGCGCGGCACTGCTGGCGCCGAGCGCATCCTGCAGCTTCAAGCCGTATTCGCCCTGGAGTTTTTCCAATTGCTGCAGCAGCTCGTCAAAGCGTGTGCTGGAAGATGAATTGATAAAGCCCTGGCCCAGGGAGTACGCGCCCATCGCACGCCCTTCCCCGAGCAACTGCGTGACGTGTGGGGTGACGGCGGTGATCAGTTCGCTGAGTTGGCGCAGATCGCTCTGCGAATCTCGGCTCAAGCCGGATTGACTGGCGATGATCTGGCTGAGTATCTGGGCCTGGTTGAGCAATTTGCCGATCAATGCAGTTTTGTTGAGCAGTGACGTTTCCTGTTGCTGAGCCTTGAACGCAGCGATCAGCTCATCACGCTTGGCATCGAAAGCTGCGACTTGTTCGGGCTGGGTTGCCATCGCGCTGAGTCCCTGCACACGGCCGAGCACACTCTGCTCCAGGGCGCCGATCCTGGCTTCAAGGTCGCCGGCCTTGCCGGACTGGCCGAGGGTCGCGTTGATCTGCACCTGGTTATTGAGTGCTTCCAGCTCGCGACGCACCACCAGGCTGCTGCCCAGCAGATCGAGGCTCTGCAGCTCAATACGGGTGCCCTGGAACTCAGCCCAGGCGTCACGCACCAGAAAATAGTTGGTCGCCAGCATCGGCAGCAGGAACAGCACGCTGATCAGACTGAACTTCAGGCCGAAACTCAGGCGATTCATCAACGCGACGGCGGGATAGAGCAAGCGCTTCACAGGTGATCTCCCTTACTTTTATTTTTATTGAGGCGCAGGGCGGCGGCAGATAGCCACTATTTGGCATTCTGTCTGTATAGCTCAATTTGAAGGGGAGTTTTGTAACGTAAGGTTAACGGCAGGGGTTGCCCCTGCCGGCTGTCTCAGGGCAACACCGTCCAGATTGCAAAACCGGCATACCACAGCACCGCCGCACGCAGCAGCAATTCCCACAGCTGATCAAGACTGGTGATACCTTCGGCGCCCACCACCGGAGGCGGTATCTGCGCAGCGGCCAGGCCGACTTTTTCCACCAGCTGTGCAGCGCTGATATCCCAACTGAGCAATTCGTGGAGCATGACCCGGCTGACCCCGACAAAATTGCCCACCAGGGCAAAGCTCGCCGCCAGCAGGCGCACCGGCAGCCAGTCAAAGGCGTGGCGCATGTGCGTGGCGCGTTCGGCCACCAGGGGATTCTGGCTGTGCTCACTGGCCAGCGCCAGCAGGCGATAGGCCAGAGCGGCCACCGGGCCCAGCAGGAAATACCAGAAAATCACCGCGAAAAAGCTCTGGTACGCCTGCCACAGCAAATGGCCTTGAACCCGCTCGAGCAGTTGCTCGCCACTGTCGGCACCCAGGTTCAGGTCACGTTCGGCCACATGCTCGGCGGCTTGCAGATCACCCCGCCGCCAGGCATCACGAAACGGCCCCAACGCGGCCAACAGATCGCCACGGCCCAGGCTGTAGATCACCACCAGCACATGCACCGGCAACGCCAACAAACCATAGGCCACGGGCTCCAGCACCAGCAGCAACAAGCCCAGCAGCGCCACGGGCAGCACCACCAGCGCCAGCAGGATCAGCCAGGGCCGCTTGGCCATGCGCGGGCTCGATTCAAGCCTGGCCAGCTCGCGCAGCCAGCCGCCGTCGCGCTGCAACCGCTGGCGCAAGGCCGAGAACTTCTCGATCCACACTGCCAGTACCAGCACCAGAAAACTCATAGTTTGTGTCCTCCATCCTGCAGCGCGCTACGAAAGCGCTTCCAATCAAAAGCCGGGCCCGGATCGGTTTTGCGGCCTGGGGCGATGTCGCTGTGACCGCAGATACGCTGGGGGGTAATCGCAGGGTAAGCTGGGAGCAACTGGCGCGTCAGCTCAATCAGCGCCTGGTACTGGGCGTCGGTGAACGGCAGATCGTCTGTGCCTTCCAGCTCGATTCCCAACGAAAAGTCGTTGCAGGTATCCCGGCCTTCAAAGCTGGAAACGCCCGCATGCCAGGCCCGGTCCTGGCACGCCACAAACTGCGTCACTGCACCGTCGCGTTCAATCAGAAAATGCGCAGAAACCCGTAGGTGGACGATCCCCTCAAAGTAGGCGTGTTCCGTTACATCCAGGCGATTCTGGAAAAACTCATGCACTTTACCGGTGGCAAACTGCGCCGGGGGCAAGCTGATGTTATGTATCACCAACAACGATACCTCGCCTGCCGGGCGCTCGTTGAAGTTGGGCGAAGGGCAATGACGAATGCCCTCGAACCAACCGCTGACGGGGTCCAACTGCATACAGGCTCCTTGACTGAGACAAAGTGTTACCAGTATGCCGCGTTCCGCCCTGCGGTTGCGATCACTTGCCGCGATTGAGTTGACGCAGGTTGCCAATCACCGCCGCCAGCGCGCGATCGAACAGCAAACCCTCGTCCAGGCTGCGCAGGGCGCCGCGCTTAAAAGCCGCAGCCAATTGCCCGGGGGTTTGCTCCAGGACCTTGAGCCCCGTGCGGCTGACGAAAATATAACGATGGTTCGGCGCCAAGATCGCCGTGAGCTTGCACCGCAATATCGTGTCGTCGTCCTGCTGGAACTCCACCCAACCACCGACCCGTAATGGGCGAACCTTGAGCAGGTCCGGGTCATCATGCGGCCAGGCTTCGATGGCGTCCGACAGTTGGGTGCCGAGAACGAAGGGCTCGCGGACTTCAATCAGCCCGTCGTCGCCCTCGCCTTTGCATGTTTGAACATGTACGGTCTGCAAGCGTAAAAAAAATTCCCGAGTGCTGAAAGGATCGAACGCCGCACCGGCCAACCCGGCGCGCAACGACTTGAGCAACCCTGGCAATTGCTCCAGCAGATGCCGGCCCGCCTCGGTGTCTTCGTGCAGGCCGACGCTCCAGATCAATTCATCCATGGTGCGCAGCCCGGCCTGCCACTGCACCGAGTGTTCGCCGTGCTTGAGATTGGCCAGCAACAGCACCTGGCTCCAGGTGTGTTGCAGAAACTGCACCACGAATGGCGGCAGGACCTTGCCCGATAACCGCCGGTTCAGCGCTTGTGCCACGCGCTGGCGCGCGACCTCGGTACGCAGGCGCCCTTCCTCGACGTCACGGGTGTGCTGTTCGAGCAACGCACTGCGCTGCTGCTCTTCATTGATGAACGTGCTGAATGGCGCCAGTAACTGCGAAAAAATCGCCGGATCTTCGACGAACTCATTCAACAAGCGCTGGATGACCTGTTCGATACGCAGGTACAGGCTGTCGTTCTGATAGCCATTGTGCGGGCTGCAACCCATGGCGGCACTGGCGATCTGATTGAGCAAGCGGCGTGCCGGGTGCCCGGGGTAACTGAACAGGCTCTTGTCCAGCAGGGCGACTTTCAGTATCGGGATCTGCAAGCGAGCGATCAGGGCTTTGAAGGCGTGGGGCACACTGGCGTCATTGAGGATGAACTCAAAAAGCAGCGCGACGAGGTTGATCACATCCTCGTCAGCCGCCTCCACCACCCGCGACTTGCCGCTCTTGACGCTGACTCGGGTCAGCAACTGTTCGAGCTGGTTGCGCAGGTCGAAATCGTCCTCAGCCCCAGGCTCCGGTACGTATTGCTGCAAATGCGACAGCAGGCGCAGCAGGTCTCGGCTGGCGATGGGTTGCGGTTGCGCACTGGCTTCAAGGGTCGGCGCTACGCTGCCGCGCACCGCCACCAGCAAGGCTTGCAAGGCGGTAAAGGCTTGCTGGCCGCTTTCGTCACAAGGAGGGTCGGTGGCCGGCGGACGAGCCTGGTGTTGAAGCTCACGCGACGCGCGTCCACCCGCACGACGGGAGGGCACGCTCTTGAGTTCAGGCAGGACCCCGGTGGCAACCAGCAGTTGATTGGCTTCGCCATAGAGTTGGTCGGCATCGCTGAGCACGTATTTCTCGAAGAGCTTGAGCATGATCAGCTTGACCCGGATCTCCACCCCCAGGCTGCGGCCCGCCTGCAGAAAAAACTGGCAAAGCCGTGCAGGGCCCAGAGGGTTCTCATGGTCGGTCAAAGGCCTGCCCAACACTTCACTCAAGCGCGCGCTCAGTTGCCCGAGCGCCAGGCCATCACGGTGCCGTACCCGACCGAGCATTGCCTGCAGTGCCACGGCCTTTTCCCGGTCATCAGCCCGGGTAGCGCCGGCCATCTCATAGGACACCACAGGCACCGGATGCAACCCGCCGCTATCGGCCTGGCTCAGATTGGCGAAGGCGGCAAACAGTTGCTCCATGAGCACGCGCTCGAAGTTCTTGCGCTTGAGGCGCAGGTCGCGCATGGCCTGAAAGAAAATATGCTGGTCAACCGTGCTGCGGGCCTTGTCGGCCATTTCAAACAGGGTGTCGTCGGCGTTATCGAACAGTTCCTGCAATCCCTGTTGCAACTGCTGCGCCGCTTTGTCACGCACCTGCAGCACCACCACCGGTAGACGTGCGAGCGGCGATGGCGTGGCCTGTGCCTGTTTGATAGGCACCACCTTCCCGTCATTGTGCATCCTGGCCTCCTGAAACGGCGGGTGTTGAGATGGGCAAGGAACGGAAGCAGGCCTGCTGGGCGCTGCGAGTACCGGCCACCATCAGGACGTCAAAGCTATGACGCCAATCGCAAGGCGCGAGATTATCGGCAAATCAGGGCCGTTGCGCCAGTAAACTCTGCCCTGCGCGGTAAATGAGTGACGAGTCTGGGTTCCAGTCCACACAGCCCCTATAATCGCGGCACTTTGTCTGTGGAGACTGTTATGCCGAACCTGCGTCTTGCCGACCTCGCCGCCGAAATCGAAGCCAACGTGCGCCGCGCACTGCTGGAAGACGTCGGCAGTGGTGATATCACCGCACAGCTGATCCCGGCCGAACGGCTGGCCAAGGCCACGATCATTACCCGCGATGCGGCCGTTATTGCCGGGACCGCCTGGGTGGATACGGTCTTCCGCCAACTGGACCCCCGCGTCGCCGTGCATTGGCAAGTGGCCGATGGTGAACGTGTCAGCCCCAACCAGCCGCTGTTTCACCTTGAAGGGCCGGCGCGTTCGCTGCTCACCGGTGAACGCAGTGCGCTGAATTTCCTGCAGATGCTGTCAGGCGTCGCCACCCGTGCCCGATACCTGGCGGATTTCGTCGCCAGCACCCAGGTCAAGCTGCTGGACACTCGCAAGACGTTGCCGGGCCTGCGCCTGGCGCAGAAATACGCAGTGACCTGCGGCGGTTGCCACAATCATCGCATCGGGCTGTATGACGCCTTCCTGATCAAGGAAAACCATATCGCCGCATGCGGGGGCATTGCCCAGGCCATCAGCGCGGCCCACAAAATCGCCCCGGGCAAGCCGGTGGAGGTCGAAGTGGAAAGCCTGCAGGAGTTGCGCGAAGCATTGGCGGCGGGCGCCGACATCATCATGCTCGATGAACTGAGCCTGGACGACATGCGCGAAGCCGTGCGGTTGAACGCGGGCAAGGCCAGGCTGGAAGCCAGCGGCGGGATCAATGAAAGTACCCTGCTGCCCATCGCCGAGACGGGCGTGGACTACATCTCCATTGGTGCGCTGACCAAGGATGTGAAGGCTGTGGATTTGTCGATGCGGTTGAGTATTTGAGCAGCTGCAAGCTGCAAGCTGCAAGCTGCAAGCTGCAAGAGGGTGTCGCGTCCCTTGCGGCTTGAAGCTTGAAGCTGATCTCAAACTACAAGATTATTCATCTCGCAGTACTCTTCCCATTCGACACCCAGCACTTCGGCGGCCTCCTTGTGCAAGACCAGGCGTGCGACTTCGAACTCTTCCGGGGTAGAGGTGTACTTGAGGGTCAGTTCCCAAGGCTGGAGGTTCTGGCTCTCCGCCTCGTCCTCGAATGCCCACTGAATCTGATCACGCTGGTCGTCAGCGCTCAGGTCCTTGATCTCTTCTTTAAGCTGCGGCATATCATCAAGATACTTCTTGAGCGCTTCTTCGTGCCGTGCTTCCTGGGTCATCTCAGTCGTGGTCATGTCGTTCTCTTAGATCGAGGAATGGGGATGCATCTGGGTCATCAAGGTTGCGCAGATACAAAGAGCAGGCGCGAATACCGGCTCGTCTGGCCTTCAGAACCATTCTGTGGATCATCTGAAAACAGTGCCTTTGAAACATGCCTTTGAAACATGCCTTTGAAACAGTGTTGCCTTGGTGCCCGAGACAGGAATCGAACCTGCGACCTTCGCGTTACGAGTGCGCTGCTCTACCGGCTGAGCTACACGGGCAGTGGGCTAAAGCTAGCACCGCATTGGGCATGCGGCAACCGGCTCGCTCACCGCCCGGCAGCCGTCATGCGCCGTTGGCGCCACAACCCTTGGCGACGTATTGCGCCTCGGCCGTGGTGACACAGGTCCAGCCGCTGGTGGCGCTGCGCGTCAAGGTGATGGTCTTGCCCAGTACGGGCGCAGGTGCATCAAGGATTTCACAGCTGATGGAGCCGCTGCCCGTGGTGACATCTGCTGTCACATCGACCTTGCAATTGGCAGTGGGGCTCTTGCCGCCAATCAACGGCACCGTGGGCACAGCGCCCTGGTTAATGACATCTTCGTAGCCGGCCTTCAACGCGCTGATTTCGGCCAACCCCGCCGTGAACTTGGCCTTGGCCTGGTGCTTGGTGTACATGGGCAAGCCAATCGTGGCCAAAATGCCGATGATTGCCACGACGATCAACAACTCGATCAAGGTAAAGCCTTTCTGACGCATCACTTTCACTCTCCAGAATAGAACCATGACAAGGCGCATCCTGCGCCCCGTATTGTGCAGCGGCGCCAGTGTACTCATCCCTGCGCGGCCAATCGCATACCAGAAGCACTATCTGACATTTTATCGCCCAACACCCGCCTGCCTGTATCCGCCCGCTGGCTAAGCTGTAAATTCTTAATCTGCATGTGCGAACGCGACATGAACGACACCTCGACGATCTATGCCTGGCAGGGCATCAACCGCAACGGCCGCAGGGTGTGCGGGAAAATCTCGGGGCATGACCCTGCATGGATCAAGGCACGACTGCGCCAGCAAGGAATCTGCCCCGAACATGTGCGCAAGCAATCGTCAGGCCTGCCAAGCCTGGCGGCGCCGATACTGCCGGCGGATATCGCGCTGTTCACCCGCCAGCTGGCGACGCTGTTGAAGGCCGGTATCCCGCTGCTGCAAGCCTTCGACATCATCAGCGAGGGCGTCGAAAACCGCCCACTGCGCGAGCTGGTCAAGGGGCTGAAGCAACACGTCGCCGCCGGTAACAGCCTGACCAGCACGCTGCGCCAATACCCCCGTTACTTCGATGACCTGTACTGCCACCTGATTGCCGCCGGTGAACAGGCCGGAGCCCTGGAAACACTGCTGGAGCGCGTGGCCATTCAGCTGGAAAAAAGCCAACGCCTCAAAACCAGAATCAAAAAAGCCCTGACCTACCCTCTTGCAGTGCTGGTGGTGGCCGGCCTCGTCAGCGCAGTGTTGTTGATACAGGTGGTGCCGCAGTTCCAGCACCTGTTCGCCGGAGTCGACAGTCAATTGCCCGGTTTTACCCTGGGGGTCATCGCCCTCTCCGATTTTCTGCAACAGGCCTGGTGGATACTGGTGCTGGGCCTGGGCACGGCCATCGGCGGGCTGCGCCACGCCTACCGTGGTTCTGCGCAGTTTCGCTACCGGCTGCAGGCAGGTTTGTTGAAAGTACCCCTGGCAGGCAAACTAATGAACAAAGCTGCCGTCGCCCGCTACGCCCGCACGCTTTCAACCACCTTTGCAGCAGGTGTTCCCCTGGTGCAGGCGCTCGGCTCAGTGGCCGGCGCCGTCGGCAATGACCCTTTCAAACAGGCAATCGAACATATGCGCCACGATGTATCCACAGGCATGCAGTTGAATCAGTCCATGGCCGCCAGCGGCCTGTTTCCAGGCATGGCGATCCAGATGACGGCAATCGGCGAAGAGTCCGGCACCCTGGACCACATGCTGGAAAGAGTCGCGGACCATTACGAGGCCGACGTAGAGACCCTCGTCGATAACCTCACCAGCTTGATGGAACCGCTGATCATGGTAGTACTGGGGAGCATCGTCGGCGCGTTGGTGATTGCAATGTACCTGCCGGTATTTCAACTGGGTTCGGCATTTTGAGCGCGTTGCTGGGCGAGCAGCCCTGGGCATTTGTCGGCATGGCGCTGGTGCTGGGCCTGATCGTTGGCAGTTTTCTCAATGTGCTGGTATGGCGCCTGCCCAAGATGCTCGAGCGCGAATGGCGCGCCCAGGCCCATGAGATCCTCGGCCTGCCTGCTGCGCCAGCGGGGCCGGTCTATAACCTGATGCGCCCGAATTCGTGCTGTCCACACTGCGACCAGCCGATTCGCCCCTGGGAGAATATCCCCCTGCTCAGCTACCTGATGCTCAAGGGACGTTGCACCCACTGCCGTGCAACCATCAGCGCGCGCTACCCCCTCACCGAACTGGCATGTGCGCTGATATCCGCCACCGTTGCCTGGCACTACGGCTTTGGCTGGCAGGCGGGTGCGGTGATGCTGCTGAGTTGGGGGCTGCTGGGCATGAGCCTGATCGATGTGGATCATCAACTGCTGCCGGATGCCATGGTGCTGCCGTTGCTATGGTTGGGGCTTGTCCTCAACAGCCTGGGCCTGCTCGTAACATTGCCCGATGCGTTATGGGGCGCGGTGCTGGGCTACATGAGCCTGTGGAGCGTGTTCTGGCTGTTCAAGCTGGTCACCGGCAAGGATGGCATGGGCCATGGCGACTTCAAGCTATTGGCGCTGTTGGGTGCCTGGGGCGGCTGGCAGATACTGCCGATAACGCTGCTGATGGCGTCACTGCTCGGCGTGTCTGCCGGGCTGCTGCTGATGCGCTGGCGCAAGACGCACGTGTCGGCACCCATCCCATTTGGACCCTGCCTGGCAATTGCCGGCTGGATTGCATTGCTCTGGGGTGGTCAAATAACCGACTTCTATTTGCAGTCTGTCGGTTTCACATGACCACTTCTGTTGCAACACCCTGGATTCTCGGCCTCACAGGCGGTATCGGCAGCGGTAAAAGCGCTGCGGCCGAGCACTTCACCAAGCTGGGTGTCGACCTGGTCGACGCCGATCATGCCGCCCGCTGGGTGGTCGAGCCCGGCCGGCCGGCGCTGGCGCGCATTGCCGAGCATTTCGGCAGCGGTGTGCTGCAGGCGGACGGCCAACTGGACCGCGCCGCGTTGCGCAAATTGATTTTTGAAGTACCCGAAGAACGTCGCTGGCTCGAAGGCCTGTTGCACCCGCTGATCGCTGACGAAATTCGCGATCACCTGGCACGCGCCCAGTCGCCTTACGCGATTCTGGTGTCACCGCTGCTGATCGAGTCCGGCCAATACAGCATGACCCAACGCATCCTGGTGATCGACGTGCCGCAATCACTGCAGATTCAGCGTACCCTGCAGCGCGACGGCATCAGCGAGCAACAGGTGCAGGCCATTCTCAAAGCCCAGTCGAGCCGCGAAGACCGCCTGAACCATGCCGATGACGTACTGGTCAATGACCAGGACCTTGCCTGGCTGCACGGCGAGGTCGAGCGACTGCACCACTTTTACCTTACTTTGCGTGGAGGCCGATCATGAGCCAACCCTTGACCGTCGATTGCCCAACCTGCGGCGCACCCGTGGAATGGAAAGCGACCAACCTCAACCGGCCGTTCTGCTCGGACCGCTGCAAACTCATCGACCTGGGTGCCTGGGCCGCTGAAGAACACAAAATCCCGGTGGCCCCGGACGCCGAAGACGAGTTGTTTTCCGAAGACCTGCCGCCGCGCCATTAAGGCCGCATAAAGGCGTACGCCTGCTGGTCGTCGAGGTTTTCCGCAAGGTATTGCAACTCGTCGGCCAAGTCTTCAAAGCTGCGAACGCCCTTGCTCTGCTGCACCACCGCGCTGAGCATGGCGCGCAGGGTCAAGCCCGGATCAAAACCGATTTCCTGCGCTGCATCCTGGCTTCTGCGCAACTCCTGCCGTGCCCATTCGTACACACTCATGATTGGTGCTCCTGAAATTTCGCAGAGCATGGGCCTGTGCACTCATGCGCTTTTTGATCTGGATCAACGCCGCGAATCGTCGTCCTTCCACGGCGCCGAGAGGTAGCGGGTGCGGTTGAAAGTCTCCAGCCATTCAGGGCAGAACACCACCAGGGCACTGATCACCATGCCGTTGATAAAGGCTTCGGGAAAGATGATCAGCCACAGGTAGCCGACAAAATCGCCCAGCCATTGCGGCATCGCAAATCGCCCGTCCAACCACAGCAGCCCCAGCCCGACCAACAGGCAAAGCAATGCCGACAGCGCCGCAGCGAAAAAGCCGGAACAGAAGATATACACAAAGGGGTTTCGCGGTTGCGCCCGCTCCACGAGTCGCGCGCAAAACTCGGTAATGAGTACCGGAAGACCAATCAGCAACAGGCCATTGATGCCGACAGCGGCGAGGTCCTGCCGCCCCAGCCATACCAACCCCGACTGCGCGACAAACCCACCAACGATTGCCAGCGGCCAATCCAGCAGCAGGGTCACTGCGGTCATGCCGATAAAGTGGTAGGACACCCCCGTATCGAAATCCCGTCGCACCAGCCACAACATGAACAGCGCGAACACCGTGCCGAACAGCAAATGCTGGCGCCGTCGATCAGCAAACAGTTCGATCCAGGGCGCACGCAAAATCGCCCAGATCACCACCGGGGCATACAACAACCAGCCGATGCCGAGCGTTTGCGGCGCCAGCACCGCCGCGCCGATCACCGTTTCACCTGCCTCACCGCCTCGCGACCTGTCACGGGCCTGGCTGCGTTGATCCTGCGCATAAACGCCTCGTTTCCAGAGTCATTGCCGGGTGGTCAGTCTACATCGCCAACGTTCGAGTTGCCGAGTAACGAGTTAGAGGCAGGCACGCGAAAAAGCCGGTACCGCATTGCGCTATTGATCGATAGAGAAACTAATACCAGCCGTAGTATTACTCCATTGCAGCCGCTGTCACCTTCAAATAAAACCTTGAGGTCTTTTAAACCAATCGAAGGAGCAGGAAAACAAGGCCTCTTGTGAGTACTGGGCGCATCTATGACAGACAGCATTACTTACCCGCTTTTAATCGATAAACACGTGGTAGCGAGTGACCGCGGCGCGACGAAACTCGATGCGACTTTAAAACACACACTGATGAAGCGCACACCGCTACGTACCTCGCTCATTTATATCAACGCGGTATTGATCATTGCACTCGCCATGACCGGGCTACTGCTGGAAGAAAATGGCACGATTGATCTGCCCTGGTATGCCGCAAGCTTAAGCATGATCATCCTGGGGTTGGTTTACGCTCACTTTACCGAGCTACAACATGAACTGCTGCATGGACACGCCTTTAAATCACAACGGTTGAACCGGGGGTTGGGATTTATCTGCGGCCTGTTCATGCTTAACTCTTTTTCCCACTATAAATATCACCATCTTCGCCATCACCGGCATCTGGGCACTCCACAAAACAGTGAGTTTTTCAATTACCCGGAAAAAGGCATGGACAGCCCCTGGAAGCTGGCAAGTGCGGCCCTCAATCCAGGCAGATTCATTCGCGTGGGCGCGCTCATGTTCAAAAGCCTCACCGGAGCAAAATTGCAGGATATAGAAGACAGCAAAGCGCAAAAGCATACGAGGCAGGAATATTGCGCGTATTTTTTCATCGTTGCTGCGGCCGTCGTTTTCACCTTATTGACCGGCTCATGGTTTCTTGTGCTGGCCTGGCTCATCCCAATGGTGTTGATTGCCGAGCCCGCCCACTACCTGATCGAGCTACCGGAGCACTTCGGCCTCGATGCCTACACCGAACCGAACTTCAACAGGAATACCCGAAGCATCGAAGCATCCCCGTTGGCCCGTTGGTATACAAATGCAAACAACCTGCACACCGCACACCACAGTCTGGCGAGCGTGCCCATGGGTCGTTGCCAGACGCTACATGACTGCTCTCGTGCCAGCATGGAGGTGATCGAACCGGATTATTGGACGTTTTATCGCAAGGTCATGTCCGGCGAGCTCAAGCCATTCAACCGCGCCAGTCAATGACCGCCCGACCTGGCTGACGGGCGTCGCAGGGAAACATAGATTATTTCCGATACCCGAAGACATAGATCATCCCTGCGCTCGCCAGGATTACGCCGACGACTTCAAGTGTGCTGGGCACCTCGGAAAGAACGAAGATTCCCAGCACACTGGCGATGCACGGGACCAGCCCACCGAAAATAGAGCCGCGTGTAGCGCCCAACACGGTCACGGCCTTGGTATAGAACAACAGCGCGACAATGGCGGCAAACACGCCTTGAAACAGTCCCTGGAACACGATTTCGGACAACGGAGCAGCCAGAATACCCGGCGTTCCCCACAGGACATACAGAGGCAGGTACAGCAGCATGGAGACTACGGACACCAGCGCCGTGGCCTGGAAGGCATCGACATCCCATGCGCGCGAGGCAATGGTATAAACCCCCCACAACGCGCCGGCCGCAATGAACAACAGATCCCCCAGCCAGACCTGCCCTCCACTGTCCGTCATACTCCGCCAGCCCGAGAGAGCAGCCCCAGCCATGACCACCAGAATTCCAATCAGTACGGCCTTCTCTGGTCGGTCGCGCAGTATGAACCAGCCTCCAAGGGTGGAAACCGCAATCATCGCACTGGGAATAAGCACACCGGCATGCCCGGCTGGCGCATAAGCCAGCCCGATGATACCAAGCAGTACGTGGGGAATACCCTGGCCCACCGTAAGAACCAGCGTCTTCGGCAAACCGAGGGTTCCGGTTCCTTTCTTCAGAACAAAAGGCAGCAGGATCAACCCGGCAACCATGAAACGCAGGGCGGCTATGTCATAAGCCGACAGCGTTTTTTGCACACCAAAACGGGAAAGGACAGGCCAGGCGCCCCAGATGAACGCTGACAGCAGCCCAAAGCAGACTGCGACGTAAAGTGTTTTTCGATCGACTGCATGCACGCTGCTCATGGCCTGTCCTTTTTCACTCACGCTGACTTTATGGAACGATCGGGTGCTGCGCTTTCAACCACATGCAGACCGTGGGTGAAATTCGAAAAGCGGTAAGGGTTCATAGGGTCATCACAACCGGCTTCAATCAGAATGTGCTGGCCCAGTCCGAGCGCCTGCGCCTGGTCGATCAAGACTTCAGTCATGATCTGATCCGCCAACGAAACGCCGGTGCTGTCGAAAATGGTTGGCTTCATCTGGTAGTGAGCATAGTCCTGCGGCGCTTTGACGATCTTGTGTAATTCAGGACCGATACAACTGTGTTCCTCCTCAGTCAATTGCTGACATTCACCCTCGTTCAACGCCTGCTCCAGGTAATCAGGAACCACGAACGAGCTTTTCAGCAATTGCGTCGATAACTCATATTTTCTTGGCGTGTCGGCCCCTACGGCATTGATATGCACATGCGGTTTCATGCCGCCCGCATGGACAACCGGCCCGGCATCAAGCCCGATAGAGGTCGCCACGCAAATAATGTCGGACTCGGCCAGCACCCTTTCCTTGGAAGCAATGGTCGGGGTAATGCCCAAGGCCGCTACGCGCTTGGCAAACGTAGCCTCCACTGTCGGATCTATGTCGTGTACCAAAACCGCGTCAAAATCATACATTCGGCTGAGCGCATGGGCCTGGGTCACGGCCATGGCGCCGGCGCCGATCAGTCCCAGCGTTTTACTTTCAGGGTGGGCCAGCAATTTTGATGCAACGGCCGATGACGCCCCCGTCCGCACCGCTGTCGCGAATACGCCGTCAACCACAGCGATAAGGTGACCGTCCCTGACGTCATATAAAGAGTTGGTCGCCATGACCGTCGGCATACCGCGATTGAAGGGATTGCCCGGATGGTAGCCAACCACTTTGAGCGCAACGTTCTGGTCGCGGCGGTATGCGGGCATGAATTCAATCAGGCCCATCTCCGGCGTTTCATAGACAAATCCGGTACGCGGTTGGATCTCCACTTCGCCATTACCAAAAAGCGTAAGTGCATGACGTAACCTGGCAATCGTTTCGTCCATCAAGGTGTCGAGGCCGACTGCGGCGGCAATTTCACCGATATTTTCCTCCGAGAGGATAATGGTTGCTCGTTGTGCCACGGTGTCGCTCCTATAGGCTGCAAGCGTTGATTCAGAACTTAGGCGGGCGCCAAATGCTGTCGAGTGATTGATTCAACGAAAACGCCGAACGTTATTTTAAATAGAGGGATAGGCGGTGTATGGCATGAACACCCGCACACTGTTGACGCGATTTGATTCAGGCGATCACGCAGGTAAGTCAAAGGCTATTTAATCAAGCCTACGCCTGTTTCAAAAAATACGAGACTCTTGGAACAGAGTCGATGGAGTATTTCTTCAGGGGGCATTAGATTTACTAAAGGGCTAACGGCAGCGGATCCGGGCGGCCAATACCCTGCGCTGCGGCCCTGGGTTCATAAGCTTCTCAGCGAACCGGCCAGCGAACGGGTCAACCAGGCTTCGAACTTGTCCAGTGCCTGCATTTTCTGAGAGTACTCGGGTTTCAGGAAGGTATAGCAATTATTGCCAGGAAAGCGAGTCCCCAAGACTTTTTCCAACTGACCACTGCGTAACTCATGTTCGACCAGGATAGATTCTATTAACGCCAATCCCTGTCCATGTATGGCCGCGGTTAACGCCATATGCCCCTCGGTAAAGATCAATGCGGTCTTGCTGAGGTCCAGGGATAAACCCAGTTCACTGAAGACGCCCCTCCAGCTTTTATGCAGTTTTCTGTGGTCCTCAGTTTTTGATTCGTAACTGATTAACTTGTGCTCATACAGATCGGCATGATGCTTGATCGCCGGTGATTTATTTATATAGGCAGGGCTGCCAACAATAATAATATCTGAACAGCCAAGCACCGTGCTGTTGGGTGGGAGGTTCTCACCCTTGCCGAACCTGATTGAGGCATCGATTCCATCACTGCGAAAACTCCTCACCTCGCAAGACGCATCAATCACAACATTGAGATCCACATGTTGTTCGTAAAACTTGTTCAAGTTTGGAATGAGCCACTTTACGGCGAATGAAGGCGGGGCGGAGATGGAAAGCGTCGTTCTTTGAGTACCGATAATTTCTTCGGCGACAGCGGCCAATTCGCCCAGTGCTTTCTGCGCTACGCCAGCGAGCCGCTGTCCGGCGTCAGTCAGCGTCAGCCCCTTGGCATCCCTAATGAACAGTGGGCAGTTTACGTAGTTTTCAAGATTCTTGATCTGCTGGCTGGCCGCCCCTTGAGTGACGCATAGCTCCACTGCAGCCTTAGTTACACTCAAATGCCGAGAGACTGCTTCAAACGCTTTTACAGCATTCAGTGGCGGGGTCTTCATGGTCGTTTCTTATCTATCCATAGAAAATTCACTGTCTCGACTCTAACCCAAGCCACCGGTGTTGCCTAGACGTCCCCAAACTAAGTTCATCGCCAAACGCACAGGCGCCGTTATGCGATATACGCAGTGGTCTTTTATCTGTCTCATGCAACTTCGCGCACTGTTTAAGTGCATGACGTAACGCCTTGAATACTTGCGCCAATGCGCCGCACCATCGCCGCGCACCCGGTGCATCGCCTGCCAGGCATCGGCGGTGTCGCAGCGAGTCTTCCTGCGGTCATCATTTGAACGCTAAGCTACGCAGATGGACGACTCAGATTATTTGCGGTTGCTCACCGTAGCAGCCGAACAAGCCAACGCGTTCCTGTCCAATGCCCGCAAATGGGAGCGTGAGCGTTGGGTCTGCCAGCGCCTGCTGCAAGGCTTGAACGTGCCCTATCGTGTCGAAGAGTTCCACGCCGCAGGCACCGAGCCGCCGGACGTGCTGTTTCGCGACGCCAGTTTTGAAGTGTTCTTTGTATTGGACGAAGGCCGCCGCCTGAACGACGAATGGCGCGACGAATTGCTGCGCAGGCGCAGCGCTTTCTCCTTGAGCCAACTGGTGCGGCGCGAAGCCAAGCCAAGGCGGATACCCGCCCATGAGTTCCTGTTGCGCCTGGCACCGACACTGCGCAAGAAAGCGCATAACTACAAAGAACGCGGCATGGACCTGGGGGAGCTGGACCTCATCGCCTTCACCAGCCTCAAGCGCGAAGTGCTGGACCTCAACAGCCACTTTCCGCCGCCAACCGAATATCTGCGCCAGGGCTGGCGCTCCCTGTCACTGGTGGGGCCTACCTTTGCGCGGGTACTGTTCGCTCATCCGGACGCGCCGGATTTCTTGCGCAACAACCTGGGCCGCAGCATAGTGTTCGATGTGGGCATCAGCCTTTGATCCACAGGCTGTAACGTGACGCCCTTTTGCAACGTCTACCTGACGAGGCCTTTATGACCAGCCGCCTGAAACCCGATGACCAACAGCATGTCGAAGAGTACCTGCAACTCTCCCAGCACAGAGTCGAGCGCAAGCCTTTCAGGCCCTGGCTGCTCCTCTGTGTGGTGCTGGTGGTGGTGATCGGGCTCGGTTTGCTGAGCCGCCTTTTGAGTTACCTGACGCTATGAGCTGCCTGGCGCTCGCGGGGGTAACTGCTCCGATTTCTTTTAGCCTTGCGAGATATCCCCATGACCCATCGTATTATTGTCGTCGGCGGCGGTGCCGGCGGCCTGGAGCTAGCGACCCGCCTGGGTAAGACTCTGGGCAAACGCGGCAAAGCCAGCATCACGCTGGTGGACGCCAACCTGACGCATATCTGGAAGCCGCTACTGCACGAAGTAGCGGCCGGCTCGCTGAACTCTTCGGAAGACGAACTCAATTACGTCGCCCAGGCGAAATGGAACCACTTCGAGTTCCAACTGGGGCGTATGAGCGGGCTTGACCGCGAACAGAAAAAAATCCAACTGGCCGCCACCCTCGACGAAGAAGGCCGGGAACTGGTGCCCGCGCGCGTACTCGGCTACGACAGCCTGGTCATTGCAGTGGGCAGCACCACTAACGATTTCGGCACCGAGGGCGCCGCGCAACATTGCCTGTTCCTTGACACCCGTAAACAGGCCGAACGCTTTCATCAACAATTGCTCAACCACTACCTGCGCGCCCACGCCGGGCAGACCGATACGGTTGAACAGATCAGCGTCGCCATCGTCGGCGCCGGCGCCACCGGCGTTGAACTGGCCGCTGAACTGCATAACGCCGCCCATGAGCTGGCGGCGTACGGCCTGGACCGCATCAAGCCGGAAAACATGCACATCACCCTGATCGAAGCCGGCCCACGGGTATTGCCCGCGCTGCCGGAGCGGATTGGCGGGCCTGTGCATAAAACCCTGGAGAAACTCGGGGTGACCGTGCTGACCAACTCGGCCGTCAGCGAGGTGACCGCCGACGCGCTGATCACCAGCAGCGGCCAAGTGATCCCGGCCAGCCTCAAAGTCTGGGCCGCCGGGATCCGCGCACCGGGCTTTCTCAAGGACATCGATGGCCTGGAGACCAACCGCATCAACCAGCTTCAGGTGCTGCCGACGCTGCAGACCACCCGCGACGAAAACATCTTTGCCTTCGGCGATTGCGCCGCCTGCCCGCAACCGGGCACCGACCGTAATGTTCCGCCACGCGCGCAAGCCGCTCACCAACAGGCTTCGTTACTCGCCAAGTCGCTGAAGCTGCGGATTGAAGGCAAGGAGCTGCCGACCTACAAATACACCGACTACGGGTCGCTGATCTCGCTGTCGCGCTTTTCTGCGGTGGGTAACTTGATGGGTAACCTGACCGGCAGTGTGATGCTCGAGGGCTGGTTGGCGCGGATGTTCTACGTGTCGCTGTACCGGATGCACCAGATGGCGCTGTATGGCTTTTTCCGCACGGCGATGCTGATGCTGGGCAGCAAGATCGGACGCGGGACCGAGCCGCGCCTGAAACTGCACTGACAACATAAAACATTGTGGGAGGGGGCACGCCCTCTCCCACATTTGATCTTCACCGTTAATAAGTTTTGCGCAGGCAAAAAAAATCCCCGTATCTTTCGATACGAGGATTTTTAATATGGTCGGGGTAGGGGGATTCGAACTCCCGACATCCTGCTCCCAAAGCAGGCGCGCTACCGGACTGCGCTATACCCCGGTAATAAAAAGGCGACCTTTCAGTCGCCTTCCTCGATCAGCGCTTTTGGCCTCTGATCTTAAGATCTGATTCCAGCGTGAGCTGGTCTCAAAAATGGTGGGTCGTGTGGGATTCGAACCTACGACCAATTGGTTAAAAGCCAACTGCTCTACCAACTGAGCTAACGACCCAAATATGGTCGGGGTAGGGGGATTCGAACTCCCGACATCCTGCTCCCAAAGCAGGCGCGCTACCGGACTGCGCTATACCCCGGTTTGAAATTGGCTCCGTGACCAGGACTCGAACCTGGGACCCAATGATTAACAGTCATTTGCTCTACCGACTGAGCTATCACGGAACTACATATTTCAAAGTACAACATTTACCGCCATGTAACCTTCTCTTCGACCCTGTCCGTATCGCTACGTTAGCGTCTCTGAGGCGCGCTATTCTACAATCTTAAAAACCCCTGTCAACCCTTTAAATTGCTTTTAAGACAATGATTTGCGCTTCTTTCTGATTTCTTCTTGGGGAGAAGAAACCCGTGGGCTGACGTTGCTGCGGGGCGCACTTTACAAGCCTTTGCCTTACAGTTCAACGCCCTATCGAAAAAAAAGGCCCCGCAATGCGGGGCCTTCTCTTATGGCACTGGCCGCGGGGCTTAATGGAAGACGATTTCGTCGTTCTCCACCGTCGCCTCGACGCTGGTGCCCGGCATAAAGCTGCCCGACAGGATCAGCTGTGCCAGCGGGTTCTCGATCCAGCGCTGGATCGCACGCTTCAACGGCCGCGCGCCATACACCGGGTCGTAGCCCACCGCGATCAGCTTGTCCAACGCCTCGCTGCTCAGCTCCAGGGCCAGCTCGCGCTCGGCCAGACGTGCACGCAAGCGTCCCAGCTGGATCTCGGTAATGCCGGCTATCTGATCCCGCGCCAACGGCTCGAAGATCACCACTTCATCCACCCGATTGATAAATTCCGGCCGGAAGTGCGTGGTCAGCGCGTCCATGACAGCGGCCCGCTGGGCCTCGCGATCACCTACCAGCTCCTGGATCTGCGACGAGCCCAGGTTGGAGGTCATTACGATCACCGTGTTGCGAAAATCCACCGTACGTCCGTGGCTGTCGGTCAGGCGGCCGTCCTCCAGCACTTGCAGCAGGATGTTGAACACATCCGGATGCGCCTTCTCGACCTCATCCAGCAGGATCACCGAGTAGGGCTTGCGCCGCACGGCTTCGGTCAGGTAACCGCCCTCTTCATAGCCCACATAGCCTGGTGGCGCACCGATCAGGCGAGCCACCGAGTGTTTCTCCATGAACTCGGACATGTCGATGCGCACCATGGCCTCTTCAGTATCGAACAGAAATTCAGCCAAGGCTTTGCACAGCTCGGTCTTACCCACGCCGGTGGGCCCAAGGAACATGAACGAACCACTCGGGCGATTCGGGTCGGACAACCCGGCGCGGGAGCGTCGTACCGCGTTGGACACCGCCACCACGGCCTCTTCCTGACCGATGACGCGTTGATGCAGCAGACTTTCCATCTTCAGCAGCTTGTCGCGTTCGCCTTCAAGCATCTTCGACACCGGGATACCGGTCCACTTGGAGACCACCTCGGCGATTTCTTCCTCGGTCACCTTGCTGCGCAACAGCTGGTTCTCGCTATGGCCATGCTGGTCGACCATCTGCAGGCTGCGCTCCAGGTCCGGGATCACCCCGTACTGCAACTCGGCCATGCGGTTCAGGTCGCCTTTACGGCGCGCGGCTTCCAGCTCCTGGCGCGACTGCTCGATCTTCTGCTGGATCTGCGCAGAGCCCTGCACTTCGGCTTTTTCCGAGGTCCAGATTTCTTCGAGGTCCGAATACTCGCGCTCCAGGCGCACAATTTCTTCCTGGAGTTTCTCCAGGCGTTTCTTCGCCGCCTCATCCTCTTCTTTTTTCAGCGCCTGGGATTCGACCTTCAGTTGAATCAGGCGGCGGTCCAGGCGGTCGAGTACTTCCGGCTTGGAATCGATCTCCATGCGGATGCGGCTGGCTGCCTCGTCGATCAGGTCGATGGCTTTGTCGGGCAACTGGCGATCGGTGATATAGCGATGGCTCAACTTGGCCGCCGCAATGATCGCGCCATCGGTAATCGCGACCTTATGGTGAACCTCATAGCGCTCTTTCAGGCCACGCAGGATGGCGATGGTGTCTTCTTCGCTGGGCTCTTCCACCAGAACTTTCTGGAAACGTCGCTCAAGCGCCGCATCCTTTTCTATGTACTGACGGTACTCGTTAAGCGTGGTTGCACCGACGCAATGCAACTCGCCTCGCGCCAGGGCGGGCTTGAGCATGTTGCCGGCATCCATGGACCCTTCGCCCTTGCCCGCGCCGACCATGGTGTGCAGTTCGTCGATAAACAGAATGATCTGCCCTTCCTGCTTCGATAATTCATTAAGCAGGGATTTCAGACGCTCTTCGAACTCGCCACGGAACTTGGCGCCGGCGATCAACGAGCCCATGTCCAGGGACAGCAGGCGCTTGCCTTTGAGGCCGTCCGGCACTTCACCATTGATGATGCGCTGGGCCAGGCCCTCGGCGATGGCGGTTTTACCCACGCCAGGCTCACCGATCAGCACCGGGTTGTTCTTGGTGCGACGCTGCAGCACCTGGATAGTGCGGCGGATTTCGTCGTCACGGCCGATAACCGGGTCAAGCTTGCCCTCTTCGGCGCGCTTGGTCAGGTCAACGGTGTATTTATCCAGGGCTTGGCGCGACTCCTCATGGTTGGGGTCATTCACCGCCTCGCCGCCACGCAGGTTGTTGATGGCGTTTTCCAGGGCTTTCTTGCTCACGCCCTGGCCCAGCAACAACTTGCCGAGCTTGCTGTTATCGTCCATGGCGGCGAGCAGCACCAGTTCGCTGGAGATGAACTGGTCACCTTTTTGCTGGGCCAGGCGGTCGGCCTGATTCAGCAGCCGCGCCAGGTCCTGCGACATATTCACGTCGCCGGTAGGGTTCTGGATTTTCGGCAGTTGGTCGAGCTCTTTGCTCAACTCCTTGCGCAGGCTGTTGACGTCAAAGCCCACCTGCATCAACAAGGGCTTGATAGAACCACCTTGTTGCTCGAGGAGCGCCTGCATCAAGTGCGCCGGTTCAATCGCCGGGTGGTCGAGACCGACCGCCAGGGACTGGGAGTCCGATAAGGCCAACTGCAATTTGCTGGTTAAACGATCAATACGCATTAGTCACCTTCCTTTTGAGCAGGCCGGAGCTATGAACAAACACATCCTGAATGAAGAAACCTGCCAGATACCCCTATAGATGGGGTGGATTCTGCGGGATTCAAGCAGTGGATGGTTGATACAGATCAGGACAGTCTAGCGGTCAAGCCAGACAAGGGAGGCGAATCGGCCCGTACGGGGGCTGCGTCGATAGGAAAAGAAACGCGGGTCGGTCACGGTGCAGTAACCGCCACCGTAGACGGCGGTAATACCCCGCACGGCAAGGCGCAGGCGAGCGAGCTGATAGATGTCAGCCATGAACTTGCCGGGATTACCGCTGGGAACGAAGGCCTGGGCAGTCGCCGGTAGTTGCTGCATGAACGCGTCACGCACCTCGGGACCGACTTCAAAGGCCTGCGGGCCAATGGCCGGACCGAGCCAGACCAGAACGTCGGCGGGCTTGCTCTCAAGGCTTTCGAAAGCCTTCTCCAGCACCCCCGCCGCCAACCCACGCCAACCGGCATGAGCCGCCGCGACACGGGTGCCCGCTCGATTACAGAACAATGCAGGCAGGCAATCAGCCGTCATCGAGGTGCAGGCGATACCCGGCGTGCTGGTCCAACTGCCATCGGCTTCGGCGATCCGGCCCGGATCGGCCTCGACCACCGTGGTGCCGTGGACCTGGCGCAACCAGGCCGGCTGGATATCGAACGCTTCGGTAAGGCGACGACGATTTTCGAGGACGGCCTCAAGGCTGTCCTCCACATGATCGCCCAGGTTGAGGCTGTCGAACGGCGCCACACTGACGCCGCCCGCACGAGTGGTGACGCAGGCCTTGACCTGAGACGGCGCGGGCCAGTCAGGCAGCAGCCAGTCACTCATCCGACAAACGCCTCACGATCCTGCTTGAGCAGCGACAACAGCCAGACCAGATCGTCTGGAAGCGGTGATTCCCAGCTCATGCGCTTACCGCTCGTCGGATGATCCAGCTCCAGGAAGCGTGCATGCAGCGCCTGGCGAGGGAACGTCTTGAGCGATTCAACCATGGTCTGGCTGGCCGCAGGCGGAATGCGGAAGCGACCACCGTAGGCCGGATCGCCGACCAACGGGAAGTTGATGTGGGCCATGTGCACGCGGATCTGGTGGGTACGACCGGTTTCCAGCTTGACCCGCACATGGGTGTGGGAACGGAAACGCTCCAGCACGCGATAGTGGCTGACGGCCTGCTTGCCGCCCTCCATCACCGCCATGCGCTGGCGCTGCTGGCCGTGGCGACCAATGGGTGCATTGATCTTGCCACCCGCCACCACCACCCCGATCACGATGCATTCGTAGATCCGGCTGACGCTGCGACTCTGCAATTGAGTAACAAGTTGCGTCTGCGCCTGAATGGTCTTGGCCACCACCATCAAGCCGGTGGTGTCCTTGTCCAGACGGTGCACGATGCCGCAGCGCGGCACGTTGATGATGTCCGGCACGTGGTGCAACAGGGCATTGAGCAAGGTGCCATCAGCGTGCCCGGCCGCCGGGTGAACCACCAGGCCTGCGGGTTTGTTGATGACCAGGATGTCATCGTCTTCATAGACGATATCCAGCTCGATGTCCTGGGCGACCCATTCTCCCTGCGCTTCCTGCTCGGCAGTCAGCTCAAGAATCGCACCGCCATGAACTATGTCTCGCGGGCGGATAACCGCTCCATCCACAGTCAGGCGGCCGTCTTTGATCCAGGCGGAAAGGCGCGAGCGCGAGTGCTCAGCGAATAATTGTGCGGCGACTTGATCGAGGCGTTGGCCGCCCAATTCGGACGGCACCTCTGCGCGAAGTTCAATTTTATCGGACATGCTCAGACTAGGCGTGGCACAGCCTTTGGTTTCGGCTGCGCGCTTGTGGTTAAATACGGCGTCTTTTGCCCCGAGGCTTTCAACGGGGCGCTCATCATAACAGGACGGCCCCGCCCAAGACAGCGGCCGTCATAGGGACGCAAGCCGCCATGCAAGTGAAACACCTGCTGCTGATCGCCATCCTCGCCATGACTGCTGCTTGCTCGTCAACAAAGGACGTCGTCGACGAAAACCTGAGCGAAGTCGAGCTGTACCAGCAAGCTCAGACAGACTTGGATAATAATAGCTACACCAGCGCCACAGCGAAGCTCAAGGCACTGGAGTCGCGCTATCCGTTCGGACGCTATGCCGACCAGGCCCAGCTCGAGCTGATCTACGCCAACTATAAAAACGCCGAGCCGGAAGCTGCCAAGTCCGCCGCCGAGCGTTTTATCCGCCTGCATCCGCAGCATCCGAACGTGGACTACGCCTACTACATGAAGGGCCTGACCTCGTTCGACCAGGACGTTGGCCTGCTGGCGCGCTTCCTGCCGCTGGACATGACCAAGCGCGACCCGGGCGCCGCCCGCGACTCCTACAACGAGTTCGCCCAGCTGACCAGCCGCTACCCGAACAGCCGCTACGCGCCGGACGCCAAGCAGCGCATGATCTACCTGCGCAACCTGCTGGCTTCCTACGAGATCCACGTGGCCCATTACTACCTGACCCGTCAGGCGTACGTAGCCGCTGCGAACCGTGGCCGCTATGTGGTGGAAAACTTCCAGGAAACCCCTTCCGTGGGTGACGGCCTGGCCGTGATGACCGAGGCTTACCAGCGCCTGCACCTGGATCAGCTGGCGACCACCAGCCTGGAAACCCTGAAGCTCAACTACCCGGACCACCCGAGCCTGAAAGACGGCCAGTTCGTGCCTCAGGTTGACGAAGCCGACAACCGTTCGTGGCTGAGCAAGTACACCCTGGGCCTGATCGAGTCCCGCCCACCGCTGCCGCCAGGCGAAACACGCGCCAACCAGGACGTGATCAAGCAATACCAGGACGCCAAGGACGCGATTCCTTCGGACCTCAAGCCGCACGACGAGAACGGCGATGTGATCGAAGAAGAAGAGCCGCAAGCCCTGGGTAACAACCAGGACCGCTCGTGGTTCAGCTACATGACCTTCGGTGTGTTCGACTGACCGTTTGACGCAACGCAAAAGGGAGCTCTCAGGAGCTCCCTTTTTCATGGGCGAGTATTTATTGCGCTGTGCGCCCACGGCGACCTTGGCTAAACTGGCGCATTCCTTATCGAGAAACTGCCCATCATGCTTCGTCTATTGTTCTGGATCGCCGTCATTGCCGCAGCGGTATGGCTCTGGCGCAAATTCAAAAGCCCTGCCGCCAGGCAAGCGCGCACCGGCGAACCCAATGCCGCCTTGATGGTGCGTTGCGCCCATTGCGGTGTACACGTGCCGCAGGATCGGGCGCTGAGCCTGGGCCAGCAATGGTATTGCACCCAGGCGCATCTGCAGCAGGGGCCGAAGTCTATCCAGCGCTGACTCGACCGGCGGGCGCGTAAGGTGCCGGGTCGATAATCGGCGCATGCCCCAGCAGCAAGTCGGCAAACAGCTGGCAGGACGCCGGGGCAAGCACCAGGCCATTGCGGTAATGCCCGCAATTGAGCCACAGGCCCTTGAAGCCGGGTACCTCGCCGATATACGGGATACCTTCCGGCGAGCCGGGCCGCAACCCCGCCCAGTGCCCCACCACCTCGGCGTCCGCCAGGGCGGGAAGCAGCTCCTGCGCAGAGGCCTTGAGACTTTCCAGCGCGTTTTCAGTCGGCGTTTTGTCGAATCCCTCGTGTTCCAGGGTGCTGCCAATCAAAATATGCCCATCCCGCCGCGGGATCGCATAGCGCCCTTTAGCCAGGACCATGCTCGACAAGAAGTCAGACGTGCATTTGTAGAGGATCATCTGACCCTTGACCGGCTCAACGGGCAGTGCCAAGCCTAGTTTTCCCAGCAAATCCCCGCTCCAGGCACCGGCTGCGAGCACGATCTGATCACCCGTCATGGCGCCGGCGCTCGTATTCACGCCTACCACGGTGTCGCCCTGCAAAATAAATCCATCGACTTCGCACTGCTCGTGAATCGTCACATCGGGCAGCGCCGACAACGCCGCCTTGAGGGATTTGACCAGGCGCGGGTTGCGCACATTGGCCACATCGGCCATGTAGATCGCCTGCGAATAACCGCCACCCAGCGCCGGAACTGCATCGTGGGCAGCCGATACGTCCACTTTGCTCAAGGGCCTGCCCTCACGCGCAGCCCAGGCCAGGGCATCGGCTTCGTCATCCAGATCGAGCCAATACAGACCTGTGGTGTGGACCTCAGGATCGACGCCGGTCGAGGCGAACAGCCGCTGTGCCAGTTGCGGGTAGAAATCCTGGGACCAATGAGCCAAGGCGGTCACCGCCGGGCTATAACGCCATGGATACAACGGCGAAACGATCCCGCCGCCAGCCCAGGAAGATTCCTGCCCAAGCCCGCCGCGCTCCAGCAATATGACCGCTTGCCCCCGGTCAGCCAGGTTGTATGCGGTCAACAAACCAATCACTCCGCCGCCGACAATCACTACTCGCTGTTGCTTAGCCATCATTTGATCCAGCCGATAAAAAGGGAAAAGCGCGCCCGGCGCCCATTCATCCAGCACTCTCATCACTGCCCCCAGCATGCCTTGAGCGGCATTTGCGGCGTCGCTCCCGGATTGCTTCGCACACCGGTGCTGGTCAAGCTGAATTGGCCGCAGGCGTCGTCCGCCATGACTGAGTCCGCGGCAGGCGTGGCGAGCAGGACAAAATCATGAGGGTTCAATACGGCGCTGATTCTATAGTGATCATTGCCTGTACTGACGCCGCTTGCATCAATAAAAGTGCCGTTGCGAGTGTAAAAACGCTCCAGATGTTGAGCGTGCTCGCTCAGCAGCGCGACGACTTGCACCCGATACACCTTTTTCACCTGGCCGGTATATCCGGGGTAAGCGATCCCGGCCAGCAACGCGATGATCGCCACCGCGATCAACAATTCGATCAGGGTAAAGCCCTGGCTATCCATGCCCATTGAATTGCTCCTTATTGAAGTTGCCGCCATAAGACTCGCCGAAACCTCGCGCCGTCGCCCTCCCCCACCCGCGCATACACGGTCTCAAGCACCGTGCGCGACTGGCCACCCAGCCCCACGGCCGTCACCCGGAAGAGCGCGGCCGGGGTAAGCGGCGGTAAATGCGCCAGGCCCATCCCCACCCCCAGGGATTGAACGCCATACACTCCGTCCTTGAACGCCACCCAATTCACCGCCGAGACCGGATTTGGCCCAGGGCCAACCACCGAAAATGCATCAGCGGGCGGCGCGCAGTTGATGATCGAGTGGCAAAGTGGCAGCGCAAGCCCGCCCCTGCGCACCGCCGACTCCCCCAGCCGCAGGCCACTTTCGGCCGTCTGGAACGATTGATTACGTTGCCACAGGCTACTGGCGACCTTCTGCTGAGAGATCGCGCCCTGCATTGATGACAACCCCACCAGTGACAACAACAGCAGAAATACCAGGCTGATCAGCAATACCATCCCGGTCTGGCGCACAGCGTTCCCCCCCATCGAGATCATCGTCCTACGCCAGCCGGTTGCGCAGTGCGGCCACGACGCTGTAGGCCTGATCCTTCACTCGTCCGGTCGGGTCACGCAGGGTCATGCGGATGCGCACGCTGCGGATCAACGATGCGTCGGCCGGGTGGCTGTCGTAGCGCGCCACGTCCGTCGATTCAGGCCTGGCCGCTACCCCGAAACTGATCTCGAAGGCCTGCACGTTATCTATCAGCACTGCCTTGGCCGGTACCGACGGGGTACTGATCTTCAACTGCCCCGCCTCATAGGTGTAGGTGAGCTCACGGATGGCAAACCGAATCTGGCCGGGCGCGATCACAGGCGGTGCGCCGGCGTGAGCCTGTGCCGCGTCCTTGCAGCCGGACACCACCGTCCAGTCTGGCTTGCCGGCACCGTCGCCGGCATTGGCGGTCACCAGCGTCAGTGACGTCGCGCTTGCCGACATTTCCCAGTCAATCGGCCGATCAAAGGTCGCCGGGGCATTGTCGATAAAAGCCGGGGCCAAACACCCCAGCATGCCTGCCTGGCGAATATCCAGGACCAACTTGCTCAGGACGAATCGGGCATCATCCTGCAGCACCATAGCGGCCTGCTGGCTGGCCTGGGTCAGCCGCGAACCGATCAGCACCTGGCTTGCGCCAAGGATCAGCACCAGCCCGACAGCCAGCGCCAGCAGCAACTCCACCAACCCGAAACCACGTGCAGGACGGATCATTGCAAGCTGCCTTGGCCATTGGCGATACGGCTGGTCAGGGTGAAGGTTTGCCGCGCACCCAGGCTGCTCGCCGCCCGGGTGTCCGCCCAACTGATGCTGATAGTGACTTCATTGCCGCTGACCGCCACGGCACCTTTGGCGTCCTTGCCGGCAAAACCTGTGATATTGGCCTCGAAATCATGCAAGTCCAGGTCGCGCACGCTGGCGGTCGAGGTGCTGGGCGGCGCGCGCTCGGCTTGGGCCCAGGCGTAATCGACCCCGGCATTGGCGCGAATTCGATCGAGCATGTCGTAGGCAATGAAACTGGCCTGGCTGGTCATCCGTGCACTGTCGGTGTATTTGAGCGCGTTGAGCTGGATAGCCGCGGCCCCCAGCAGCCCGAGAGCCAGGACCAGTACCGCTACCAGTACCTCGATCAGGGTCATGCCGGATTGAGGTCGAAGAACTGCGCGTAGAAATAAGGTGTTCCGGCAGAAAGGCATTACCGTCGTCATCCATGTCGAAGGCCTTAGAAAAACAGCAGAACCCTGCTGCACGCCCCCAAGACTAGCGCCGGTTTTTGGCGGCTGCCGCTATCGGAACAAAGGGAAATACATTGGACGTAAAGGCCATCATTCAACATCAGGGCCCAAACGCTATACCTATGCCTGTCACTTGAAGATCAACCCGCATCCACGGAGGGGCGCACATGACACAACGAGGGTTCACCTTGATTGAATTACTGCTGGGGCTGGTCGTGACGGGCGTCCTGGCGCAACTGGCCCTACCCGGCTTCAAGGGGTTGCTGGCATCGCAGCAGCAACAAAGCGTGGCCCAGTCACTGGCCGACGGGCTGCGTTATGCGCGCACGGAGGCGATCACACGCAGTCGTGCAGTGGTCATCCACGCGCGGGAGCAAGACTGGAGCCAAGGGTGGCGGGTGATCCTGGATATCAGTGGTCGCGGCCATCTGGATGACGAGAATCCGGTGCTACTGGAGCGACAGGACAGCGGGCGGGTGCCGATGGCAGGTAATGGCCCGGTCAGCAGCCAGGTCCGTTTCAACGCTTTGGGAGAACCGGTGTTTGCCGGCGGCGGGTTTCGTGCCGGCACCGTGCATGTGTGCGACACGATGCACGCGCAGAGCCTGTATCAGGTGGTGCTGGCGCCGAGCGGGCGTGTCAGCCTGCGCAGTGACAAGACCGAGCAGGCGTTATGCCGTGGTTAATCAAGCCGCCAGGGGTTCAGAGCAGCGAGCGCACCCGCAGTTCCTTGGGCATCGAAAACGTAATATTTTCTTCGCGCCCCGCCAATTCATCGGCGCCGGTGGCCCCCCAGGCGTGCAATTGCTGGATGACGCCACGCACCAGGACTTCCGGGGCCGAGGCGCCCGCCGTGATGCCGATGCGCTCGACGCCGTCGAACCAGCTACGCTGCATATCCTCGGCGCCGTCGATCAGGTACGCCGGTGTCGCCATACGCTCGGCCAGCTCTCGCAAGCGATTGGAGTTGGAGCTATTGGGGCTGCCGACCACCAGCACTACATCACACTCATCGGCCAGTTGCTTGACCGCGTCCTGGCGGTTTTGCGTGGCGTAGCAGATGTCGTCTTTGCGTGGGCCGCCAATGGCCGGGAATCGCGTGCGCAGCGCATCGATAACGCGACTGGTGTCGTCCATGGACAAGGTAGTCTGGGTAACGAACGCCAAGCGCTCCGGGTTCTGCACGTGCAAGTTGGCGACGTCTTTTTCGTCTTCCACCAGATAGATGGCGCCGCCATTGCTGGCGTCGTACTGGCCCATGGTGCCTTCGACTTCCGGATGACCGGCGTGGCCGATCAGAATGCACTCACGACCATCACGGCTGTAGCGCGCCACCTCGATGTGCACCTTGGTCACCAGCGGGCATGTGGCATCGAACACTTTCAGGCCACGGCCGGACGCTTCGGTGCGCACCGCCTGGGAAACACCGTGGGCACTGAAGATAACGATGACATCGTCAGGCACCTGGTCGAGTTCTTCGACGAAGATGGCGCCGCGAGCACGCAGATCTTCAACCACGAATTTGTTGTGAACGACTTCATGCCGCACGTAAATCGGCGGCCCGAAAACTTCCAGGGCGCGGTTGACGATTTCGATCGCCCGGTCCACACCGGCACAGAAGCCACGGGGGTTGGCGAGTTTGATTTGCATGCTGTGCCTCGTGTCTTGCCATGTAGGAGCGAGCTTGCTCGCGAAAATTTCACAGGCACCGCGATCATGCAGGATGCCAGGATTATCGTTGAAGACCTTCGCGAGCAAGCTCGCTCCTACAATAGGCTGAAATCGTCAGTTAGAGCGCTTTGACGTTGATGATCTCGACGTCAAAGGTCAGTGTCTTGCCGGCCAACGGATGGTTGAAGTCGATGGTCACTTGCGTGTCATCGAAGGCTTTGACCACACCGGGCAATTCCGTATTCGCCGCATCATTGAAGATCACCAGCAGGCCTTCCGACAGGTCCATGCCTTCGAACTGCGAACGCGCGATGATCTGCACATTTTGCGGGTTGGGCTGGCCGAAGGCGTTTTCCGGCAGAATCTGCAGGGTACGCTTATCGCCGGCCTTGAAGCCGAACAGAGCCGCTTCAAACCCCGGCAACAGGTTGCCGTCACCGACCTTGAAGGTAGCAGGGGCTTTGTCGAAGGTGCTGTCGACCGTGTCGCCATTCTCCAGGCGCAATGCGAAATGCAAAGTGACTTCCGTGTTCTGGCCGATGCGTTGCTCAGCCAATACCTGATCAGTCATTGACGGTCTCTCCGGTTTTCTTGCTCTTGAACATGTCCAGCGCCAGCATGATTGCACCGACAGTGATAGCGCTGTCGGCGAAGTTGAACGCCGGGAAGTAATGGCGGTTCTGCCAATGCACCAGGATGAAGTCGATCACATGGCCCAGGGCAATGCGGTCGTACAGGTTACCCAGCGCGCCGCCCAGCACCAGGGCCAGCGCGATCGCCAGCCAGGTGTCGTCACGGCCCAGGCGCTTGAGCCAGACCACCAGCACCGCACTGACCACCACGGCGATCAGCGCGAACAGCCAGCGCTGCCAGCCACCGCCATCGGCGAGGAAGCTGAAAGCCGCGCCGGTGTTGTAGGCCAGGGTCCAACTGAAGTAATCCGGGATCACCACGATTTGCTGGAACATCTCCAGGCTGCCTTCGAAATGAGCCTTGCTGACCTGGTCGATGACCAGGACCAGCACGCTCAATACAAGCCAGCCAAGACGCCCGAAACGACTGGCAGAGTTAGGCATAGTGACGAACCTCGCCTTCGCCGCTGATGTTATCAACGCAACGACCGCAGATTTCCGGATGCTCGGGGTTCACGCCGACATCTTCACGGCAGTGCCAGCAACGGGCGCATTTAGGGAAGGCCGACTTGACCACCTTGAGCTTCAAGCCCGGCACATCGGTCGCCACGGCATCTGCCGGAGCGTGGGCGAAGGGGGCCAGGCTTGCGGTGGAGGTGATCAACACAAAGCGCAGTTCGTTGCTCAGCTTGGCGAGGTCGGCGGTCAGGCCGTCCTCGGCAAACAGGGTGACTTCGGCTTGCAGGTTGCCACCCACGGCCTTGGCCGCGCGCTGCACTTCCAGCTCCTTGTTCACCGCAACCTTCACGGCCATCACGCCTTCCCAGTACTCGCGACCCAGTTCGAAGTCGGCCGGCAGTTCGGTCAAGCCTTCGTACCAGGTGTTGAGCATGACGGACTCGTTACGCTCACCCGGCAGGTACTCCCACAATTCGTCGGCGGTGAACGCGAGGATCGGCGCGATCCAGCGCACCAGCGCTTCGCTGATGTGGTACAGCGCGGTCTGCGCCGAGCGGCGCGCCTTGCTGTTGGCACCGGTGGTGTACTGGCGGTCCTTGATGATGTCGAGGTAGAAACCACCGAGCTCCTGCACGCAGAAGTTGTGGATCTTGGAGTAGACATTCCAGAAGCGGTACTCGCCGTAGTGTTCCTGCAACTCGCGCTGCAGCAACAGGGCGCGGTCCACGGCCCAACGGTCGAGGGCGAGCATGTCTTCGGCCGGCAGCAGGTCGGTGGCCGGGTTGAAACCGGTCAGGTTCGACAGCAGGAAGCGCGCGGTATTACGGATGCGACGGTAGGCATCGGCGCTGCGGGCCAGGATCTGGTCGGAGACGGCGATCTCGCCCGAGTAATCGGTCGAAGCGACCCACAGACGCATGATATCGGCGCCCAGGGTCTCGTTGATCTTTTTCGGCTCGATCACGTTCTTCAACGACTTGGACATCTTGCGGCCGTTTTCGTCGACGGTGAAGCCGTGGGTCAACAGCTCCCGGTACGGCGCGTGGTTGTCGATGGCGCAACCGGTCAGCAGCGACGAGTGGAACCAGCCACGGTGCTGGTCCGAACCTTCCAGGTACAGGTCGGCACGCGGGCCGGTCTCGTGGCCCATCGGGTGCGAACCGCGCAGCACGTGCCAGTGGGTGGTGCCCGAGTCGAACCATACGTCGAGGGTGTCGCTGATCTTGTCGTACTGCGGCGCTTCATCACCGAGCAGTTCGGCAGCGTCCATCTTGAACCAGGCTTCGATGCCTTCCTGCTCAACGCGCTGGGCCACGACCTCCATGAGTTCGACGGTGCGCGGGTGCAGTTCGCCGCTTTCCTTGTTCAGGAAGAACGGGATCGGCACGCCCCAGTTACGCTGGCGGGAGATGCACCAGTCCGGACGGTTGGCGATCATCGAGTGCAGGCGCGCCTGGCCCCAGGCCGGGACGAACTTGGTGCCTTCGACGGCCTTGAGCGAGCGTATGCGCAGGGTTTCGCCGCGGGTCGGCTCTTTGTCCATGCCGATAAACCACTGCGCGGTGGCGCGGTAGATCAACGGGGTCTTGTGGCGCCAGCAGTGCATGTAGCTGTGCTTGATAGTTTCGGTGTGCAACAGCGAACCGACTTCGCGCAACTTGTCGATGATCGGCTCGTTGGCCTTGAAGATGAACTGGCCGCCGAAGAACTCCAGCGACGGCGCGTACACGCCATTGCTCTGCACCGGGTTGAGGATGTCGTCGTTGACCATGCCGTAGGCTTTGCAGGTCACGAAGTCGTCCACACCGTAGGCAGGCGCGGAGTGAACCACGCCGGTGCCGGAACCCAGTTCGACGTAGTCAGCCAGGTACACCGGCGACAGGCGGTCGTAGAACGGATGACGGAAGTTGATCAGTTCCAGCGCGGAGCCGGTAGTGGTGGCGATCACCGAACCTTGCAGCTCGTAACGCGCCAGGCACGACTCGACCATTTCTTCGGCCAGCACCAGCAGGCGATCGCCAACGTCCACCAGCGCGTAGGTGAACTCGGGGTGCACGTTCAGCGCCTGGTTGGCCGGGATGGTCCATGGCGTGGTGGTCCAGATCACGATGGCCGCCGGCTTGGCCAGCGATGCCAGGCCAAAGGCCTCGGCGAGCTTGGCCTCATCGGCAACCGGGAAGGCCACGTCGATGGTCGAGGACTTCTTGTCTTCGTACTCGACTTCCGCCTCGGCCAGGGCCGAACCGCAGTCAAAGCACCAGTTCACGGGCTTGAGGCCCTTGAACACGAAACCGCCCTTGACGATTTCGGCCAGGGCGCGGATTTCACCGGCCTCGTTCTTGAAGTTCATGGTCTTGTACGGGTTGTCCCACTCGCCCAGGACACCCAGGCGGATGAATTCGGACTTCTGCCCTTCGATCTGCTCGGTGGCGTAGGCACGGCACAGTTCGCGGGTTTTATCCGCGCCCAGGTTCTTGCCGTAGGTCACTTCGACTTTGTGTTCGATCGGCAGGCCGTGGCAGTCCCAACCCGGGACATACGGCGCGTCGAAGCCCGACAGGGTTTTCGAACGCAGGATCATGTCCTTGAGAATCTTGTTCAGCGCGTGACCGATGTGAATGGTGCCGTTGGCGTAAGGAGGGCCGTCGTGCAGGACGAATTTCGGACGATCCTTGCCAATTTCGCGCAACTTTCCGTACAGGCCAATACTGTCCCAGCGCTGCAGGATCTGCGGTTCGCGCTGTGGCAGGCCGGCCTTCATTGGGAAGGCGGTGTCCGGAAGGTTTAGCGTGGCTTTATAGTCGGTCATTTAAGGCTCTTCGGTTAGCGATGGGCGCTAGGTGCGGCTAGTGCACGGGCGGCGGCGACATCCGCATTGATCGCCGTTTTCAACGCCTCAAGGGAGGCGAAACGCTGCTCTTCACGCAGCTTCTGGTGGAAAACCACCGTTAAACGCCGGTCATACAAGTCACCGGCAAAATCCAAAAGATGAACTTCCAGGTGGGCCTTGCCATCACCTGCAACCGTGGGCCTGACGCCTATGTTGGCGACTCCCGGCCACGATTGGCCGTCGATATCGACACTCACCAGGTAAACCCCGGTCAGCGGCACACGACGGCGCTTGAGTTGCACGTTGGCGGTTGGCGTACCCAGTTGGCGCGCCAGCTTCTGGCCGTGCAGTACCCGCCCGGCAATGCGGAACGGGCGACCGAGCAAACGCTCGGCCAAGGCGAAGTCGGCAGCGGCCAGGGCGTTACGCACCTGGGTACTGCTCACGCGCAGGCCGTCCAGTTCGACGGTTTGCGCGGCTTCGACGGTAAAACCCTGGTTGACGCCGGCGTGTTGCAGGAAATCGAAATCGCCGACGCGGTCGCAACCGAAACGAAAGTCGTCGCCGACCTCCAAATGCTGCACGCCGAGGCCATCGACGAGGATGCGGTCGACAAACTCGGCAGCGCTAAGGCTTTGCAGACGCTGGTTGAAAGCCAGGCAGAGGACGCGGTCTACGCCTTCTTCAGCCAACAGTTGCAGCTTGTCTCGCAGGCGGGCCAGCCGGGCCGGTGCCGTTTCCGGGGTGAAGAACTCCCGCGGCTGCGGCTCAAAAATCACCACGCAGCTGGGCACGCCCAACTCGACCGCACGCTCGCGCAGCCTGGCCAGGATAGCCTGGTGGCCACGGTGAACACCGTCAAAGTTGCCAATAGTGGCGACGCAGCCCCGGTGCTCGGGGCGCAGGTTGTGGAGACCTCGAACCAGCTGCATAACGCGCTTCTTGCTCATAAAGTGGTCGATTATAACCACACCCGGCCCCGGACGACAGGCAACACCGCAGGCCAAATGGATCGATTCGATAAAACAGCCGTTTTATCGCGGCAAACTCTCTACCCCAGCGACTTGCGATTGAAATCGCGCAGGCGGAAACCCTGCAGCAGCAACATCCCGAAGTACACCACCACGCCAGCCACTACCAGCACGCCCAGGCGCATGAAGCGCTCCAGCATATGGCCCTGGTCCCAGGCCGGCATCACGTGCATCAGCCCAATCAACACGGCCGACATCGCGGCGACCGCCACCAGCAACTTGAGGGTGAACGCCCCCCAGCCAGGCTGCGGCTGGTACATCTGCTGCTTGCGCAGTTGATAAAACAGCAGGCCGGCATTGATACAGGCACCGGCACTGATCGCGAGCGCCAGGCCGGCATGGGCCAGCGGGCCGATAAACACCAGGTTGAGCAGTTGCGTGACGACCAGTGTGAAAATCGCGATCTTCACCGGTGTGCGGATGTTTTGTTGGGCATAGAAGCCCGGCGCCAGCACTTTGATCACGATAATGCCGAGCAAACCCACGGAGTACGCCACCAGCGCATGCTGGGTCATCAGGGCGTCGTGCGCATCGAATTGCCCGTATTGAAACAGCGAGACTGTCAGGGGTTCGGCCAGGATTCCCAGGGCCAGGGAGCATGGCAGCACCAGCAGGAAGCACAGGCGCAGGCCCCAGTCGAGAATGCGCGAGTATTCCTGGCGGTCCTTGCTCGCATAGGTGCGCGCCAGGGTCGGCAGCAAAATGGTGCCCAAGGCCACCCCTAGCACGCCGGACGGCAATTCCATCAGGCGGTCGGCGTAGTACATCCACGACACCGAACCGGACACCAGCAACGACGCGAATGCCGTATTGATGATCAGGGAGATCTGACTCACCGACACGCCGAGGATCGCCGGCAGCATATTGCGCATCACGCGCCAGACGCCGGTGTCCTTGAGGTTCAGCCGGGGCAGTACAAGCATGCCGATCTTTTTCAAATGCGGCAGTTGGTAGAGCAATTGTGCCAGGCCGCCAGCCAGGACGGCCCACCCCAGGGCCATTACCGGCGGATCGAAGTACGGCGTAAGGAACAGCGCGAAGATAATCATGCTGACATTAAGCAGCGTCGGCACGAAGGCCGGCACCGAGAAACGGTTCCAGGTATTGAGAATCGCCCCGGCGAGCGATGACAGCGAGATCAGCAATATATAAGGAAAGGTCACGCGCAGCAGATCAGTGGTCAGTGCGAACTTTTCCGGGGTATTGGCAAAGCCGGGAGCCGTGGCCCAGATCACCCAGGGCGCGGCGAGCATGCCGAGCACGGTCACCAGCATCAACACCAGCGTCAGAAGGCCCGAGACATAGGCGATAAAGGTGCGGGTCGCCTCCTCCCCCTGCTGCGTCTTGTATTCGGCCAGGATCGGCACGAAGGCCTGGGAAAACGCGCCTTCGGCGAAAATCCGGCGCAACAGGTTGGGCAGTTTAAAGGCAATGAAGAAGGCATCCGTGGCCATACTGGCGCCAAAAATGCGTGCCAGCAGGGTGTCACGCACAAACCCCAAAACCCGGGAAATCATCGTGATAGAGCTGACGGCGGCCAACGATTTGAGCAGATTCATTGAAAGAGTTTGCGCCTATAGATAAAGAGCAGGCGAACAAAGCGCCTACTTATGCGATACTGCGCGCCTGCAACAGCACAGCGCCAAAGCTCGCGAGTTTACAGGTCAAGCGCCGGAAATAAATCACCCGCCTCTTCAGATCGACCACTCAGCAGTTCGCATCAGCCGCCCTTGACAACCCATCAAGTCATCGGCATGATTCGCGGCCTATTTTGTTTGCTATTTCCTAAAAAGTCTTTCGAGGAGCTCGACGGTGGCCAACACACCTTCCGCCAAAAAACGTGCAAAACAGGCTGAGAAGCGTCGCAGCCACAACGCCAGCCTGCGTTCCATGGTTCGTACCTACATCAAGAATGTAGTTAAAGCCATCGACACCAAAGACGCTGAAAAAGCTCAAGCTGCTTACGTTCTGGCCGTGCCAGTTATCGACCGTATGGCCGATAAAGGCATCATCCACAAGAACAAGGCCGCTCGTCATAAGAGCCGCCTGAATGGCCACATCAAGGCTCTGAACGTTGCTGCTGCAGCCTAAGTGGTAACAACTGCCACGCGACCTCAGGTTGCGTACAGTTAAGAAATGCCCCGTACCGAAAGGTCCGGGGCATTTTTGTTTTCTGGAATACACAGATCAAAATGTGGGAGGGGGCTTGCCCCCGATAGCGGTGTATCAGTAAAAAATACTTTGACTGACACACCGCCATCGGGGGCAAGCCCCCTCCCACATTTGGATTGCGGTGAATTTCAGATAAAAAAACGCCCCGAACCAGTCGGGGCGTTTTTGCTACCGATTGATCAAACCACAATCAATGGTGATGACCGCCTTCACCGTGGACGTGGCCATGAGCCACTTCTTCTTGGGAAGCGTCGCGAATGGCAACGATCTTCACCTGGAAGTTCAGGCGCTGGCCAGCCAGAGGGTGGTTACCGTCAACGGTCACGTCGTCGCCGTCCAGATCGCGGATGGTCACGATCTGCATTTGGCCGTCCGGCGCGGAAGCGTGGAACTGCATGCCGACTTCCAGCTCATCAACACCTTCGAACATGCTGCGGCTCAAGGTGCTGACCAGTTCGGCGGAGTATTCGCCGTAGGCATCTTCAGGTTCTATGGCAACGGTCAGTTCATCACCAACCGCCTTGCCTTCCAGCGCCTTTTCCAGGCCTGGGATGATGTTACCCGCGCCTTGCAGGTAGACCAGCGGCGCGCCGCCGGCTGAGCTGTCGATGACCTCACCAGCGTCGTTGGTCAGGGTATAGTCGATGGAGACAGCCTTGTTAGCGGCGATCGTCATGGGGCGAGACCTTTTGCATAAGAATGAAGAACGGACAAGTCTAAACAAGGATTTGCCCGAAAGCGAACAGAACCCGGACGGACGGGGCCGACCAACGGTCTCGACGATAACCGGATTCCACCAGGACGACGACCTGCACTGGGTCGCCGAGCTGTCCTGCGGCCACACCCAGCATCTGCGCCACCAGCCGCCGTGGCAGTCGCGCGCCTGGGTGCTCGACCCCGCGCTACGCCTTGAAAAAATAGGCCAAGCCTTTGCCTGCGGCTGGTGTGCGCAACAGCACGAATAACGATAACCTTGGCGCCTGATTCGCGGTAGGCGCTCAAGCATAGAGCGCCACCCCAGCCATGCACCTCCAGAGAATTCGCATGCAGACTTTTTTTATCGCGCCCACCGATTTTGGTGTGGGCCTGACCTCCATCAGCCTTGGGCTGGTGCGTACCCTGGAACGAGCCGGGCTGAAAGTCGGTTTTTTCAAACCGATTGCCCAGCCACATCCTGGCGATACCGGCCCTGAGCGCTCCACCGAACTGGTGGCGCGCACCCACGGCCTGAAACCGCCCCACCCCCTGGGCCTGGCCCATGTCGAGCGCATGCTCGGCGACGGCCAGCTGGATGAGTTGCTCGAAGAAATCATCACGCTGTACCAGCAAGCCGCCGTGGGCAAGGATGTGCTGATCGTCGAAGGCATGGTGCCGACCCGCAGCGCCAGTTATGCGGCCCGGGTCAACCTGCACCTGGCCAAGAGCCTGGATGCCGAAGTAATCCTGGTCTCGGCCCCGGAAAACGAAGTGCTTACCGAACTGTCCGGGCGCGTGGAACTGCAGGCGCAATTGTTCGGCGGCCCGAAAGACCCGAAAGTACTCGGCGTGATCCTCAACAAAGTGCGCACCGACGAAAGCATGGAGGCCTTCTCGGCGCGTCTCAAAGAGCACTCGCCGTTGTTGCGCAGCGGGGATTTCCGCCTGCTCGGCTGCATTCCCTACCAGCCCGAACTCAACGCGCCGCGTACCCGCGACGTGGCCGACCTGATGGGCGCGCAGATTCTCAATGCCGGCGACTACGAAACCCGGCGCATGACCAAGATCATCATCTGCGCCCGCACCATGCGCAACACCGTGGAGCTGCTCAAGCCCGGCGTGCTGGTGGTGACACCCGGCGATCGCGACGACATCATCCTCGCCGTCAGCCTGGCTGCAATCAACGGCGTGCCGCTGGCCGGCCTGCTGCTGACCAGCGACACCCTGCCCGACCCGCGCATCATGGACCTGTGCCGCGGTGCGTTCCAGGCCGGGTTGCCGGTGCTGTCGGTGAGCACCGGTTCCTACGACACCGCCAACCAGCTCAATAGCCTCAACAAGGAAATCCCCATCGATGACCGCGAACGTGCGGAGATCATCACCGACTTCGTCGCCAGCCACCTCGATGCGCGCTGGCTGCACCAACGCTGCGGCACGCCACGGGAGATGCGCCTGTCACCTGCGGTATTCCGCTACCAGTTGATCCAGCGCGCCCAGGCCGCCAATAAACGCATCGTGTTGCCCGAAGGCAGCGAGCCGCTGACCGTGCAGGCCGCCGCGATCTGCCAGGCACGGGGCATCGCGCGCTGCGTGCTGCTGGCCAAGCCGGCGGACGTGGAAGCCGTCGCTCGCGCCCACGGCATCGATTTGCCCGAAGGCCTGGAGATTCTCGACCCGGACCTGATCCGCCAGCGCTACGTCGAGCCAATGGTGGCACTGCGCAAGAGCAAGAGCCTGAACGCACCGATGGCCGAGCAGCAGTTGGAAGACACCGTGGTGATCGCCACCATGATGCTCGCCCTGGACGAAGTGGACGGCCTGGTCTCCGGCGTTATCCATTCCACCGCCAACACCATCCGCCCGGCCCTGCAGCTGATTAAAACAGCACCGGGCTGCACCCTGGTGTCGTCGGTGTTCTTCATGTTGTTCCCCGAGCAAGTGCTGGTGTACGGCGACTGTGTGATGAACCCGCACCCCAGCGCTGCGGAGCTGGCGGAAATTGCCTTGCAAAGCGCCGACTCGGCGGCCGCGTTCGGCATCGCCCCGCGCGTGGCGATGATCAGTTATTCCAGCGGCGATTCGGCCAGTGGCGAAGAAGTGGAAAAAGTCCGCGAGGCCACCCTGCTCGCCCACGAACAGCAAAGCTCACTGCTGATCGACGGCCCGCTGCAATACGACGCGGCCGCCAACGAAAGCGTGGCCCGGCAATTGGCGCCCAACAGCCAGGTCGCCGGCAAGGCCACGGTATTCGTGTTCCCCGATCTGAACACTGGCAACACCACCTACAAAGCCGTGCAGCGCAGCGCCGATTGCGTAAGCCTGGGGCCGATGCTCCAAGGCTTGCGCAAACCGGTCAACGACCTGCCACGCGGCGCCCAGGTGGACGACATCGTATACACCATCGCCCTCACCGCGATCCAAGCCGCCAACCGACCTATGGATATCTAAATGCTGGATTTTCTACCTGCCGCCGTGCGCGGGGTAATCGCTTCCCTGCTGCTGGCGCTGAACACGATCCTGCTGTGCTCGTTCCTGTTTATCGTCGCGCTGTTCAAGGCGCTGCCCTTCGCCAAGCGCTTCAGCGAATGGCTGATGAATCACACCCACGAGGCCTGGGTCACCAACAACAAGGGCTGGATGAACCTGGTACGGCGCACACGCTGGCACCTGAGCGGCCTTGCAGGCCTGGATTATCAGCATTCCTATCTGGTGACCAGCAACCACCAGAGCTGGGTCGACATCATGGTGCTGCAATACGTACTCAATCGGCGGATTCGCCCGCTGAAGTTCTTTCTCAAACAGGAACTGATCTGGGTGCCGGTGATTGGCCTGGCGTGGTGGGCCCTGGGCTTTCCGTTCATGAAGCGCTACAGCAAGGCGTACCTGGAAAAACACCCGGAAAAGAAAGGCAAGGACCTGGAAACCACGCGCAAGACCTGTGCGAAGTTTCGCGACAACCCGGTGGGCATCTTCAACTTCGCCGAAGGCACGCGGTTCACGCCGGGCAAGCATGCGCAACAGAATTCACCGTTTCGCTATCTGCTCAAGCCCAAGGCCGGCGGAATCGCGTTTGTGCTGGATGCCATGGGTGAGCAATTGAAGTCACTGGTGAATGTGACCATTCACTACCCTGGCGGGCGTCCGGGGTATTGGGACTTACTGTGCGGGAATGTGAAGGACGTGGTGGTGCAGTTCGAAGAAGTGCGGATTCCGGCCGAGTTTATTGGCAAGAATTATGAGCAGGATGGGGAGTATCGGTTGGCGTTCCAGGGCTGGATCAACCAGCTGTGGGAAGACAAGGATGCATTGCTGGACAAGCTGCACACCGATTTCCCAGACAAAAGATAATCAAAATGTGGGAGGGGGCAAGCCCCCTCCCACATTTGACCGAGTACTGGCTTAGATCGCGCCACGCTGGCGCAACAGCTCCAGCACCTGCTTGACGCTGTCTTCCAGCGACAGGCTCTGGGTGTCGATCACCAGATCGGCATTCAACGGCACGTCGTACGGGAACGACTCGCCCGGGATGTTATCGCCACCGGCAGCGTACAAGCCTTGCGGATCACGCTCGGCACACACCAGCGGCGAAGCCTGCACATAGACGGTCAGCAGACGGTCAGCACCAATCAACGCCTTCGCCTGCTCACGGCCTTCGGCATCCGGGGCGACGAACGCAGCAAGGGTCAGCAAGCCAGCCTCGTTGAACTGGCGCGCCACGTGAGCGGCGCGGCGCCAGTTTTCGGTACGCCCGGCGCGGTCCTGCGGCAGACCTTTGTTCAGGTCGTGACGCAAGTTCTGGCCGTCCAGTACAAACACCGCACGCCCCATGTCGAACAGCTTGCGCTCGACCGCATAAGCCAAGGTGCTCTTGCCGGCGCCGGACAGGCCGCTGAACAACACGGTGGCCGGCTGCTGGCCGAAGCGCAGGGCACGTTCTTCGGTAGCCACATGCGCGAGGCTGCCGTGCTGCGCAGAACCGCCATGATTGACCGGTGGCGCGATGATCATGCCCGCAGCCACAGTGCCATTGGTCAAACGGTCGATAACGATGAAGGCGCCCGTGGTGCGGTTGCTGTCATAGCCATCCAGCGCAATGGCGGCATCGAGACTGACCTTGACCCGACCAATTTCATTCAACTGCAGGGAACTGGCCGGGCCTTCGGCCAGGGTGTTCACGTCCACACGGTGCACGATGCTGGTGATGGAACCCGGCACGTAGCTGGTGGCGCGCTTGATGTCGTATTTCTTGCCCGGCAGCATCGGCTCTTCGGCCATCCACACCAGCATGGCGTCGAAGGCGTCGGTCACTTGCGGCACGTTGTCGGCGTGTACCAGCAGGTCGCCACGGGAGATATCGATCTCGTCTTCCATGGTCAGCGTCACCGCCTGACCGGGACCTGCGTGCTCCAGCTCGCCCTCGAACGTGACGATGGATTTGACGCGGCTGCTCTTGCCCGACGGCAGCACCACGACTTCGTCGCCCTTGTGCACGATGCCGCTGGCCAGGGTGCCGGCAAAACCACGAAAGTTCAGGTTCGGGCGGTTGACGTACTGCACCGGGAAACGCAGGTCGGTGTAGTTGCGGTCGTTGGCGATCTCGACGGTTTCGAGGATCTCCATCAGCGACTGGCCGGTGTACCAGGGCGACCGCTCGCTCTTGTTCACCACGTTGTCACCCTTGAGCGCCGACATCGGCACAAAGGCCAGGGTGCTCGGCTTGAAGGCGATGCCGTCGGCAAACTTCAGGTAATCGGCCTTGATCGACTCGAACACGCTCTGGTCAAAGCCGTTGATGTCCATCTTGTTGACGGCAACCACGATGTGCTTGATGCCCAGCAGCGAGGCGATGAAGCTGTGGCGCCGGGTCTGGGTCTGCACGCCGTAGCGGGCGTCGATCAGGATGATCGCCAGGTCACAGGTGGACGCACCGGTGGCCATGTTGCGGGTGTACTGCTCGTGGCCTGGGGTGTCGGCGATGATGAATTTGCGCTTGGCGGTGGAGAAGTAGCGGTAGGCGACATCAATGGTGATGCCTTGCTCACGCTCGGCCTGCAGGCCGTCGACCAGCAAGGCCAGGTCGATGTCATCGCCGGTGGTGCCGGATTTCTTCGAATCGCGGGTGATGGCTTCCAGGTGATCTTCGTAGATCATCTTGGAGTCGTGCAGCAGGCGTCCGATCAGGGTGCTCTTGCCGTCGTCGACGTTGCCACAGGTCAGGAAGCGCAACATTTCCTTGCGCTCGTGCTGGCCCAGATAGGCGAGGATGTCCTCGCTGATCAAATCAGATTGATGGCTCATTGGGTTCAAGCTCCGAGCTGTAAGCTTCAAGCGGCAAGCTTGTCGGCGTACAGCTAGTCAGAAATTTTGTTGATCAGGGCGCAGAGCATTTTAGACAGCTCGCGAGTTTCTGTAATCCAGTTGGCAGCCAGCGGTTGAGCGATGTAAGCGATGTCGCTGCCGATGAGAATCTGCGTACGCAACTCTCCACAAGAAGCCTTAGCAATCCAAAGAAAACGGACCTTCTCTTTGGCACTGCAACGCTCCATGCCTTCAGCAATGTTGGAGGGCACCGAAAGTGCCGAGCGCGTAATCTGATCCTTGAAACCAAAATCCCGACACTGCGCAAACTCTCGATAAATTCCCACCGCCAGACATTTGCTTCTCTGCCAAACAACCAACTTCTCGAAATCCATTACGAGTCACTCAATAGCGGCTCGCAACAACCGGCTGCAAGCACCAAACTGCAAAATTACGCATACCGCCTTTAACTTGCAGCTTGCCGCTTGTAACTCGAAGCTTAAAAGTACCCTTGACGTTTTTTATCTTCCATCGAGCCTGCGCCATCGTGGTCGATGACCCGGCCCTGGCGCTCGGAAGTTCGCGTCAGGAGCATTTCCTGAATGATGTCCGTCAGCGTCTCGGCTTCGGACTCCACCGCGCCCGTCAACGGGTAGCAGCCAAGGGTGCGGAAACGGACTTTCTTTTTGACGATGCGGGCTTTGTCTTCGTCGGACAGGTGCTCGAGGATGCGGTCGTCGTCGATCATGATCAACGTGCCGTTCTTCTCGATCACGTCGCGCTCGGCGGCGAAATACAACGGCACGATCGGGATGCCTTCCAGGTAGATATACTGCCAGATGTCCAGCTCGGTCCAGTTGGACAGCGGGAACACGCGGATCGACTCGCCCTTGTTGACGTTGCCGTTGTAGACGTTCCACAGCTCCGGGCGCTGGTTCTTCGGGTCCCAGCGGTGCTTGCTGTCGCGGAATGAATACACGCGCTCTTTGGCACGGGATTTCTCTTCATCGCGACGGGCACCGCCGAACGCTGCGTCGAAACCATGCTTGTCCAGGGCCTGCTTGAGGCCTTCGGTCTTCATGATGTCGGTGTGCTTGGCGCTGCCGTGGGTGAACGGGTTGATGCCCTGCGCCACACCGTCAGGGTTGACGTGGGTGATCAGGTCCAGGCCCAGCTCCTCGACCATTTTGTCGCGGAACCTGTACATCTCCTGGAATTTCCAGCGGGTGTCGACGTGCATCACCGGAAACGGCAATTTGCCCGGGAAGAAGGCCTTGCGTGCCAGGTGCAGCATCACGGCGGAGTCTTTACCGATCGAGTAGAGCATCACCGGGTTGTCGAACTCGGCGGCGACCTCGCGGATGATGTGGATGCTTTCCGCCTCCAGCTGTTTCAGATGCGTCAGTTTGTCGACCATGGCTACTCACGGAAAAACGATCTTGTGGACGGCCAGCGGGCCGTGTTCGAGCGGGGCATGCTAGCACAGCACCTGCTTCTATTCAGGGCGCCAACTAGATCGAAACGGTATATGAATATACCCCTGAGTTTGGCCTCGAGTGTGGAAGGGGGCTTGCCCCCGATAGCGGTGGAACAGTGAAATAGGTGCTGACTGACACACCGCAATCGGGGGCAAGCCCCCTCCCACATTGTGCCCTGCGACAGGTTTAGATCGGGTTGGGGCAATCGATGAACAGATGTTCAAGGGCAAAGCGTCGCGCCAGGTAATCGCCCAGTGCCTGTACGCCATAGCGCTCGGTGGCGTGATGGCCGGCGGCGATGAAGCTGATGTCGTTTTCGCGGGCGCTGTGGAAGGTCTGCTCGGACGCTTCGCCGCTGATGAACAAGTCGACGCCCGCGGCAATCGCGTTGTCGATGTAACCCTGGCCGCCTCCGGTGCACCAACCGACGCGGCGGATCATCTCGCCGCCTTCGATCAACAGTGGCTCACGGCCCATCACGTCCTGCACGCGACGGGCAAAGTCGCGCGGTGACAGCGGCTCGGCAAGCGAGCCGACCAGGCCAACGATTTTGGGATTGCCGGGGTCCAGCGGGCCTTCGACGGTGATGTCCAGTTGCCTGGCAAGCTGCACGTTATTGCCTACCTCTGGGTGCAGGTCCAATGGCAGGTGGTAGGCCAGCAGGCTGATGTCGTGCTTGAGCAAGGTTTTCAGGCGGCGCTGCTTCATGCCGGTGACGCAGGGGTTTTCACCCTTCCAGAAATACCCGTGGTGCACCAGGATCAGGTCGGCCTGGGCTTCGACGGCGGCGTCCAGCAGGGCCTGGCTGGCGGTGACGCCGCTGACGATGCGCATCACCTGGGGCCGGCCCTCGACTTGCAGGCCATTTGGGCAGTAGTCGGCGATTTTCAGGCTGCCAAGGTAGCGGTCCGCTTCCTCGACGAGGGTGGTAAGGGGGACGGCCATAAAAGACTCCTAAATATCCGGTTCGCAGGCGTCACAGCCTCGTATAATGCGCGACATTATGGGCGCTCCCGCGCCCCCTGCAACCTGTCAGGACTTACTTGATGCTCAAGGCACTGCGTTTTTTTGGATGGCCATTGCTGGCTGGCGTGCTGATCGCGATGCTGATCATTCAGCGTTATCCCCAGTGGGTGGGCCTGCCCAGCCTGGATGTGAACCTGCAGCAGGCCCCGCAAACCAGTACCGTGGTGCAAGGCCCGGTGACCTATGCGGACGCCGTGGTCATCGCCGCCCCCGCCGTGGTCAACCTGTACACCACCAAGGTCATCAACAAGCCGGCACATCCCCTGTTCGAAGACCCGCAGTTCCGCCGCTATTTCGGTGACAACGGGCCCAAGCAGCGCCGCATGGAGTCCAGCCTCGGTTCCGGGGTGATCATGAGCCCCGAAGGCTACATCCTCACCAATAATCACGTGACCACCGGCGCCGACCAGATCGTGGTGGCCCTGCGTGACGGCCGCGAGACCCTGGCCCGCGTCGTGGGCAGCGATCCGGAAACCGATCTTGCGGTACTGAAGATCGACCTGAAGGACCTGCCGTCGATCACCCTCGGCCGCTCCGACGGCCTGCGCGTCGGTGACGTGGCGCTGGCCATCGGCAACCCGTTCGGCGTCGGCCAGACGGTGACCATGGGCATCATCAGCGCCACCGGGCGTAACCAACTGGGCCTTAACAGCTACGAAGACTTCATCCAGACCGACGCGGCGATCAACCCCGGCAACTCCGGCGGCGCGCTGGTGGACGCCAACGGCAACCTGACAGGCATCAACACGGCGATTTTCTCCAAGTCCGGCGGCTCCCAGGGTATCGGTTTTGCGATTCCGGTGAAGCTGGCGATGGAGGTGATGAAGTCGATCATTGAACACGGCCAGGTGATTCGCGGCTGGCTGGGCATTGAAGTCCAGCCCTTGACCAAAGAGCTGGCCGAGTCGTTCGGCCTGACCGGACGCCCGGGCATCGTGGTCGCGGGGATCTTCCGCGACGGGCCGGCGCAGAAAGCCGGCCTGCAACTGGGCGATGTGATCCTCAGCATCGACGGCGCACCCGCCGGTGATGGCCGCAAGTCGATGAACCAGGTGGCGCGGATCAAGCCGACCGACAAGGTGGCGATCCAGGTGATGCGCAACGGCAAGGAAATCAAGCTGTCGGCGGAAATCGGCCTGCGCCCGCCGCCGGCCACGGCGCCGGTGAAGGAAGAGGAATAAGCGGCAGCGCACCAGTGCCCGTCAGTGGGCGCTGGTGCATTGATATTACCTAGCAATCCTTCTCATTAGACATGTTATATTGTTTCAATATCGACATTGGAACGCTCTATCATGCCGTCTCGAAAGTTTGCGCCCCTGGCCGGGCTGACCCTGGGTTTGCTGCTCGACCCTGCCTACGCCGAAGAAAACACCCTGGAACTGGACACCATCAGCGTCACCACCGACGCCTATGAGTCGGCGACCGGCCCGGTGCAGGGTTACCGCGCGACCCGCTCCGCCAGCGCCACCAAGACCGATACCGCCCTGCGCGATATCCCGCAATCAATCAGCGTGATTCCCGCCACGGTGCTCAAGGACCTGGGCAGCACCAGCGTGGAACGCGCCCTGGAGTTTGCCGGCGGCGTCTCCAAGCAAAACAATTTCGGCGGCCTGACCCTTTACCAATACAGCGTGCGCGGCTTCACCACCTCCGAGTTCTACCAGGATGGCTTCAGCGCCAACCGCGGCTACCCGAGCACGCCGGACGCGGCGAACATCGAACGCATCGAAGTGCTCAAGGGGCCTGCGGCCAGCCTGTACGGGCGTGGCGACCCAGGCGGCACAGTGAACATCGTCAGCAAGAAACCCCAGCCCGAGGCCTTCACCACGTTGCAAACCAGCGCGGGCAGCTGGGATCGCTACCGCACCGCACTGGACCTGAATACGCCGCTGGACAATGAGGGCCGCGTGCTGTCACGCGTGAACCTGGCGGTTGAAGACAACCACAGTTTTCGCGATCACGTGGACGCCAAGCGAGTGTTCGTCGCACCGTCCTTCAGCTGGCAACTGGACCCGGACACCAGCCTGCTGGTGGAAAGCGAGTTCGTGCGCCACAACTCCACGTTTGACCGCGGCATGGTCGCCAACACCGGCATGTCCCGCTCCACGTTCCTCGGCGAGCCCGACGACGGCAATATCCGCAACCACAACAACCGCATCCAGGCGGCACTCGAGCATCACCTCAACGATGCCTGGAAGCTGCGCCTGGCCAGTCATTACAAACAAGGCAGCCTGTGGGGCGACGCGTCGGAAAGCCGTGCGCTGAATGCCGATGGCCACACCGTCAACCGTCTCTACCGCGAGCGCTCAACCGGTTGGCACGACAGCATCACCCAACTGGAACTGCGCGGCCTGTTTGATATTGGCAGCTGGCAGCATGAATTACTGCTCGGCACCGAATACGAGGACTACCGCAAGAAGGAACGGGTGACCGCCATAGGCGGCAGCCACTACCCCATTGATCTCTACAACCCGGTGTACGGCCAGCCAAAACCCAATGGCACGCGCACCGGCACCGATTTCTTCGAGCAGACCCAAAGCCATGCGCTGAACCTGCAAGACCAGATCGTCTTCACCGACCGCCTGCGCGGCATGGTGGGCGCGCGCTTCGAGCATTTCGAGCAGAGCACCGACGACTTCACCCGCAACCATGCCAAAAGCCGGCAAACCCATGACGCCCTCACCCAGCGCGCCGGCCTGCTCTATCAGCTCACGCCGCAGGTTGGGGTATTCGCCAACGCCTCCACCTCGTTCAAGCCCAACAGCGGTCTGGATGCCGGTGGCAAGACCTTCAAGCCGGAAGAAGGCGTGGGCTATGAAGTCGGGGTCAAGAGCGAGCTGTTTGACGACCGCCTCAGCGCCACCGTCGCCGCCTTCCATATCGAGAAGGAAAACGTGCTGACCCTGGACCCGGCGACCAACACCAACCGCGCCATGGGCAAGGCGCGCAGCCAGGGCCTGGATGTGCAACTGACCGGGCAGGTCACCGACGCCATCCGCGTGATCGGCGCTTTGGCCTACATCGACGCCGAAGTGACCAAGGGCGATAAGACCCTTCCTGCCGGCAGCCGTATCCTCGGCGTCGCCAAACGCAGCGGCAGTCTGTTGGGGGTGTACGAATTTCAGGACGGCGCGTTGCGTGGTTCCGACCTGGGGGCGGCGTTTACGTATGTGGGTGATCGCTCCGGTGAGGCGGGAACAGGTTTTGAACTGCCCGCTTACCACACCGTCGATCTGCTGGCGCATTACAAGGCGACGGAGAATGTCACCGTGGGGCTGAACCTCAACAACCTGTTCAATGAGAAGTACTACGAGCGGTCCTACAGCAGCTACTGGGTCAACCCGGGCGAACCGCGCAACTTCACCGTCAGCCTTACACTCAATCTATAAACGGGCACCGTACAAATGTGGGAGGGGGCTTGCCCGCGATGGCGGTGTATCAGTCAAACATGTTGAGGCTGACACTCTGCTATCGGGGGCAAGCCCCCTCCCACAATTGGATCACCGCAAGGCGTGATTGAGCCGCACAACGTCACCGTCAGCCTGAGCCTTAACCTCTGACAGACATGGGACTCAATGTGGGAGGGGGCTTGCCCCCGATAGCAGTATGTCAGTCTCAACATTTCTGACTGATACACCGCTATCGGGAGCAAGCCCCCTCCCACAATTGGATCACCGCAAGGCGTGATTACAACGTAACCGGCGCTCTTTCGCAGAGGGTATTGAGCGCCTCCGCCCACTGCGGGTCATCGTTCAAGCAGGGCACCAGCACCAACTCTTCGCCCCCCGCCTCACGGAACTGCTCCAGCCCGCGATCACCGATTTCCTCCAGGGTCTCGATGCAATCGGCGACAAACGCGGGGCACATCACCAGCAGTTTTTTCACGCCTTGCTGCGCCAGGGCCTCAAGACGCGCCTCGGTGTAGGGTTCGATCCATTTGGCGCGGCCCAGGCGCGACTGGAACGCCACCGACCACTTGCCGTCCGGCAACCCCAGCCGCTCAGCCACATCGCGGGCAACGCTGAAACATTGCGCGCGATAACAGGTGGCAAGCACCTCAGGCGAGGCATTCTTGCAGCAATCGCCATCCTTGAAACAATACTGGCCGGTCGGGTCGAGTTTGGTCAGGTGACGCTCGGGCAAGCCGTGGAAACTCAACAGCAGGTGATCGTAAGCCTGTTCCACATGCGGCCGCACACTTGCGGCCAGGGCATCGAGGTACTCAGGCTGGTCGTAGAACGGCTGCAGGATGGAGAATTGCACCTTCAGTTTCTTGTCGCGCACCACACGCCTGGCTTCCTCTACCACCGTGGTCACGGTGCTGTCGGCAAACTGCGGGTACAGCGGCGCCAGCGTCACGTTCTGAATGCCCTGGGCAGCCAGGCGCGTCAGCACCGTTTCAAGCGAAGGCTCGCCATAACGCATTGCCAGTTCTACGGGGCCTTGGGTCCATTGCGCGGTCATCTGCTGCTGCAGGCGACGGCTGAGGACCACCAGTGGCGAGCCTTCGTCCCACCAGATGGACGCATAGGCATGGGCCGACTGCTCGGGGCGCTTGATCAGGATCAGTGACACCAGCAAGCGACGTACCGGCCACGGCAGGTCGATGACATAAGGGTCCATCAGGAACTGATTGAGGTAGCTGCGCACATCGGCCACCGAAGTGGACTTCGGCGAGCCCAGGTTGACCAGTAACAACGCGTGATCGCTCATGCAACATCCTATTTCTAGAGGCGGCCGGACAAGTCGTCCAGGGCCGCACGCAACTCAGTGAACTGGAAAGTGAAACCTGCGGCCAGCAGCCGCTCGGGCAGTGCCTTTTGCCCGCCCAGCAACAAGCCCGATAACTCGCCCAAACCGACCTTCAGCGCAAAGGCCGGCATCGGCATGAACGCCGGGCGGTGCAACACCTGGCCCAACGTCTTGGCAAACTCGCGGTTGCGCACCGGGTGTGGCGCGCAGGCATTATAAGGACCACGGGCGTCAGCCTTGTGCAGAAGAAAATCAATCAGGGCGATTTGATCGCGGATATGCACCCACGGCATCCATTGCCGGCCATTGCCGATCGGCCCGCCCAGCGCCAGTTTGAACGGCAGCAACAGGCGCGACAAAAAGCCGCCCTCGGCCGCCAGCACCAGGCCGGTACGCACCAGCACCACGCGAATGCCCAAGGCCTCGGCACGCGCGGCGGTTTCTTCCCAGGCGATACACAACTGGCTGGGAAAATCATCCTGCACAGGGCCGCTGTCTTCAGTCAATTCGCGCTCGCCGCCATCGCCATACCAGCCCACGGCGGAACCTGAGATCAGCACCGCCGGTTTCTGCTCCAGGCGTTCCAGCCAAGCCAGCAGGCTTTCGGTCAGGCTGATGCGACTGCTCCACAACAAGGCCTTGCGCTTGTGGGTCCAGGAACGGTCGGCAATCGGCGCACCGGCAAGGTTGACCACCGCATCCACCGCGCCGATCACGTCCTGCAGGCGCCCAACGCCCAGGACCTGCGCGCCGCAAATACGCGCAACGGATTCGGGTGTACGGCTCAACACGGTCAAGCGATGGCCCTGGGCAAGCCAGTGCCGGCACAGTTGACGGCCGATCAAGCCGGTACCGCCGGTCAGCAAAATATGCATGGGACTCTCCTCATGTAACGTTCGCCGCCGCTCACTGGTCTATTTTATAAGCAGGGATCGATTTGATATTCGAGCGTGACCATCGTTTAGCCTGTTGGCTTAACCATAGGTCACGTCACACAATCAGGCACGCCAAAACTTATACCAAAAAACAATATTGTACAGCTATTGGTGTCGGCGTAGTCTGTACCCAACGGTAAAACGAGGCCTCCCATGACTGTCCCCATCGCGATCATAGGTGCCGGCATCGCCGGTCTCTCCGCCGCCCGAGCGTTACGAGACGCGGGGCACGTTGTACAACTCTTCGATAAAAGCCGCGGCAGCGGTGGCCGTATGTCCAGCAAGCGCAGCGACGCCGGCGCGCTGGACATGGGCGCACAGTACTTCACCGCCCGCGACCGGCGCTTCGTCAACGAGGTGCAGCGCTGGCAAAGCCATGGCTGGGCCGAGCAGTGGAAACCCCAGCTGTATAACTTCAAGGCCGGCCAACTGACGCCCTCCCCCGATGAACAGATCCGCTGGGTCGGTACGCCGCGCATGAGCGCCATTACCCGCGCCCTGCTCGATGACCTGCCGGTGCAATTCGGTTGCCGCATTACCGAGGTGTTCCAGGGCACCCAGCACTGGAACCTGCTCGATGCCGATGGCGGCAGTCACGGTCCGTTCAGCCATGTGATCATTGCCACGCCGGCGCCCCAGGCCACCACCCTGTTGGCCGCCGCACCGAAGCTGGCGAGCGCCGTGGCCGGGGTGAAAATGGAGCCGACCTGGGCCATCGCCCTGGCCTTCGACACGCCTCTGGATACGCCGATGGAAGGCTGCTTCGTACAAGACAGCGCCCTCGACTGGCTGGCACGCAACCGCAGCAAGCCCGGGCGTGATGTCAGCCTCGACACCTGGGTGCTGCATGCCACCAGCACCTGGAGCAAGGCGCACCTGGACCTGTCCAGGGAAGCTGTGATCGAACACCTGCACGGCGCCTTCGCCGAATTGCTGCACTGCACCATGCCCGCGCCATCATTCAGCCTGGCGCACCGCTGGCTCTACGCCAGGCCGTCCAGCAGCCATGAATTCGGCGTGCTGGCCGATGCCGACCTGGGCCTGTTCGTCTGCGGCGACTGGTGTTTGTCCGGACGCGTCGAAGGCGCCTGGCTCAGTGGCCAGGAGGCGGCGCGACGGTTGATCGAGCACCTGCAATGAACCGCTTGAATCCGGGCAAATTGCTGCTGTCGAAATGGACCGCGACATCTCCAAAAAACAAGGAAAAACACTTCCTCGTCACCGAGCTGTTCCGTGACGAGGAAGGCACCGTACTGGAAATAGAACTGCAAGCGGTGATGACCCGGCGCAGCGAACGCCTCCCATGGCAGGCCCTGCAGAACCCTGAAAGCTGGAAAATGGGCTGGACGTAAATCAGGGCGAAAATACCTATACAAAATTATTGACTTGTACAAGATCAAATCTATGATGAGATTAGTTGTACAGGGATAAAAAACTGTACAGGAATTTCGCAGAGGTTTACCCATGCCCCATTCCGTGAAACCCAAGATCGGCATCAGCGCCTGCCTGCTGGGCGAAAACGTGCGTTTCAACGGCGGGCATAAGCAATCCCTCCTGTGCACCCAGACCCTGGCCGACTACTTCGACTACGTGCCGCTGTGCCCGGAAGTCGCCATCGGCCTGGGCATCCCCCGTGAAACCATTCGCCTGGTCGGCGACGCGGCCAACCCGCAGGCCGTGGGCACCGTGCACCGCGAACTCAACGTGACCCAGCCGCTGGATGAATACGGCCAGCAGATGGCGGCCGAACACACCGACCTGTGCGGCTACATCTTTATGCAAAAGTCGCCCTCCTGTGGCCTGGAGCGGGTCAAGGTGTACCGGGAGAACGGCGCCCCGGTGGATGGCGGCGGGCGCGGCATCTACGCCCAGGCGTTCTGCGCGCGCCACCCCAATCTGCCGGTGGAAGAGGACGGTCGCCTGAATGATCCGGTGTTGCGCGAAAATTTCCTCACCCGCGTATTCGTCTACGCCAGCTGGCAAGGATTGCTCGCCGAAGGCCTGACGCGTCACCGCCTGCTGGCCTTCCATTCGCGCTACAAATACTTGTTGATGGCCCACAGCCCGGCGCATTACAAAAGCCTCGGCCACCTGCTGGGCAGCATGACCAAGGACACCCACCTGGACGAATTGGCCAGTTGCTACTTCAGCGACCTGATGACCGGCCTGACCAAGTGCGCTACCCGTGGCACCCACACCAATGTGCTGCAACACATCAGCGGCTACCTCAAGCAGGCGATCAGCGCCGATGACAAACAGGAAATGCAAACCGTCATCAGCCAGTACCGCCAAGGCATCGTGCCGCTGGTGGTGCCGCTCACGTTGCTCAAGCACCACTTTCGTCAACACCCGGACCGCTACATTGCGCAGCAGGCCTACCTGCAACCGCACCCGGAAAACCTCAGCCTGCGCAATGCGATCTAAACCATGACAGCTGCCCTGCAAGACGAACCCGGCGAAGACATCGCCCAAGCCCTGCAAAACGGCTGGCTGCCGATCCGCGAGGTGGCGCGCCAGACCGGCGTCAATGCCGTGACCCTGCGCGCCTGGGAGCGCCGTTACGGCCTGATCGTGCCCCAGCGCACGCCCAAGGGGCATCGCTTGTTCAGCGCCGACCACGTGCAACACATCCATGCCATCCTCACCTGGCTCAATCGCGGCGTGCCTGTCAGCCAGGTAAAAGGCTTGATCGACTCCGCCCAAGCCTCCCCCGAACCGATGGAAAACGAATGGCACACCTTGCGCCAAACCTTGCTGACGGCCATCGCTGAGCTGGCTGAACGTCGGGTCGACGATGCCTTCAATCAGGCCATGGCGCTCTACCCGCCACGCACCTTGTGCGAGCAATTGATGCTGCCACTGCTCAGCGAGCTGGAACAGAAATGGCAGGGTCAGTTCGGCGCGCAGATGGAGCGGGTATTTTTCCTGTCCTGGTTGCGCAGCAAGTTCGGCGCGCGCATTTACCACAACAACCGGCAAGTCCACGGCGCCCCGCTGCTGCTGGTCAACCACTCCGACTTGCCCCTGGAGCCGCACCTGTGGCTCAGCGCCTGGCTGGCCAGCAGCGCCGACTGCCCGGTAGAGGTGTTCGACTGGCCGCTGCCCGCCGGCGAATTGGCGCTGGCGGTGGAGCATCTGCAACCGCGCGCGGTACTGCTGTATTCCAGCAAGGCGCTGCAGGTCGCGGCACTCACAAAACTGCTGGCAGGCATCCGTTGCCCGATATTGATTGCCGGACCGACGGTCTGCATCCACCACGCTGAGTTGGCCGTATTAACCCGTGACATCCCCGAGTTGTTCGTCGCCGAAGACCCGTTGGCGGCCCACCAGATATTGATCCAGCGTGGAATCGTCTAAATGCACTTGATCTGGCTGCGCACCGACCTGCGCCTTCACGACAACACCGCCCTGACTGCCGCCAGCCAGCGAGGCCCGGTCGCGGCCGTTTACCTGATCACCCCGCAACAATGGCTGGCCCACGATGATGCGCCGTGCAAGGTCGATTTCTGGCTGCGCAACCTGCACGCGTTAGAGCAGGCGCTCGCAGACGTGAACATCCCGCTGCTGATCCGCCACGCCGACACCTGGGACCAGGCGCCAGGCGTATTGAGCCAGCTATGCCGGGAGCTCAAGGTAGAGTCGGTGCACGTCAACGAGGAATACGGTATCCACGAGAGCCGTCGCGACCGCGCCGTGGCCCAGGCGCTGGAAGCAGACGGCGTGACCTTCCACAGCTACCTCGACCAGTTGTTTTTCCAGCCGGGCAGCGTGTTGACCAAGTCCGGCACCTACTTTCAAGTGTTCAGCCAGTTCCGCAAGGTCTGTTACACCCGTCTGCACAGTGCTTTACCGCGCCTGGTGGAAAGCCCAAAGGCCCAGGCCAGGCTCGACCTGCAAAGCGATGCCATCCCCACCACCGTTAAAGGGTTCGCGCCACCCAGTGAAACCTTGCGCGCCCTCTGGCCCGCCGGTGAAAACGAAGCACGCCGGCGCCTCGACGCCTTCGCCGATGAGCAGATCAGCTATTACAAGGATGAGCGCGACTTTCCCGCCAAGCCCGGCACCAGCCAGTTGTCCGCCTACCTTGCCGCCGGGGTGGTGTCGCCGCGCCAGTGCCTGCACGCCGCGTTGCAGTCCAACCAGGGCGAGTTCGAAAACGGTGACATCGGCACGATCACCTGGATCAACGAACTGCTGTGGCGCGAATTCTACAAACATATCCTGGTGGGCTACCCGCGCGTCTCCCGCCACCGGGCGTTCCGCCCGGAAACCGAAGCCGTGGCCTGGCGCGACGCGCCCAAGGACCTGGCCGCCTGGCAACAAGCGCGCACCGGCTTGCCGATCATCGATGCGGCCATGCGCCAACTGCTGGAAACCGGCTGGATGCACAACCGCCTGCGCATGGTGGTGGCTATGTTCCTGACCAAGAACCTGCTCATCGACTGGCGCGAGGGCGAGCGCTTCTTCATGCGACACCTGATCGACGGCGACCTGGCGGCCAACAACGGTGGCTGGCAGTGGAGTTCCTCGACGGGCACCGACTCGGCGCCATATTTCCGGATTTTCAGCCCGCTGAGCCAGTCGGAAAAATTCGACAGCGAAGGTCTGTTCATCAAGCACTGGCTGCCGGAACTGGCCGCGCTGAATAAAAAAGAGGTGCACAACCCCGAAGCCGCTGGCGGCTTGTTCGGCGTGGCCGACTACCCGCGCGCCATTGTCGACCTGAAGAAATCCCGCGAGCGTGCCCTTGCTGCCTTTCGCAGCCTGCCTTCGCGTCAGGCGATGGCCGACCATGAGTGACTTCCTGCGCCATTTCGGCCACACCTTTGCCACGCTGGACAAGCACAACCTGCATCTGCTCGACAGCCTGTACAGCGACGACATCGTGTTTGCCGACCCGCTGCATGAAGTCCACGGCCTGCCCGAGCTGCATCGTTACTTCGCGCAGCTGTACAGCAACGTCAACCAGCTGAGCTTTGACTTCCACGGCTTCGACCAAACGGTCGAAGGCGAAGGCTACCTGCGCTGGACCATGAACTTTCGTCACCCGCGCCTGGCTGGTGGCGAGCTGATCAGGGTGCTGGGTTGTTCCCACTTGATGTGGCGCGCCAAGGTTTACCGACATCGCGATTATTTCGATGCCGGGGCTCTGCTTTACGAACACCTGCCGGTCCTCGGCGGCGTCATCAGTTGGCTGAAAAGGAGAATGGGATGAGCCTGACACTGCCCCGCCGCTATTGGTTGACCGGCGCCAGCAGCGGCATCGGTGCCGCGCTCGCCGTGGAGTTGCTCAACAGTGGCGCCCATGTGGCGCTCAGTTCCCGCACCAAGGGCCCGCTGGAAGCGCTCGCCCAGCGTTACCCGGGGCAAGTGCTGGTGGTGGCCGGCGACCTGACCAACAGCCAGACCGTGCGCGAAATCGGTGAGCGAATCAGCGCGGTCTGGGGTTCGCTGGATACGGTGATCCTCAACGCCGGCACCTGTGAATATGTCGACGCCAGGCAATTCGATGCGTCGATCATCGAACATGTGGTGCGCACCAACCTGCTGGCCAGCAGTTATTGCATCGAAGCGGCACTGCCGTTGTTGCGTGCCGGCCGTACGCCGCACCTGGTGGGCGTGGCCAGCGCCGTGACCTACCTGCCCATGCCCCGCGCTGAAGCCTATGGCGCCTCGAAAGCGGGGCTGCGCTATTTGTTCGAGTCTCTGCGCATCAGCCTGTCGCCCGAAAACATCGACGTCACGGTGATCAGCCCGGGGTTTGTCGACACGCCGCTGACCGAGCGCAATGATTTCCCCATGCCCCTGAGCTGGCCGGCCGACAAGGCCGCCAGACATATCTTCGCCAAGCTGGAAAAGCGCCCCCTGGAGATCGCCTTTCCGGCCTTGTTCATCGCCACCCTGTGGCCGTTGTCGAAGCTGCCTAACCGCGCACAACTGATCATCGGCAAACGCATGTTGCGCAGCCCGCCGCCGCAAAAGGACGACCTGTGAAGATTGCCATTATCGGCAGCGGTATCGCCGGGCTGACCAGCGCCTACCTGCTCAGTCGTCGCCATGACATCACGCTGTTCGAAGCGGGCGACTGCCTGGGCGGGCATACCCATACCGCCAACGTGACGGTCGAAGGCAAGCGCTATGCGGTGGACACCGGTTTCATCGTGTTCAACGACTGGACCTACCCGAACTTTATCCGCCTGCTGGGGCAGATCGGGGTCACGTTCAAACCCACCGAAATGAGTTTTTCGGTGTGCGACCAAAGTACGGGATTGGAATACAACGGCAACAACCTCAACAGCCTGTTTGCCCAGCGCCGCAACATTCTGTCGCCGGGGTTCTGGGGCATGCTGCGCGATATCCTGCGCTTCAACCGCCAGGCGCCGCTGGATCTGCAAGAGCAGCGCATCAATGCCGACATGACCCTGGGCGACTATCTCGACGCCGGCGGCTATGGCCCGCGGTTTATCCGACATTACATCGTGCCGATGGGCGCGGCGATCTGGTCGATGTCGTTGGCCGACATGCTCAAGTTCCCGTTGCAGTTCTTCGTGCGTTTTTTCAAGAATCATGGCCTGCTTTCGGTGAGCAACCGGCCGCAATGGTGCGTGATTGAAGGGGGCTCCAGCAGCTATATAGAACCCTTGACCCGCAGCTTTCGCGAACAGATACGCCTCAACTGTCCTGTGCATAACGTGCAACGCACAGACGCCGGCGTGGTTATCCACAGCCCGGTCGGCCGCGAGACGTTCGACCGCGTGGTGTTCGCCTGCCACAGCGACCAGGCCCTGGCATTGCTCGCCGACCCCAGCGAGGCCGAACAGCAGATCCTCGGCGCCCTGCCCTATGCCGACAACGACGTGGTACTGCACACCGACACGCGACTGCTGCCCGACCGCACGCTGGCCTGGGCCAGTTGGAATTACCGGCTGGGCGGCAATCAACAGCAGCAGGCCGCCGTCACTTATGACATGAACATCCTGCAAGGCATCGACAGCGCCACCACCTTTTGCGTAAGCCTCAACCAGACATCGATGATCAACCCGCTGAAGATCCTGGCGCGCTACACCTACGCCCATCCGCAATACAGCCTGGCGGCGGTGGCCGCGCAGGCGCGCTGGGAAGAATTGCACGGCGCGCGCAACACGTTCTACTGCGGCGCCTATTGGGCCAACGGTTTCCATGAAGACGGCGTGGTCAGCGCGCTGCGCGTGGCCCAGGCGTTCGGGGAAACCCTGTGAACAGCGCCCTGTACAGCGGCTGGATCGCCCATCGCCGGTTTGCGCCCAAGGCCCATGCCTTTCGCTACCGCATCGGCCTGCTGTACCTGGACCTCAGCGAACAGGACGCCGTGCTCGGGCTCTCGCCCCTGGCAGGCAGCAGTCGCCTGGCGCCCTTCGGCTTTCGCCAGCAGGATTACCTGCGCGAGTTCACCCGCCACGGCATGTCCTTGAGCGATGCGGTGCGCCATGAAGTCGGCAACGCCCTGGGGCGCACGCCACAAGGCCCTATCTGCCTGCTGACCCAGGCCCGCAGCTGGGGCCTGGCATTCAATCCGGTGAGCTTCTTCTATTGCTTCGAAGCCGACGGGCAACTGGCGGCGATCCTGTGCGAAGTCACCAACACCCCGTGGCGCGAGCGTTATCACTACGTATTGCCGGCCCAGGCGCTGGGCGCCGATGAACACCAGCACTTCGCCGTGGCCAAGGCGTTCCATGTGTCGCCCTTCCTGCCGCGCGACCTGGAATACCGCATGAGCTTCAGCCCGCCCGCCGCCAGGCTCGGCGTGCACATGGCCGATTGGCAAGGCGCGCAGAAAGTCTTCGACGCCACCTTGAGCCTGCAAAAAGAAACCCTGAACCGCGCCAGCCTGCATCGCTATTTATGGCGCTTTCCCTGGATGACCGCCAAGACCTGCCTGGCGATTTACTGGCAGGCCTTGCGCCTGTTGCTCAAACGCACCCCGATTTTTTCCCACCGGGCCGCCGATGGCGCCTCCAGCACCGCCGTCGGGTACACCAAGGATCGCCGTCATGAAATCCCCTAGCTTATCGGTCAAGACCCATCGTCTGAACGTCAATGGCATGACCGCTGCGCTGCTGCGCAAGGGCGTGCTGCGCCAACTCGGCCAATTGCGCCACGGCCAATTGGTGATCGTCGAGGATGGCGAGCGACACGTGTTCGGCGCACGGGAAGCGCACCTGTTGGGGGAAATCCAGATCCTGGACTCGGCGGTGTGGGGCCTGGTGGCTGCCAACGGTTCGATCGGTGCCGGCGAAGCGTTTATCCACGGCTACTGGAGCAGCCCGGACCTGACCGCCGTGGTGCGTGTGATGGTCAGCAACCTGGAGGTGCTCGATGCCATGGAGGGCGGCCTGGCCCGCCTGGCGCGACCGTTCACCCAGGGCCTGCATTGGCTCAATCGCAATACACGCAAGGGCTCGCAGAAAAACATCGCAGCCCACTACGACCTGGGCAACGAGCTGTTCGAGGAGTTTCTCGACCCGACCATGATGTATTCGGCGGCGCAATTTCTCAGCGCCGACGACACCCTGGAACAAGCGCAACTGAACAAGCTGGAGCGCATCTGCCAGAAACTGTCGCTCAAGCCTACCGACCATCTGCTGGAAATCGGCACCGGGTGGGGCAGCATGGCGCTGTATGCGGCGCAGCATTATGGTTGCAAGGTCACCACCACGACCCTGTCCCGGGAACAGTTCGCCTACACCGCGCAGCGCATCGAAGCGGCGGGCCTGCAAGCGCAGGTGACATTGTTGCTGCAGGACTACCGCGACCTGAGCGGTAAATACGACAAGCTGGTGTCCATCGAAATGATCGAAGCGGTGGGCCATCGCTTCCTGCCCACGTATTTCAAACAGTGCGCGCATCTGCTCAAACCCGACGGCCTGATGCTGCTGCAAGCCATCACCATCCGCGAACAACGTTATGAGCAGGCCAGGAACAGCGTCGACTTTATCCAGCGCTACATCTTTCCCGGCGGCGCCCTGCCCAGCGTGCAGAACATGCTGCAGATCGTCTGCCGCGACACCGACATGAACCTGCTGCACATGGAGGATTTCGGGCTGCACTACGCGCGCACCCTGCGCCTTTGGCATGAGAACTTTCGCCGCGCCCATGGCCGCCTCGCCGAGCTTGGCTACGACGAGTACTTCCTGCGCTTGTGGGAATTCTACCTGTGCTACTGCGAAGGCGGTTTCATGGAGCGCACGATCGGTACCGCGCAGTTGCTGCTGGCCAAGCCGGCAGCCATCAACCCGCCGTTGCTCGGGCGCTTCAGTGCTTAAATCCCTGGCCAACGCCGCGCTGTTTCAATGCGGCTGGTTTGCCTGTGTGCTCGGCGGCGACAGCCTGTGGTTGCTGGTAGGGTTGGCGGTACTGCTCGTCCATTTGCTGTGGATCAGCTCATTGACCGATGAAGGCACGCTGATCATCGGCGTGACACTCGCCGGCACGTTGCTCGACACGCTATTGCGCACCCTCGGGGTTTTTCACTTCAGCGAGCCGGGGCCGTTGATTCCATTCTGGCTGATGCTGCTGTGGGCCTTGCTGGCCACCACCTTGCGCCATTGCCTGGCCTGGAGCGCCCGCCCCTGGTGGCGCGCTGCACTGTTGGGCGCGGTGGGTGGGCCGCTGTCATATTACGCCGGCAGTCAACTGGCTGGCGTGCAGTTCGGCTATGGCCTGGGCCCTACAATGGTCGGACTGGCGGTACTCTGGGCCGTGGTTTTCCCGCTGCTGGCAGCGGCAGCCACACGTGGCGAACTCCCAACAACGCTTAAAAGATGAAGCCGGTCGGCTTCTGCTTGCAGCTTGCCGCTTAAAGCTTGAAGCTGCCGCCCTATGACCCACATCCCTCACATCCAGATCACCGAACCCGCCGTCACCTGCTCGACGTGCGCGGCCTGCTGCTGCCAGCTGGAAGTCATGCTGATCACCGACACCGGCGTGCCGCAGCGCTATATCGACACCGATGACTGGGGCGGCGAAGTGATGCTGCGCCTGGATGATGGCTGGTGTGCGGCGTTGGACCGGGACACGATGATGTGCACGATCTATGAGCTCAGGCCGTTGATATGCCGGGAATTCGAGATGGGGGCGCCGGAGTGCCTTGAAGAGCGTGCAGGGATTGCCACGGTCTACCGTTGATATTCAAATGAGTACAGATCCAAATGTGGGAGGGGGCTTGCCCCCGATAGCGGTGGGTCAGTTGTACATCTATTGACTGACACTCTGCCATCGGGGGCAAGCCCCCTCCCACATTGGTTTTTCAGTGTTCTTTTACAGCGGCATGGTGTAGTGCAGCGCGTAGCTCTCTACCCCATCGTTATTGCTGCTGATCCCGGCGTTGGAATAATGCGTGGCACGAATACCCACTTCATGCCCGCCGGCAAACCGCAGGCCGAAACCCAGGCGGTCTTCGAACTGAAAGGACTGGCCGATGTTGTTATCTTCCAGCTTGGTGCGGGAGAACAACGCCACCCCGATCCCGGCCTCGATGTATGGCTTGACCGATTCCCCGGCAAACTCATACACAAACACGGGCGAGAACGACAGGCTGCTGGCGCCTGCACGGTCATCACCTTCCCAATACGTATAAGCGCCGCTCCAGTAGCCCGTCAGGCGACCGACATTGCTCTGCATCCAGCTTTTGTCCCAATCGGAGGTCAGGCCCAGACGGTAGGTCAGCGTTGAATCGCTGGTGCTGCCCAGCCCGAACTCCAGGCCGGCGGCCTGGGTGGTAATAGAGTGTCCCACCATCACAGCCGCAATAGCAGCCATACAGAACAAGCGCTTCATAGAAACTACCTTTGCGAACGAAGTTATTGATTATTTACAGGCCATCTCGTAATAGAAGCCAGCATAGAGCCAGAAGTTCAGCGAGATTTCACGAAATTTTCACGAGGCGAAGCTTCGCACAACTCCGGGATATTTCCAAAGTGTTGGTAGGATATTTCTGAGGTGATACACATCGCCGCTGGTCCAGAACTGCGCAGTCAGGGGTGCGCCGCCGGCCAGCAAGTCCCGCTCGCCCAGTAGACGCTTGAGCTGGCGCGCGACGGCGGCACCGGTGTCGATCAGGATGATGCTCGCGGGCAGCATCTGCGCCAGCAGTGGCTTGAGGAAGGGATAGTGGGTGCAGCCGAGGATGATGGTGTCGCAGCCGGCGCTGAGCAGCGGTTCGATATAGCCCTGCAATAACTGGCGCAGGGCCGGGCTGTTCAGGTCGCCGGTTTCAATCAGCTCCACCAGGCCCGGACATGGCTGGGTAATCACCCGCACGTCAGTGGCGAAGCGGTCGAGCAAGGCGGCGAACTTGGCGCTTTGCAGGGTGCCGGTGGTGGCCAGCACGCCGACCACGCCACTGCGCGTCGCGGCGGCCGCCGGTTTTACCGCAGGCTCCATGCCGACCAAGGGCCAACCGGGGTAGTCCTGGCGCAAATCGGCAACGGCGGCAACCGTCGCAGTGTTGCACGCAATCACGAACGCCTTGGCGCCCTGCCCGCGAAAAAACTCGGCGACCAGGCGCGAGCGCTCGCGGATGAAGGCCGGGGTTTTCTCGCCATAGGGGATATGCCCGCAATCGGCCACGTACAACAGTGACTCATGGGGCAATAACCGTTGGATTTCGTCCAGTACCGACAGGCCGCCGACCCCGGAATCGAACACACCGACGGGCGCGTCCTTAAGCATGGTGCGTCCCGCACACGCTGCAACCCGGGTCACGCTTGACGCGCAGCTCACGCAACCGCGTAGTCAACGCATCGATCAGCAACAAGCGCCCCACCAGCGGCTCACCAAACCCGGCCAGCAGTTTCAAGGCCTCCAACGCTTGCAGGCTGCCGACCAGCCCCACCAGCGGGCCGATGACGCCGGCTTCGCTGCAGCTCAGTTCGGTGTCACTGCCGTGCCCGTACAAGCAGTGGTAGCACGGGCTTTCGGGGCGCCGTGGGTCGAAGACCGACAACTGCCCTTCAAGGCGAATCGCCGCGCCACTGACCAACGGTTTGCCGGCGACAACACACGCGGCATTGACCGCTTCGCGGGTGGAAAAGTTGTCGCTGCAATCGAGTACCACGTCCACCGCCGCAACCGCCGCCGCCAACGAGTCGACATCCAGCGCGGCGCGGTGGGCGAGCAGTGTGACTTCGGGATTGATGGCGCCCAGCCGACGCATGGCCGAATCAACCTTGGTCTGCCCGACGCTGTCGGTGTCATGGATAATCTGGCGTTGCAGGTTGGTCAGATCGACGCTGTCGAAATCCGCCAGATGCAACTCGCCGACCCCAGCGGCGGCCAGGTACAGCGCGACCGGCGCCCCCAGCCCTCCCAGGCCGACGATCAACGCGCGGCTGTTTTTCAGGCGCAACTGGCCGTCGATGTCGACCTGCTGCAACAGAATCTGTCGGCTGTAGCGCAACAGCTCGTGGTCACTCAGCACGAGCGGCGTCCCAGGGTGATGCGTTCGTGGCCGCCGAGGTCGATACGGCTGTGCACCTCTTCAAAGCCTTCACTGAGCAGCAGGTCACGCACGGCCGAGGCCTGGTCGTAGCCATGTTCCAGCAACAGACGGCCACCGGCATTCAAGTAGGCCGGAGCCTGTCGAATGATCAGGCGCAGGTCGTCGAGCCCGTCATGGCCGGCCACCAGTGCGCTGGCCGGCTCGAAACGCACATCGCCCGCGGCCAGGTGCGGGTCGTTGGCGGCGATATACGGCGGGTTGCTGATGATCAGGTCATAGGTATGGCCTTGCAGCGCGCCGAACCAATGGCTGTTGAGCACCACCGCATTATTGAGATGCAGCCGCTGGCGGTTGCGCTCGGCCAGGGCCACAGCCTCCAGTACGCGGTCGACGGCCGTGACCTGCCACATCGGACGCTCACTGGCCAGGGCCAGGGCAATGGCACCGCTGCCGGTGCCCAGGTCCAGGACCTTGGCGGGAATGGCCGGCAACAGTTCAAGGGCGGCTTCCACCAGCAGCTCCGTATCCGGACGCGGGATCAGCGTGTGGGGGGCGACTTCCAGGTCCAGCTTCCAGAAGCCTTGCTGGCCGAGGATATAGGCCACCGGTTCACCACCACGACGGCGCTGCAGGTAGTCGGCAAAGGTCAGGGCGTGCTCGCTGCTGACGATCTTTTCCGGCCAGGTGTGCAAATAGCTGCGGGACTTGCCCAGGGCAGCGGCCAGCAGCAATTCGGCATCCAGGCGCGCGGTGGGCGAGTCGGGCAGGTCGGCGGCGCGCAACAGGCTGGCAATAATGGTCATTTACTCACCTATCGCCGCCAATTGATCGGCCTGGTATTCGGCGAGCAGCGGCTCGATCACCGCGTCAACGCCACCGGCAAGGATTTCATCCAGGGAATACAGGGTGAGGTTGACCCGATGGTCGGTGACCCGGCCCTGGGCAAAATTGTAGGTGCGGATGCGTTCGGAGCGGTCGCCCGAACCCACCAGCAACTTGCGCTCGCTGGCAATTGCATTGGCGGCGGCGCTGGTCTGCTGGTCATTCAACTTGGCCGACAGCCAGGACATCGCCCGCGCGCGGTTCTTGTGCTGGGAACGCTCTTCCTGGCATTCCACCACGATGCCCGACGGCAAGTGGGTGATACGGATCGCCGAGTCGGTCTTGTTGACGTGCTGGCCGCCCGCGCCCGATGAGCGGTAGGTGTCGACGCGCAAGTCCGCCGGGTTGATCTCGATCGCTTCCTGCTCGTCCGGCTCGGGCAACACTGCCACGGTACAGGCCGACGTATGGATACGGCCTTGGGACTCCGTCGCCGGGACGCGCTGCACACGGTGCGCGCCGGACTCGAACTTGAGCTTGCCGTAGACGTTGTCGCCTTCGACCCGCGCGATGACTTCTTTATAGCCGCCGTGCTCACCTTCGTTCTCGGACAGGATTTCCACACGCCAGCCGCGCCGCTCGGCATAACGCGAGTACATGCGAAACAGGTCGCCGGAGAAGATCGCCGCTTCGTCGCCGCCGGTGCCGGCACGGATTTCGAGGAACACGTTGCGCCCATCGTTAGGGTCTTTGGGCAGCAACATCCGTTGCAGGTCGCCTTCCAGTTCAGCGAGTTTTTCCTTGGCCTCGCGCACTTCTTCCACAGCCATTTCGCGCATGTCCGGGTCGTTGTCCTTGAGCAGCGCCTGGGCGCCCTCAAGGTCGGCCTGCACTTTCAGCAGGTTTTTGTAGGTGGTCACGACCGGTTCAACGTCGGCGTATTCCTTGGAATAGGCGCGGAATTTGGTTTGATCGGAGATGACTTCGCCATCGCCGAGCAAGGCGGTCAGTTCTTCGAAACGGTCCTGGAGCACATCCAGTTTATTGAGCAGTGACGCTTTCATTGCAGTTTTTTATCCGAAGAGCTATCTGACGCGCCCTCACCGAGGGCAAAGAGTTCCTGGGCCATGGCCAGCGCATCGAGGCGGCCTTCGGCAGTAAGCTTTTTCAATTGTACGCTGGGGGCGTGGAGCAGCTTGTTGGTCAGGCCACGGGCCAGCTGCATCAACACGTCTTCGGCGCTGCTGCCATTGGCCAACAGGCGCTGGGCCTTGATCAGTTCCTCATCGCGCAGGCGTTCGCCCTGCTGACGATACGCCTTGAGCACATCCACCGCCGCCAGCTCGCGCAGGCGCACCATGAAATCCTCAGCGCCGATGCTGACCATTTCCTCGGCGGCCTGGGCAGCACCCTGGCGACTCTTGAGGTTTTCGGCGACCACTTCGTGCAAATCGTCGACGCTATAGAGGTAAACGTCGTCCAACTCGCCGACTTCAGGCTCGATATCCCGGGGAACAGCGATATCCACCATAAAAATCGGCTTGTGCTTGCGCAGCTTCAACGCGCTTTCGACCGCGCCTTTGCCCAGGATCGGCAATTGGCTGGCGGTGGAGCTGATGACGATGTCGCTGCGCACCAGCTCAGCCGGGATGTCCGACAGCAGCACGGCATGCGCGCCAAACTGCTCGGCAAGGATGCTCGCGCGCTCAAGCGTGCGGTTGGCCACCACGATACGCTTCACGCCCAGCTCATGCAGGTGACGAGCGACCAGAGTAATGGTTTCGCCAGCACCGATCAGCAGCGCCTGGCTGCGCTGCAGGTCGCTGAAAATCTGCTTGGCCAGGCTGACGGCGGCAAACGCCACGGACACCGGATTCTCGCCGATGGCCGTATCGGTGCGTACTTGCTTGGCGGAGTTGAACGTGGCCTGGAACAGACGCCCCAGCAGCGGGCCGACAGTGCCGGCCTCGCGAGCCACGGCATAGGCTGACTTCATCTGGCCAAGAATCTGCGGCTCGCCCAACACCAGCGAGTCGAGACCGGCCGCCACGCGCATCATGTGACGAACGGCCGCATCCTCTTCATGCACATAAGCGCTGGCGCGCAGGTCGTCGAGGTCCAAATGGTGATAATCGGCCAGCCAGCGCAGGACGACATCCGCCGAGAGATGCTCCTGCTCTATATAAAGCTCGCTGCGATTGCAGGTCGAAAGGATCGCAGCTTCGCGACTGTCGGTGAGCCGGCAGAGCTGCTGCAAGGCCTCAACCAACTGCTCCGGCGTAAACGCCACGCGCTCGCGCACGTCTACTGAGGCAGTCTTGTGGTTAATACCGAGTGCGAGGAAGGCCATTCATTATCGCTGATGATGTCGGGAAGCCGACAATTGTCCTACTTCGAAAGATCCAGAACAACCACCGTCGTCTATTGTCCCTATACCTTATGCCTATCAATGCCACTTTGTAGGAGCGAGCTTGCTCGCGAAAATCGTCAACGATAACGCGGGAAGCCTGGGGCTCAGCGCCGCTCTCAGTTTTTTCGCGAGCAAGCTCGCTCCTACAAAGGAAAGGCAAAAGGCAGCAATAGTCGTATTCCGAGTGCCCCGGTTATGTTTGGCCGAAGGCTTGTGTCATGATGATCCGACCGCAGGTTAGTCGTCCTCTTCCTATATGAATAGATCTTCCGCGTTGCTCCTTGCTTTTGTCTTCCTCAGCGGCTGCCAGGCTATGGCACCCGTGTCGCCGGACGCTGCACCGCCGGTGGAAGACAGCACCCCCGCCCCTGAAAAGCCCAAGGTTTATTCCTCGTTCAGCGAAGAAACGGTCTACAGCCTGCTGACCGCAGAACTGGCCGGCCAGCGTAATCGCTTCGATATTGCCCTGGACAACTACGTCACCCAGGCCATCAATACCCAGGACCCCGGTATCTCGGAGCGTGCGTTCCGCATCGCGGAGTACCTGGGTGCAGACCAGGCCGCGCTGGACGCCTCGTTGATCTGGGCGAAAAACGCCCCGGACGACCTGGAGGCTCAACGTGCGGCCGCCGTGCAGCTGGCACGCGCCGGGCGCTATGACGACTCCATGGTCTATATGGAAAAAGTCTTGCAGGGCAAGGGCGACACGCATTTCGACTTCCTGGCACTGTCGGCTGCCGATACCGACCAGGACACGCGCAATGGCCTGATGAAGAGTTTCGACCGCCTGCTGCAAAAACATCCGAAGAACAGCCAGCTGATTTTCGGCAAAGCCCTGCTGCTGCAACAGGATGATGAAGCCGACGCCGCCCTCAAGCTGCTGGAGCAGAACCCGCCGGAAGAGGGTGAGATCGCACCGATCCTGCTGCGCGCACGCCTGTTGCAGAACCTCAACCGCGGCAAGGAAGCGATTCCGCTGCTGGAAAAAAGTATCAAGAAGTATCCAGACGACAAGCGCCTGCGCCTGACTTACGCGCGGATGCTGGTTGAGCAGGACCGCATGGAAGACGCCAAAGTGCAGTTTGCCAACCTGGTCCAGCAATACCCGGACGACGACGAACTGCGCTACTCCCTCGCGCTGGTGTGCCTGGAAGCCAAGGCCTGGGACGAGGCCAAGGGCTACCTGGAAGAGCTGGTCGCACGCGAAAGCCATGTGGACTCGGCGCACCTGAACCTGGGCCGCATCGCTGAAGAGCGCAACGACCCGCAGGCGGCTCTGCTTGAGTATGCCCAGGTCGGCCCGGGCAATGACTACCTGCCGGCCCAGTTGCGCCAGGCCGATATCCTGATGAGCAACGGCCGCACGGACGAAGCGGAGAAACGCCTGGCCGCGGCCCGCGATGCCGAACCGGACTACGCGATCCAGCTGTACCTGATCCAGGCCGAAACCTTGTCGGCCAACAACCAGGGCGAACGCGCCTGGAAATTGCTGCAACAGGCGTTGCTGCAATACCCCGACGACCTGAACCTGCTCTACACCCGCGCCATGCAGGCGGAAAAACGCAATGACCTGGCGCAGATGGAAAAAGACCTGCGCCTGATCATCAAGCGCGACCCGGACAACGCCATGGCCCTCAACGCCTTGGGTTATACCTTGTCCGACCGCACCACGCGCTACGCCGAAGCCAAGACGCTGATCGAACAGGCGCACAAGCTCAACCCGGAAGACCCGGCCGTGCTCGACAGCCTGGGCTGGGTCAATTATCGCCTGGGCAACCTCGACGAGGCCGAGCGCTTGCTGCGCCAGGCCCTGGAGCGCTTCCCCGACCATGAAGTCGCCGCTCACCTGGGCGAAGTGTTGTGGGCCAATGGCAAGCAACGCGAAGCGCGACAGATCTGGGAAAAATTCCTCAAGGAACAACCCGAAAGCCCTATCCTGCGCAGCACCATCAAGCGCCTGACCGGATCCGAGACCCTATAAGCTTATGTTTTTGCGCCACGTTATCGTTTTCAGTTTCATCGCCCTGCTCGCCGGTTGCGCGGGTGTTGGTTCCCGCGAATCCGTTGAAGGCCAGGGCAACCCGGCACAATGGCAACAGCACAAGGACCAGCTCAGCAGCATCGACGGCTGGCAGATCGAAGGCAAGGTCGGGGTGCGCGCGCCGAAGGACTCCGGCAGCGGCACCTTGTTCTGGCTGCAGCGCCAGGACTACTACGATATTCGCCTGTCTGGCCCGCTGGGTCGCGGTGCGGCCCGCCTGACCGGCCGACCCGGGCAAGTGAGCCTTGAAGTGGCCAACCAGGGCCGCTACGAAGCGAGCTCCCCGGAAGAACTGCTGGAGCAGCAGATCGGCTGGAAACTGCCGGTCTCGCACCTGGTGTGGTGGGTGCGCGGCCTGCCGGCACCGGACAGCAAAAGCCGCTTGAGCCTCAACGGCGACAGTCGCCTGGCCTCCCTGGCGCAGGATGGCTGGCAGGTCGAGTACCTGAGCTACGTGCAACAGAACGGTTACTGGCTACCCGAGCGCATCAAGCTGCACGGCACCGACCTTGACGTCACGCTGGTGATCAAGGACTGGCAACCGCGCAAGCTGGGGCAATAACGTGACAGTCGCAAAACTCACACTGCCCTCCCCCGCCAAACTCAATCTGATGCTGCATATCCTGGGCCGTCGTGAAGACGGCTACCACGAGTTGCAGACGCTGTTTCAATTTCTCGACTACGGCGATGAACTGACCTTCGCCGTGCGCGACGATGGCGCGATCAAGCTGCACACCGAATTCGCAGGCGTGCCCCACGACAGCAACCTGATCGTGAAAGCGGCGAAAAATCTTCAGCAGCAATCCGGCTGCCCACTCGGCATCGATATCTGGATCGATAAAGTCCTGCCCATGGGCGGCGGTATCGGTGGGGGCAGCTCAAACGCCGCGACCACATTGCTCGGGCTCAACCACTTGTGGCAATTGGGCTGGGACCAGGATCGCCTGGCTGCGCTGGGCCTCACGCTAGGTGCTGACGTCCCGGTTTTCGTGCGTGGGCATGCCGCATTTGCTGAGGGTGTGGGGGAAAAACTGACCCCTGTAGACCCCGAGGAGCCGTGGTATCTCGTGCTTGTGCCGCAAGTATCTGTAAGTACAGCAGAAATTTTTTCAGATCCGTTGTTGACACGTAACTCTTCTCCCATTAAAGTGCGCCCCGTTCCCAAGGGAAACAGTCGAAATGACTGCTTACCGGTTGTAGCAAGGCGTTATCCAGAGGTACGTAACGCTTTGAATTTGTTAGGTAAATTTACCGAAGCAAAATTAACCGGAACTGGAAGTTGTGTGTTTGGGGGCTTCCCAAGCAAAGCTGAAGCTGATAAAGTCTCGGCCCTTCTTACAGAGACCCTTACAGGGTTTGTAGCAAAGGGAAGCAACGTTTCGATGTTGCATCGCAAGCTGCAAAGTCTGCTCTAAAAGGAATCGAGTGTTAGGCACTCGTTGCAACAGATACAGGGGCGTCGCCAAGCGGTAAGGCAGCAGGTTTTGATCCTGCCATGCGTTGGTTCGAATCCAGCCGCCCCTGCCATTTTCTAATACTCATCCAGGTTACCCTCAGCCTCTAGGTACTGCGCGTGTCCAAGATGATGGTCTTTACGGGGAATGCCAACCCCGATCTGGCTCGACGTGTCGTACGTCAGCTGCATATCCCTCTCGGTGACATCTCTGTCGGTAAATTCTCCGACGGCGAAATTACAGCCGAGATCAATGAAAATGTCCGCGGTAAAGACGTCTTCATTATCCAGCCGACCTGCGCTCCGACCAACGATAACCTGATGGAACTCGTCGTGATGGCTGATGCCTTCCGCCGCTCCTCAGCGACTCGAATCACAGCTGTAATCCCTTACTTTGGTTATGCCCGTCAGGATCGCCGTCCGCGCTCCGCACGTGTGGCCATCAGCGCGAAAGTCGTTGCTGACATGCTGACCGTGGTAGGTATCGACCGTGTGCTCACGGTTGACCTGCACGCTGACCAGATCCAGGGATTCTTCGATATTCCAGTAGATAACATCTACGGCTCCCCCGTTCTGGTGGATGACATCGAAGACCAGCGCTTTGAAAACCTGATGATCGTGTCCCCGGACATTGGTGGCGTCGTGCGTGCACGAGCGGTTGCCAAATCCCTGGGCGTGGACCTCGGTATCATCGACAAACGCCGCGAGAAAGCCAATCACTCTGAAGTGATGCATATCATCGGTGATGTCGAAGGGCGTACCTGTATTCTGGTTGATGACATGGTCGACACCGCCGGCACCCTGTGCCATGCGGCGAAAGCCTTGAAAGAGCACGGTGCCGCAAAAGTCTTCGCCTACTGCACACACCCTGTGCTTTCGGGCCGAGCGATCGAAAACATCGAGAACTCCATGCTGGACGAACTGGTGGTGACTAACACCATCCCGTTGTCCGCTGCAGCTCAAGCCTGTTCGCGTATCCGTCAACTGGATATCGCACCGGTAGTTGCCGAAGCGGTTCGCCGCATCAGCAACGAAGAATCGATCAGCGCGATGTTCCGCTAAGGGTCAGACCTGCGGACCACCCACTGACGAAAAGCGCCCCGCCCCAGCATTCCGCTGGGGCGGGGCTTTTTTGCCCATATCGAGTTCGGCGCTGGTCGCAAACGCCCCTCGATGATGGCTATTTTGGAGATACAACATGAACGATTTTACTCTGAACGCCCAAGCGCGTACTGACCTGGGGAAAGGTGCGAGCCGCCGCCTGCGTCACGCCGCCAATATCCCAGCCGTTGTCTACGGTGGCAACAAGCCTGCTGAATCCGTGACCATTCTGGCCAAGGAAATCGCCAAGCTGTTCGAAAACGAAGCGGCCTACAGCCACGTTATCGAACTGAACGTCGATGGCGCCAAGCAGAACGTGATCGTTAAAGCGATGCAGCGTCACCCTTCCAAGCAGTTCATCATGCACGCTGACTTCGTTCGCGTTGTTGCTGGTCAGAAACTGACCGCTATCGTGCCTGTGCACTTTGTGGGTGAAGAAGCTCCGGTCAAGAAAGGCGGCGTGGTTTCCCACACCACCACCGAGATCGAAGTCAGCTGCCTGCCGAAAGACCTGCCTGAGTTCATCGAAGTCGACCTGTCGAACGCTGAAATCGGCACCATCATTCACCTCTCCGACCTCAAGGCGCCTAAAGGCGTTGAGTTCGTTGCACTGGCTCACAACGACGACAAGGCTGTTGCCAACGTCCACGCGCCACGTGTTGTAGCTGAAGATGAAGCTGAAGAACCCGCTGCAGAGTAATACGCTCTGTAACGAAGGAGCTTGAGGAAACATCGCGGACCGAAACGTAGCGAGAAAGCGGGCGATAACGCGGCGTTTACTCTTGAGTAAATGATGTAATGTTGTCCACTTTCGCCGCACTCAAGTCTGGCGATGTTATCCACAACTCCAAAGGAAGGGCCCCTGTCGTGACTGCCATAAAACTGATCGTTGGCCTGGGAAATCCAGGCGCCGAATACGAACAGACCCGGCATAACGCGGGGGCCCTTTTTGTTGAGCGTATCGCCCACGCCCAAGGCCTCAATCTTGTGGCCGATCGCAAATATTTTGGCCTGACCGGGCGCTTCTCGCACCAGGGTCAGGATGTTCGTCTGCTGATTCCCACCACCTACATGAACCGCAGCGGCCAGGCTGTCGCGGCGCTTGCGGGATTTTTCCGGATCAAACCCGAAGAGATCCTGGTGGCCCATGACGAACTGGACCTGCCACCCGGCGTTGCCAAACTCAAGTTGGGCGGCGGGCATGGCGGGCACAATGGTCTGCGCGACATCATCGCGCAGTTGGGTAATCAGAATAATTTCTACCGTCTGCGGCTCGGCATTGGCCACCCAGGCGTTGCCAGTATGGTTTCAAATTTCGTCCTGGGTCGTGCGCCACGCGCCGAACAGGAAAAACTCGATGCCAGCATCGATTTTGCCCTCGGCGTGCTGCCGGATATCTTCGCCGGTGAATGGAACCGTGCGATGAAAAACCTGCACAGCCAGAAGGCCTGACTTTTACCGAGGGGAAACACCATGGGATTCAATTGCGGCATCGTCGGCCTGCCCAACGTCGGCAAATCCACCCTGTTCAACGCCCTGACCAAGTCCGGTATTGCAGCGGAGAACTTCCCCTTCTGCACCATCGAGCCTAACAGCGGCATCGTGGCCATGCCTGACCCGCGCCTGGCGGCGTTGGCGGCCATCGTGAACCCCAAGCGCATCCTGCCGACTACCATGGAATTCGTCGACATCGCCGGCCTGGTCGCCGGAGCCTCGAAAGGTGAAGGCCTGGGCAACAAGTTCCTCGCCAACATCCGTGAGACCGATGCCATCGCCCACGTGGTCCGCTGCTTTGAAGACGAGAACGTGATTCACGTCTCCAACAGCGTCGACCCCAAGCGCGACATCGAGATCATCGACCTGGAACTGATCTTCGCCGACCTCGACAGCTGCGAGAAGCAACTGCAGAAAGTCGCGCGTAACGCCAAGGGCGGCGACAAGGATGCAGTGGTCCAGAAAGGCCTGCTGGAGCAGTTGATCGCTCACTTCACCGAAGGCAAGCCTGCGCGCAGCTTGATGAAGAACATGAGCACCGACGAAAAAGCGGTGATCAAGGGCTTCCACCTGCTGACCACCAAGCCGGTGATGTACATCGCCAACGTTGCTGAAGACGGCTTCGAAAACAATCCGCTGCTCGACGTGGTCAAGGCCATCGCCGACGAAGAAGGCGCGATCGTTGTGCCGGTGTGCAACAAGATCGAAGCGGAAATCGCCGAGCTGGACGATGGCGAAGAAAAAGACATGTTCCTCGAGGCCCTGGGCCTGGAAGAGCCTGGCCTGAACCGCGTGATCCGCGCCGGTTACGAAATGCTGCACCTGCAGACCTACTTCACTGCCGGTGTAGAAGAAGTGCGCGCCTGGACCGTGAAGGTCGGCGCTACCGCGCCACAGGCTGCTGGCGTGATCCACACCGATTTCGAGAAAGGCTTTATCCGTGCTGAGGTGATCGCTTACAACGACTTCATTCAGTACAAGGGTGAAGCGGGGGCCAAGGAAGCGGGTAAGTGGCGTTTGGAAGGTAAGGAGTATATCGTCAAGGATGGTGATGTGATGCACTTCAGGTTCAACGTGTAAGTATCAACTGCCGTACACGCCGCAACTAAAAAGCCGATGTATTGCATCGGCTTTTTTGTGGGCGACAGATCACCCGGTCAAAAACATTTTTACTAAATTCCCGATTTTTTTCAGAATTACCCTACACACTTTATTCTTTTCTTGTTACAGCACATCAAATCCAAGTTAAACACAAACTTATCCTACGCAACACCGGCATCTGACTTCATCAATGACAAGTGACAACGCTTATAAATTTCGATTTACTAGGCTGAGCCTACACATCAATAGTGAAGCAGTAGCGATTATGGAGTAATCACTCAATGTCGGCCCCCGACCATATGGATAATGACGCAGATAGTTCACTGCTTGAAGGCCCTGATATTGAAAATATGTTGAGCAGCATTGCCCCGCTCAACATTGACATTCTGTTGCTGGGAGAAACCGGCACCGGCAAGGATACCCTGGCACGGCGAATTCATCGTTTATCAGGCCGACGGGGTAGCTTCATTCCTGTGAACTGTGCGGCCATTCCAGAGACGCTCGCGGAAAGCCAATTGTTCGGCGTCAATAGCGGTGCGTACACCGGCGCCGTGCAGTCCAGGGCGGGCTTTATCGAAGCTGCACACTTGGGCACCCTGTATCTGGATGAAATCGACAGCATGCCGCTGTCTTTACAAGCCAAGCTACTTCGGACACTGGAGTCACGTGGCGTAGAGCGCCTGGGCTCAACTCGATTCATCCCGGTAGACATGCGAGTCATCGCATCGGCCCAGCGATCGTTGTATGAAATGGTCGAGCGAGGGACTTTCCGGCGCGACCTGTATTTTCGTTTGAGTGTCGTCAACATCCAGCTCCCGTCGTTGCGAGAGTGCCGAGATCGAATAATCCCGCTTTTTTTGACCATGATCCGACAACAAGCAGAATCTTTTAGATGCCCCTCCCCCCAACCTCCAAACTCCTTGTTTCAACAGTTGTTATGCCATACCTGGCCCGGCAACGTTCGCGAACTGAGCTCCACCGCTAAACGCTTTGTATTGGGGCTTCCTCCGCTGTCGGTAAAGGGAAAGGACCATGAGGCATCTGAAGCAGGCCTCAAAGAACGCTTACAACGTATCGAGAAATCACTGATTGAAGAATCACTGCGTCGGCACAATGGCAATGTGGATCTGGCAGCGGTTGAGTTAAGGGTTGCCAAACGCACACTTTACTACCGAATGAAACAACTTAGGATTGGCTGAACGGATGTTGAAAACGCTCGCGCATCAGACACCTTCTGGGAACGTTAGGTTTTTTGTAAATGATGGGAACCACTTAACTACCGGCTGCCACACAGTTAGTGCCAGACATCATGTTGTAAATCGATGCAAAAAACATGGGGACTGTGCAACGCGATATTTTTCAACTAGCGAAGTGGAGAAGATCTATGAATCCAATTAACGGCAATTCCCCCTATTCATCCTACTACGGTGCCGGCGACACCGCCGGAAACCCCGCCCTTAACGCAGAGAGCGAGCGGACGAAGAAGATACAGGCTGACGGATTGAGGTTGAGCAACGACGCCCAGCAAGATACCAACGTTAAAGAGGCTGCTGGTAAAAGGCGTTAATGCAAGTACCTCCTCGGCTCACCAGCCGAGGAGGCGCTTCTCGTATTGAGCGGGTACTTCAAGCCAGCGTAAAACCCCATCACTCACTTATCGAGGTTACCCATGCTTGTGGAAAACAATAGCTCAATCGCGCCTACCGGCCTTATACGCGCCGTTCAAGCGTCTGATCGTTCACCATCAAGTACTGATGCGGACTTTTTTACTTCCCAACTTGAACGTTCTATTTCGACAGGGCCTGTAGCAGCACCACTCGAGACGATGAATGTGCTGACAAATGCAGCAGCGGCGCTCGAAACAACAAAAAACAAAATAACACGAGACCTCAGTAGACTTAGCAAAAATACCGACAGGGACGCGTTACGTAAGTACCCGGATGATCTTTCTAACGCATTGCTCATGTCACATTTGCTAGTAAAAACCCTCGGCAAAGCAACCCAGTGCGTCGACAAAATATGCAACCTGCAGTAGCAAACAGACGCTTCCCGCGGTTAACCCTGGTGGCGCTCACCTTTCTTTTTATGTTGAGTGGTTGCGGTGACCGTGTCGAATTGCATCGACAACTCTCCGAACAAGAGGCCAATGAAGTTATTGCAGAACTGGCAGACAAACATATTCGAGCTCAAAAAATTCCTGCCAAGGATGGGGTAACGGTAAGTGTCGATACAAGCGACCTAGGCCGAGCTGTTCGCACTTTGGAGGCCGTAGGCCTGCCCAGACTCGCTCGCGCCACACTAGGCGATACGTTTCGGAAGGAGGGCGTAATTTCTACACCGCTGGAAGAGCGCGCCCGCTACATCTACGCCTTATCCCAGGAACTTGAAGCCACCCTCTCGAACATCGATGGTGTGATCGTTGCCCGGGTGCATGTGGTGCTTCCCGAGCGCATTGCGCCTGGAGAACCGGTGCAGCCTGCATCCGCCTCCGTGTTCATCAAACACGATCCTCGCCTTGATCCCGATAATATCCGAGCCCGTGTTCGCAAAATGGTCGCAAGCAGTATTCCGGGAATGACGACAGCAGTGGACAACCCGCAAAAACTTACCGTCATATTCGTGCCCGCTACGGCTTACCAGGGACAAAGGCGACTGGTCTACTTCGGACCGTTCCTGATCCCGGCAGATGACCGCAGTTTTTGGTCGACCAGCCTCATCATTTTGCTGGGTGGTTTGATTTTGACGGTGGCCGGAACATTGTTCCTGTTAAACCGGCGGCAGCGGTCGAAGCAGGTAATACCTGCGCCTGACGTAACTGAAGGTTCTGCGCGTGGTCATTAACCATTCTCTATCAAGGAGTGAACATCTGGCTTGGGCTCAATGGTGGGCATTTCCTTGGAGAACCGCCCACGAAAGCTGGCGGTTTTTTTACCCTGAGATTGCTTTGATTCATTGCTGTGAGGCCTTGATGAAGAACGAACTTGCAGGTGCCGCCCCCTGCTTGCCTCCCCAACCTCAGTTTGCCGTGCTTCGACTGGCAATTGCCTCAACGGAACAACTCAACTTGGCGCTCCAATTGGTTCACCTGACCGTCATTCCCCAATCCGCACCTTCCTTGAGCGAAAGCCATGACCAATGGTGCAGGAGCCTCTCCAAAGCCCTCTCACCTGACATGCTTCTGCCCGAAGATGACCCTTTGCAATTACTGTGCAATTGGGTAGCGCCCACCGTCTGGCAGCGGCTTAGATTACGCTTTCCTTTTGAGCGAGTGCTCGCAGTGGAAAAAAGATCTCCCGTATTCGAAAACGCGTGCAGCCGATTGATCACACTCTGGCAAGCCGTGGTTTGGCGAGTCACATCAACGTCTGACCATGACACACGTCCTGATACGCACGCACCAGGCGACCGATAATGCTCCAACTGCGCAAAATCGAGTTACACCAGAACGCTGCCTGCGTTCCAACCCCCTTGGTTCCCCGAGAAGCGCTCGTAGATGTCGAAATTGCCAATCAGCACTTGGTGCAAGCACAAGCGAAGGCTGACGAGCTTATAAGAAAAGCGAGTGAACAATGTGAGGCCATGCAGGAAAAAGCTTCAGTGGAAATCTGGCAACGCGCCGATAAGCAACTCAAATGCTGGGAACAAGAGCGTGAGGAAATACTCGCAAGTCTTGAACACCGCGCGACCTTGGTCATTAACCAAGCCATCAGGTGCATTTGTGACGAAACTGTCGAGCCACAGCGCCTAAGCGCTCTTATAAAGCAGCTGCTGGCCAGTCAAATACCGCAGGTCAACGCGACGCTGCTCTGCTGCCCAAACGAATTCGAGTGCGTAAAGCGGAACCTCGTTTCTCACGGGGCGACACTCTGGAGGCTACAACCAGACGCCACTGTGCCCCCTCAGACCCTGACATTAAGGACAGATGAGGGAGATTTCCTTATCAACTGGCACTCGATGCTCGACCTGTTTCTCAAGCAGAGCCGATAAAACTAAAAGCGCGCCGCCTCATTGGTTTACCACGTATCAAATAGTTTCTTGTGTATGGAACTGACTGGCTACGACAAACCACAATACAAAAAACAATGAGGAATCATCATGCGATCTTTCAGCGACTTATCGCTTCGACTTGCGAGAAACAGCAGGACCGCTAACCACAAAGTCGAGCAGGCAGGTCAGGACCCTGCAACAGCTGAAGATATTGATGCGTTCTATGCCCTAATAATAAAACAAGACTTTTCCAACTTTGCCTATCTGGAGCAAGGACGGGTTGTACACGAAATGATCAAAACAACGATCGAGAGCTTTCAGTGATTTGAAAGACCTCATTATTCATTGGCTGAAGAGCGGCGAAGAACAAATCACCCTGATTGAAGGCCAAGATGAAATTGTCGTCAGCCTTCAAGGTAGTGGAGTGTTGGTATGCGCCAAACTTACTTCAACTTCACCTCACAACACCGAACTGCAATGCTGGGTGCGGCTCGGCGCTGCGAGTCTGACCCACTTTCAGGGCGCACTGGCGCGAGCATCCAGCAGTGGCGATCTCTGGATTACCCAGAGTCTGCAGGGTGCACCTCAAGCGGATCGCGTGCTCGGTAGCGTCGAATCGCTGCTCAATCAACGTGATACCTGGCGCGCCGTCTACGCACGCCTGAATAAGCAAGCCCATCAGCTCAAACCGACCTCGCTCCGTTCGTTGCGGCACTAATCAGGAAAGTCCTATGCACGAGATCTACAAGCACAGACGCTTGCACATTGACCCGCCCGAAACTTCATCCAGACGCGCAAACTGGCAATACCTGGCCCTGTTTTTGGCCTGCATACTGGCCCCGGTGCACAATCCCCTTGCCGCCACTCCCCCCGAATGGAAAAACACCGCCTACGCCTATGAAGCCGAACATAAACCGTTGCGCGAAGTGCTCGAAGACTTCGCCCAGACCTTTGGCACGCGGCTTCAGATCGAGGGTCTGCTGGAAGGCGACGTCAATGGCAAGATCCGTGCGAATACACCGCAGTCGCTGCTGGACAGGCTTGGCGTCGAACACCGCTTCCAGTGGTACATGTACAACAACACCCTGTTCATCAGCACGATGGACCAACAGGAATCCGCCCGCCTGGAGGTCTCGTCCGAAACCGTTTCCGACCTCAAGCAGGCGCTGACGGATATCGGACTGCTCGACAGTCGTTTCGGCTGGGGTGAGTTACCGGAAGACGGTATCGTTCTGGTTTCCGGTCCCAAAAGCTACATCGAGCAGATCAAGCAGTTCAGCAGCCAGCGTCGCTCTGCGGATGAAAAACAGAGTGTGCTGACGTTCCCGCTGAAATTCGCCAATGCCGCAGACCGCCAGATAGAGTACCGCAGCGAAAAAATCATCATTCCAGGCGTCGCGACCATGCTGCGTGGGCTGTTGGATCCGCGCTCTACCTCAACGCTTTCCGGCCTGGCCCAACGTTCCGCGTCCCAGTCCCAGCCCGCACCTGTGACACCGAGTTTCCCGCGTCTGAGTAACCCGCTGCTGGGGCAAATGCTCACCCCACCTACGCCACCGGATTCCGGCATGTCGATTACACCTCGGGCGCCATTGAGCAGCAGCCGGATCCGCGTTGAGGCTGACGTACGCAACAACGCCGTTCTGATTTATGACTTGCCGGAGCGACAAGCGATGTATCACGAGTTGATCAGCCAACTCGATGTCGCGCGCAAGCTGGTGGAAATCGACGCGATCATTCTCGATATCGAGCGTACACAGTTGAATGAGTTCGGTATCAAATGGGGCTTTCAGAACAGCCGCTTCCGAGGCGGCGTCAACATGGCCCCCGGTACCGCATCGCAATTATCGATCGGAAGCCGTGACCGCTTCTACGCCGATATACGGGCGCTGGAATCCCGCGGGCTGGCCACCATGGTGTCCAACCCTTCGGTGCTGACCCTGGAAAACCAGCCGGCAATCATCGACTTCAACCGCACTCAATACCTGACTGCCGGCACCGAAAACGCGACGATCCTGCCCATCACCGTGGGCACCAGCTTTCAAGTGGTTCCCCGAGTGATCACCAGTCGAGGCAGCCATCAGATCCACCTGGCGATAGACATCGAAGACGGTAACTTTGACGAGTCCAACCCCGAACGTATCGGCCCGGATGTACGCCGAGGCAAGGTCAGCACCCAGGCGGTGATGGCAGAGAAGCGCTCGCTGGTGGTGGGTGGGTTCCACGTCACTGAAAGCACCGACAAACAAAACAAAATCCCTGTGCTGGGAAACATACCGTTGCTGGGCAAGGCGCTGTTCTCTTCGACCGAACGACAGAACAACCGGCGTGAGCGGCTGTTCATTCTGACCCCGCGTGTAATCGGCGATCAGTCTGATCCTTCGCGCTATTTGCCCCAGGACGATCAAGTCGAGTTGCAGGCCGCGCTAAAACCCTTGGCCCGACGCTACGCTCCCCACCAGCCGGTGATTAACCGCAGCGACATCACCAGCACCCTGGCGCACCTGGTCAGTGGCGAAGTGCCCAAAGCCTTCAAGGCCGAGCCGATGCCCCTGGGACTGAATACTCTGTGCAGTACCCGCGACTTGCTGGCATTGAATACGGAACGCAGCCAGTGGTACGCAGGGCCGCAATACAACGTGGCGGTGGTGGTGCTGCGCAATCAGTTCAAGCGCAATGTTCGCATCGACGAAAAGGAATGCAGCAATTCGCAGACGCTGGCGGTCACCGTCTGGCCGCGCGCCTGGCTCAAGCCTGGCGAAGAAGCTGAAGTGTTCATCGCCATGCGCCCGGTCATCAAAGATGAACATCTGAGCGAGCCACGCCCTTCCCTGCTCACCCCAACCCGGACGACCTCACCATGAACCACAAACTGTTGTACGTCACAGTGCTGGGCATCGTATTGCTTGCCACTGGTTGCACGCCGACTTGCAAAGGCGATTCCTGCTCACGCCCGCAATCGACCAAGGACAAGATGGTGGTCTGGTGGCCACCCCAGATGCGCGTCGAACCCGGGCCCGCCGGCGAACGCTCGGACTATCAAACGATCTCTCTGGAACGATGAGCGTGAAGGGGTTGGCAGACGGTCACCTGAAGCGCCAGATACTCCTCGACGACCTGGTGAGCGGCCGCACCGCTCACCAGCAACTGTGCGCGGGAATCACATGGCGTTCGTGCGATGCCGGCGCGCGCAAGGGGGTGGCGTTACACATCGAGAACATGGCCCTGCAATCGGGCCAGTTGGAACGCGTATTGGAGCGTCGTTTTGAACAGGCGCTGGCGTTTGACGGCTGTTACATCTATCTGGACAAACAGGGCGCACTGGTTATCTGGCACGCCCTGCCCGCCCAGCCCCAGGTGCTGGACACAATCCTCAGCCGAATGCTGTCTCTGGCCAACCTGCACGCTCTGGACCTCTCGGTTACACGCTGATCAGCGCTGCTCGAGCTCCGGCAAAGTGAGGGTCTCACGTTTGGCTTCATCATCCAGCTCACGCAAGGTACGGTAGATCAACGCCACGGCCTGCAGCGTCTCGCGAGGAATCGGCGCCCCGAGTCTTTTCTCGTAAAGTGTGCGGGCCAGCCAGACGCATTGGATGACCGGCACGTCAGCGGCCTTGGCACGGTCGATGAGTCTACGCGCCTGCGCATCCGTGCCCTTGTCCACCAACTGCGGCAACGGCGTCTTGCCGCGACGGTAATACAGGGCGACGGCAAAGTGGGTCGGGTTGACGACCAACATGTCCGACTCTTCCAGCTTGGGCAATTTGACCTTGGGTTCTTCCTGGGCCAATTGATAGGCCAGCGAGCGGCGTTGGCCTTTGACATGGGGGTCGCCCTCCATATCTTTGTATTCCTTGGTGACCTCGACCTGGGTCATGCGCATGCGCTTGGCAAAGAAGTACTTTTGCATTGTCAGGTCGGTCAGTGCCAACACCAGCAGTAATCCGAGACAGGCGTGCAGCAGATGGCGGAACAGCGCAATCAGCGCCAGCAGGTAACTTTGCAGATCGCTGTTCGCCAGATTAATCAGAGCATCCAGAGAAGGCCAGACCACCAGATACACAATCAGTCCCAGGAGAAACGCTTTGGCCACGCTCATCAACAGGTTCATCACCGACTGCGCGGAGAACATCTGCTTGAGTTGGCTCATGGGGTTGATCCGATTGAAATCGAGCTTGAGCGCGTCCGGGGCGAACAGGAACCCGATTTGCATCCAACTGCTGATCAGTTTAGTGGCAATCGCAACCCCGACCATCAACAGCGCGAAGGATAAAAAAACCACCAGCCCGTCGAACAACACCTCCTCCAGCGCTCGCACAAAAGGCTGATTGATGCGTGAAATCGGCAACACCATCATTTGCTCAAACCGTTGCAAGCTGGTTTGCGCGGTATACAGTGCGATTTCGCTGATGGCGGTCAGCACCAGTAACTTGCTCACATCCTGGCTTTGGGAAACCTGGCCTTTCTTGCGCTGATCACGCAGTTTTTTGGCCGAGGCGGGGTGTTTTTTCTCCCCCGAGTCACTCATGGCATCCCTACCTTGAACAGCAGTCCGAGGGAATGCTTGAGATCACCCAGCAAGTTCATGCGCCCGACAATCAAATCCTGCAGTAACGCAAAATACAGCAAAAGGATGCCAATCCCCGCCAGGCTCTTGAGCGGCGGAGCCAGCGTACTCACCTGCAATTGCTGACTGTAGACCCCCAGCAGCGCGATGCCGAACTCCAGCAACAGCAGCACGGCGATGAAGGGTGCGGCGTAGAGCAGCATATGCGTGAACGTATCCCCGAGCAGGGCGATAAACACGCTGAACCCATTAGGCGACGGCAGCGGGAACCACACCGTTGGCGGCCAGATCAGATAGCTGTCCCAGATCACCTGGGTCAATGCACCCAGCCCCAGCGTAACCATCAACAGAAAAATCGCCAAATGCTTGAGCAGGTGCCCGACAGGCGTCGCGTCCGGCCCCAGGGATGGGTTGAGCTGGCCTCCGGCCAATGCGCCTCGCTGGTTATCCAGCAGCGCTCCCACCGACTCGAACATCCAGAACGGCATAGACAGCAATACGCCCAGCAACACCCCAAGGGCCAGCTCTTTGAGCGCCAGGCCTGCAAGCATGAGCCCCGAATAATCCAGGCCCTCCAACGCGGCATGGATGCCTGGCGCGGGGATCAACGCCATGACCATCACGATCGTATGCCGGGGCATGCCTCGAATATGTTGAAAACTGAATGCCGCTACCAGAAAAGCACAGGGATAAATACGCGCCATGGCGATGATCAGACTCGGCAGAAACTCAAGATACAGCAGCACAGGCGCAACCTCACTGGAGGGCCGAGCGGCCAATCATGTCGAACGTCAGGTTGATCAGTTGAATCAACTCCACGCCAATCCAGCGCCCGGTCATGATCAACGTGACACCCACCGCTACCAGCTTGATACCAAACGGCAACGTCTGGTCCTGTACCTGCATCAGCGCCTGCACCAACGAGGTCAGCACCCCCACCACCACAGCCACGATCAGCGGCGGCGCCGTCAAGACCACCACCAGCAGCATGCCCTGCTTGAACAATACGATCGGTTCCATAGTCAGCTCAGAGATAGGAAAGGAACAGGCTGTCGAGCAGCCGCGACCAGCCGGACACCATTACAAACAGCAGCAATTTGAGCGGCAGGGAAATGGTCATGGGTGAAACCATCTGCATACCCAGCGCCAATAAGAGGTTGGAGACAATCAGATCGATCACGATAAAGGGGATGTAGATCAGAAAACCGATTTCGAAGCCCGCCTGCAGTTGCGACAAGACATAGGCAGGAATCAGCAGGATCAGGTCTTCACGCCGGACCTCCTGGGCCATTTGCGCGGGCCAAAGGCGTTGCGTGTTTTCCAACAGGTGGGTGAGTACGTCGGGGTCGAGATTGCGCAGCATGAATGCACGCAACGGCTTGATGGCCTCTGCGCCTGTCTGCAGCACCGTCTGCACATTGCTCGTGTCCAGTGGAGAAATCTTCAGACTTTCGGCGATCTGGTAGCCCACCGGCGCCATGATAAATAGCGACGCGGCCAATGCGATGCCGTTGATCGCCATACTGGGTGGCACCTGCTGCACGCCGATGGCGTTGCGGGTGATCATCAGCACAATCACGATCTTCAGAAACGATGTGCAGATAATCAACAGCATCGGCATCAGCGTCAGCGTGGCGAGAAACAGCGCGAGAACGAGGGGGTCCAGCCCCTGAAGTATCATCGGCCGAAGAGCACGCGGGACAACTGCAACCCCAGACGGCCGTCGACCTCCACCAACTGGCCCTGCCCAATCGGACGATCGCCGTAATACAGGCCCGCCAGGCCAGGCGCGTAACCGGTAATACCCAGCACGGAGCCAGGGCCCAGATTGCGCAACTCACCCAGCGTGAGATTCAGTGTGCCGCAGCGAACATTCAGCGCCATGCTCAACTCATCGAATGGCTCGTGGCCAAAGATATCCACCACGGGTTCATCCTGCGCATCCTCGGAGTACGGGTGCGCTGCAAAATTCTCGTCCACAGACGTGTCCTCGATAGAAGAAAGGGTCAGGCACATGGTCCCGTTTTCATCGTCAATAGTGCCCCGCAGCCGATGCCTGCCAACCTGGATATACCCGCTGCCCTGCGCCTGGAACAGGGTCAGTTCAGGGACCAACACATCACCGGCGCGCAGGCTGCGTACCTGTGCAATTGTCAGGCGCACGCGTCCCAGAGTTACGGCAATCGCCAGTTGGAGCCGCGCCGGCAGCGGTGCAGCGATAGAACGCCATGGGGCGGCTTCGCACAACGCGAGGAAGCTTTCAGCGCTCAGCCACACATAGCCCGTGGCCCGCGAAGCGCCCAGGGACACGCTGAGCCGACAGCCGAAGCCCTCGGGGCGACCGGCATCCAGCAACCGCACATAACCGAACAGGTCACGTATCTGCGGGCTCAGATAGTGCTGAAGTAATTCCCAGAACCAGGAATTCGGATCGTTGCCAGCCTGGGCCAATGTCACCGGGCATTCGCCCATCAAGCTCAATTGCGGCCCCGGCTCACTGAACGCTACTACCCCACAGGTGGTTTCGACGCACAACGGCTGAGCGCCAGCTGGCTCAGTGCCGGGCTCGAGGCGTAACTCGCCCCGTTGCTCGGCAACCTGGAACGGCATACGCAATCCGCGTCCCAATCGGCGCCGGGCCGCCACTGCATCAGCCCTCACCGTGCGCAAGACCAGAGGTGGCAACATCATGCCGGTGCCGAATTTGCCACGTACAGCTGCACCGGTAACGCCAGGCTTGCGGCGAGCCTGCGTTCACACTGCTGCCGTACGTCATGGAGCCAACTTGCAGTTGTCATCTGCTCCGCCTCCAGCTCGATATCCCATCCAGCCTTTTTTCGACGAATACTGGCGTTGATCCGCCCCAGACGGGGCAAGTACATGGCCACCGACAGCGGCAAGGTTGAAACGCTTTGCAGCCGAGGCAGCAATTGCTCCGTCAACGCCTGGACCATGGCGAGATCACCCGATATCTTTATTTCGGCCTGTGACGCGCTACGGCCCGACTCCCGATCGTCATCACCGAACAATTGGGTAAAGAGCTGCCGTTGTTCCCAAGGCACCAAGGCGTCTACCTCGTGAACCCGTTCCTCACGGGGGTCGCGTCGACGCTGGCGTTCAGGGGGGTTGGCTGAGATCGGGTTCATATCGGTTCCTGCGTGAGTAAATTGGCCAGTTCCTGCAGCTTTTCCACCTGGCGCAGGCACAGGGTGACGTGCTTCTGTGCGATACCCACTTCCACTTCACGCTGTTCGCGCTGCCCTTGCAGCTGTTGCAGTTGGCCTTCTTCACGCCGGGTGCCGGCAGACAAGGTTTGCTCTTTGCGGCCCCAGGACTTCAGCGCCTGAAAGCTCACAACCTGCCCCTGATGCTCACTCAACAGTTGTGCAGATTGCAGGGCCTCTTCTTCGCGGGTTTTCTCAAGCGTGTCTTGCGCTTGCTGAATGTGCGCAACCAGCGCTTGCTGTGATCGTTTGGCTTCGCGCAGCTCACGCTCGGCACGGTCTGCCCGGTACCGACGCAAACGGCGCAGCGTTTCGATTTCACCCGGCAGCATTTCAGAATGGGACATAGGCGGTCAGCTCCGTCAGTTGATCCATAGTCGTGGTGAGGGACGAAGGTTCGCGCAGGTCCTGGCGCAGGAAACTGTCTACTGCCTGACGGCTGTCCACCGCCATGTCGGTCAGGGCGTCATTGCCCGCCTGGTACTCGCCCAGCTTGAGCATCAGCTCGATCTGCTGGTAGGCCGACAACAGCCGCCGCAATGCGGTGCCGGCCTTGATATGCGCAGGCTCGGCGACGTTGGTGAGAATCCGCGACAGGCTGGCGAGTACGTCGACCGCTGGATAATGGCCACGCTCGGCCAGCTTGCGTGACAGCACGATATGACCATCCAGCAGCGAGCGAACTTCATCGGCCACCGGATCATTCATCGAGTCCTGCTCGATGAGCACTGTGTAGATGGCCGTGATTACCCCCTCACGCGTCAACCCGGCCCGCTCTACAAGGCGCGGCAACAGGCTGTACACCGAAGGCGGCAGACCTCCTCGCCCCAAAGGTTCGCCCGCGGCCAGGCCGATTTCGCGCTGGGCTCGCGCAAACCGCGTCAGGGAGTCGATCAGCAGCAGCACTCGCTGCCCCTTGCGTCGAAAACCCTCGGCCAATGCCGTCGCGGTAAAGGCTGCGCGGGCGCGCTCCATACTGGAACGGTCGGAGGTGGAGCACACCAGCACTGCCTTGGCACGCAATTGATCATCCAGTTCATGGTCAAGGAACTCGCGTAGTTCACGACCCCGTTCGCCGATCAAACCGAACACGATCACATCGCAATCCACGTTACGGGCGATTTCGGCCAACAACGTCGTCTTGCCACAACCTGCCCCTGCAAACAGCCCGACGCGCTGGCCTTCCCCCAGCGTCATCAGGCCATCAATCGAACGCACGCCCGTGGCCAACGCGCGGTTGATACGCGGCCGTTCCGTGGGCAACGGCGCCTCGCACAGCACCGGGGTTGCATCAGGCGTATCCGCCTCGGCAAACGCGCTGGGTCCGTCGCCGGCAATCGGCCGGCCGAAACCGTCCAGCACCTGGCCAAGCAGGTCATGACCCACTCGTACCCTGTGCGGCACACCAAGGCGCTCCACGCCGGCACCTACGCTCACGCCTTCCAGATTGCCCAAGGCGCTGAGCACCGCGTCCTGCTGATCGAAACCGATGATTTCGGCAAGCATGTAATCGCCAGGTTGTTTTTCAACCTGGCACAGATCGCCGATACGTGCATGGGGTAGCCGGCATTGCATCAGCATGCCGTTGACGCGCTGTATGCGACCGCGCATCGTGACGGGCGAAAAGCCATTCAACGCCGCCGATTGACTGCGTTGCCACGCCTCGAGGCGCTCTTGCAATGTGCCGGTCACCAGCGCACCTCATACCGTTGCGCACCGTCGAATACCACTTTGCTGTTGTCGATCAGCACCACGCGCAGCCCATTGACTTCATCGCCCACGAACAGTCGGGTGCCTTCCTCCAGAACCACGTGACCGTTCGGTCCGCCGATGATCTGTACGATCTTGAACGGCAGTACGCCGTCACGTACCCGCACGCGACTGATCACCGGCACAGCGGTATCGAACTCTTTGCCAAACCGATCCAGCATGCGTGCAACCACATCAACGTCCTCCTGCGAAACATCACCACTGAGGGAAATCTGGCCATTGATGACCTGCAAGCTGACCCGCAGGCCCAGCTCCCGCTCGTTGAGCATCTTCAACAATTGCTGGCGCACCTCGAACGGCGAGGCCAGCTCAGGCTTTTGAATCACCGCCGGCATCAGCGATGCCTGAGCATTGCGCTCTCCACTGAAAATAATGCCGACCGCCGCCATGAGCACGGCAAACGCAAGTGCCAGGCTGAGCAAACGCTTTTGCTGGGACGATGAGATGGACGACAGTTTCAACGCAAGCGGGGCCTGCCCCCCAGGCTCAGAAGACGGCGGTACAGCCACGGGCGCCTGCGGCCAGGGCTGATCAGCCGGGCTGACACACAGGCGAACGGAGCCAATCAAAAAGACCGTGTTCAGCGCAAGCTCGCCGATCTGCGCCAACACTTGCCCATCGCTGTCTTTAAGCAGTCCAGCCTCGGCCTGCACTGACCATCGATCATCGGCCAAGCGCAAACGTGCGTGATGCTCGACGACCTCGGGATCATTCAACAGCAAATCAGCGTCCGGGTTGGCACCCAGGCTCCACTGCTCGCCAAATAACGGCAGCGCGGCGCCCTGATGCAAGCCGTCCAGCACTCGCAGCTCGAACATCATGGGGCCACCCTGGGCTGGCGTATGAATAAGAGGCTCATGCCACAGCCCCGCGAAGCAGTTCGTCCTGACCCAGGTCGAATCGGCCCAGGACCTTTACCTTGGAATTGCTCCCCAGCTCGGCGAACGACATCACCGGCACATGGTTGAACTCATCCAGCAACAGAGCGCGCAAGGGACTGCGCAGATCCTGAGCCACCAGCAGCACACTCTTGGTTTTGGGTCGTAGCGCGAACGCCTGGTTGAGCAGGCCAACCAGGGCAGCACTGCTGTCGTTATCGAGGGCGAAAAACACGCCGCTCTGGGTCTGGCGCAAGGCTTCGCGCAGGATGTTCTCGGTTTGCGGCGACAGCAGCCACGCGTGCAGGCCGTCGGCTTCGCTGTACTGGTGAAAGATCTGAGACTTGAGCGCGATACGGGCGTAATCGGCCAGGGCATCCGGTTCGCGCTCATGCTGGCCGTACTCGATCAGCGATTCGACGATCAACCGGACGGCACGCAATGGCACGCCCTCGGCCGCCAGCCGCTGCAGGACTGACGAAAAACGTGAAAGCGGCATGATGCGTTGCAGTTCCTGCACCAGTTCCGGCTGGTTGTGTTCAAGCCAGCTGAGGATCGATTTGCTTTCCTGGATGCCAAGAAACCGCGGCCCGCTAAGCAGCATCGCCCGCTTCATGCGTTCGATGACCAGGCTTTGGGCACTGAAACGCTCAACCTGCGGATCGTCGAGCAACGGATCATCAGGGCTGAGCCACAGCCAGTCTGCTTCGTCCCGCTCAAGCAGCCCTCTTTCCCCTCTGTCCGGAGGTTGCGCCAGGGAAGCGTACTCGACCGCTACCCGGTCGCTGAGGGTCGCCGTCACGACAGGCACCTCGTGCACGCAGAAGCGCATCTCATCGACGGCCAGCGACTCACTGAATTCGGCTTCGAACGGCGGCAGCGTCAAACCGATATTGGCGACCAGTGCGTTTCGGGCCTGACGAATCTTTTGAACGATGTCGATGACCTCGGGGGTGCTGTACAGCTTTGGATTGAACTGCAGCAGATACGGCCGTGACGGGTCGAAGCCGCGCAGGTCTTCATTACCATTATCTTCCGGACGGACCGCCTTCTCGTCCGAAGGCTGTGGCGTCTCCTCGCGCTGGCGTTGACGCATGAGGTAATAACCCAGGGTACCGGTCATCATCGAAATCAGAATGAACACCACGGTGGGCATGCCGGGAAGCGTGGCAAAGGCCAGCATGCCCACCGACGCGATCATCCAGCTCTTGGGCTCGCTGGTCATTTGCCGCGCAATTTCGGCGCCTATATTGCTGACGCCCTTGCGCCCGTCCGGCGCCACTCGGGTGATGATCATGCCGGCCGTCAGGGAGATCAGCAGCGCGGGAATCTGCGCGATCAGGCCGTCACCGATGGTCAGTACCGAATACAGCGCCATCGACTCGCCTGCGCTCATGCCGTGCTGGAACATGCCGGTCGAGAAGCCTCCGAGCAGGTTGATGACCACGATGATCAAACCGGCAATGGCGTCGCCCTTGACGAACTTCATGGCCCCGTCCATGGCCCCGAACAACTGGCTTTCGCGCGATAGCTGCTCACGTTTGTCCCGCGCCTGTGCACCGTCGATCAGTCCGGCGCGCAGGTCGCTGTCGATCGACATCTGCTTGCCCGGCATCGCATCCAGGCTGAAACGGGCGGCCACTTCAGCGACCCGCTCCGAACCTTTGGTGATCACCAGAAAGTTGACGATGGTCAGGATCATGAAGATCACCAGGCCCACCGCCAGATTGCCACCCACCACGAAATTACCGAACGCTTCCACAATGTCACCGGCGTCCTGCTCCAGCAGGATCAAGCGCGTGGTGGCGATCGATAACGCCAGGCGAAACATGGTGGTCAGCAGCAGGATCGATGGAAACGACGAGAACGCCAACGGCCCTGGCAGGTAGAGCGCCAGTACGATCAACAGGCAGGAAATACAGATATTCAACGCGATCAGGATGTCCACCAGCCAGGTGGGCAGCGGCACAATGAAGATAAACACGATGGCCATGACCACGACCGCGCCGAGTACTTCGGCACGCCGTGCCACCTTGAGCAGCACGCCATTGATCGATGACAGCAGTGTCACCCGAACGTCCTCGTCTCGTCGGGGAATTTCAGGTGGCCGCGTTCTTCGCGGGCCCACTCAAGCATCACGTCCTTGAACGCTTTTACGGCGCTGGCCTGGGATTGAGCATCAAGCCACCAGGCCAAGGGCAGGGCCTTTATCTCCCTGGACAATTCGTTGAGCGAACGCAGCCGGGCGGCGAGCAGCGTGCCGCCAAACTCACTGGCCAGCCTTTGCACCTCAGTCGAATCGATGCCGGTACTGGCGTAACCCAGAAAACGCTGCAACAGACCCACCGCATCGTGTTCAACGTTGAGGCGCTGGATCAACGCCTCGCAGTTGCCCAGCACTGAGCGCAACTCGCGACACTCCCCCAACCCTTTGAGCAAGAGACGCAATTTTTCCGTGGGCACAGACTGTGTGTGGGCTGCGATATCACCGTTCAGCGCCTGAGTCATCAGGCCGACGCCCCTGGAAAACTCCGTCGGGCCGTACATTTTCAAGAGCGTTTGCAGCATCAACGCCAAGGATTGGCGCACGACCACAGAGGCGTAATAAAGCGCACGCACGTCCTGACGCTCCTGCGGGTCAGCGCTGGCTTCCTTCAACGCCAAGGCAATATTCAGACCTGCCTGGATCGGGCCGCCGAAATCACGCTTGAGCTCTCTCAGCGCGCTGCGTGCTGAGTCCTCCTCTACCCTCAACCCGTTAGTTTTCGCTTCGCTGGCGATCAGCTGAAGCACCACGAAGGCGCGAGCGGGGTCACTGCCGGCGAGGTTTACCAATTTTTCGACAGTGGGCTTGCGCAGCAACTCAAACCGAAGCCGACGAACAACGGTTTCCAGCGTGGTTTGGCCAGGGTGGCCCAGTTGTTCATACAGCTGCACGAACTCCGCCACAGGCGAAACTTTCGCGCCAATGGCTCGCCGGCCCAGGGCTTGCGCATTAAGTGCCACTTCTTCGGCGAAAATCTGCGCAATGTCATCCAAGGCCAGCGAACGGCTTGGCGCTTCGACAGTGCTGACACTGGGCTTTTCCGAGGGTTGGATCTGCTGCACATCGTTGAAGGATTCGACTTTCATGGGCGGGCCAGAATGGGAAGTTTGTGTCCCTATGTGGCAAGCCGCTGCGGTCCAGTTCCATCAAAACGTTTCAAGGTGATGGGCGTGAAAATACTTGCACATCCACATCGAACCTTTTGCAGGTTACGGCACAAAAAGCATTAAACCAAGAATATATATTCATACAAATCAATAAGTTATGTGTTTTTCCCATTTGGCACAGCCAGTGCAAAAGGGGTTCCTATCGAAACCATTTCGATCGAGCCTTCCCGGAGGAAAAACAACATGAAAATACCTATTGGTGATCTCGCTCACCTCGTCGGCAGTTCGCCTCAGTTCATGGTTCAACTGACGGACGACCAGCAAAAGAAACTGCGACGCTTCATTCATAAACGCGTGCTCAACCCCGAAGATGCGGACGACCTGCTGCAACTGACCTACCTTGAAGCCTGGCGCAACAGAGAGCGTTTCAGCGGCCAGGCCACGCTCAGCACCTGGATGTGCGGGATAGCTCAGAATTTGATCCGCAACCACTTCAGGCGCATGTATGCCAAACCCGTGCATTGCGAGTTCGACGAATCGTTGTGGCATGGCCAGGAGGAACACAACAGCCTGGATTGGGAATTTGAAGTCAACCGACGCCTGGAGAAAACCCTGAACGCCATCGACCATCTGCCGGCGGAAATGCGTAAAACGCTATACGCTTCGCTCGAAACAGATGGCAGCTATCAGGACACCGCCGATGCGCTGGACATTCCCATCGGCACCGTACGGTCACGCTTGTCGCGGGCGCGCGAACAGCTTAAACGCGTGACTCACAACCCGTTGCAGCCGTAAGTCCCCGCTACAAAAAAGCGTTGGGCGAAAAGGATATCTGCCCAACTCGACCGCAGCTTTACGTACGCGGCGGCAAAAGATAGCAGCCTGAAGAGCCCCCGCTGTGATCCCACCACTCGTCGCCATTTGGCCTGTTTTTCGTTAAACGGTTGAAAGCGTAGAAAAAAACTTAACAAAAGCCCTTGACGCATTCCCGTTCTACGCGAATAATGCGCGCCACTTGGCTACATAGCTCAGTTGGTTAGAGCATAGCATTCATAATGCTGGGGTCCGGGGTTCAAGTCCCTGTGTAGCCACCAAGTACCGATTTATAGAGATCCAAGGATGTCTATGAATCACCTCAAGAAGCCCGCCTCGTGCGGGCTTTCTTGTATCTGGACGTCCAAGCTGATCCATCCACAACCTTCACATCCTGTATGCCCCTGTGTATGCTTCAATAAAAATTGAACTGGAGGCATACACGCATGAAACGCAGCGATATTAAACGCCGTCCTCTCTCCGATACTGCACTAGTCAACCTCGCCCCTGAAGTGGTGGCCTACCGTGAGCTAGACAGCTCGGGGCTGTATTTTAGAGTAAAGCCTAACGGGCAGAAATCGTGGGAGTTGCGCTATAAGAAGCCCGACGGCAAATGGTCGTGGCTCGGGCTAGGCGGTTATCCAGAAGTCAGCGGCGCCCTTGCCCGGCAAAAGGCTGCCGAATTGAGATCAGATGCAGCAGAAGGCAAAAATCCGATAACCGCCAAGAAAGCTAGAAAAGCTGCGGAAGTAGCAGCAACAAACGAAACCTTTGAAGCCCTCGCTCGTGAATGGCATACATCTCGCTTGGGTGGCTGGGATGTCGGCACAGCAAAAAGAGTCCTTGGAGCCTTGGACCGTCACGTATTCCCTCTTGTCGGAAAACGTCCCTATGTTTCCATCATGTCGATGGAATGGATGGAGCTTTTGAGAGGGCTCGAACGTCAGGGCATCCTCGAGCAGATGAGTCGCGTGAGGGCTTACTGCAAAGACATCTACGACCTGGCTCGCGTAACCGGCAGGGCTATGAACAATCCTTTAGAGGGGGTTCATAAATTTCTGTCATCAGGAAAGGCTGAGAACTACGCCCATGTCTCCTTGGAAGAACTTCCCACACTGCTCAGAGCAATACGATCATACCCTCACGCCAAAGATGTTCAGCTTGGCCTCCAACTGCTTACTCTCATGGCTGTCCGTCCCAGCGAGCTTCGAGAGGCATACTGGGCTGAGTTCGACTTTGACAAACGGCTTTGGACCATCCCCGTTGAACGCAAAGGCCGTAAAAAGGGGCGTGAACACCTTGTGCCACTCTGTAAGCAGGCATTAAGCGCTCTTACTGAACTACGGAAAATCACGGGAGCGTACCCATTGCTGTTCCCTGGTCGAAGTGATCGAACCAAGCCTCGCTGCGATACCGTTTTTCTGATGGCGCTAAGGCGCCTTGGTTACGAAGGACGACAGACCGGACATGGCTTCCGTCATATTGCAAGCACTGTCCTCAACGAGCACGGCTTTCCAGCGGACCACATTGAAGCACAGCTCAGTCACAAGCCGTCAGGTGTCCGAGGGATCTATAACAAGGCTCAGTATCTGGAGCAACGTACGACAATGATGCACTGGTACGCCGATCATCTTGACGGGCTTGAGACAGGAAATACCAGAGCCGTGTAAAACTACGGCCTCTTAGCTTCTTGCCCAGTGAAGTGCGTCCGCAGAGCGTAGTGATAGGCTTAGCTTGAAGTCGACCATTTAGGTTGCGGGATGCCACAGCTTGGTGAGCACTTATCCAAATTGAGCTGAATGTCAGCTTTGATACTTTCACGCCGCCTACGAATTAGAGCTGTTGTTAACTCATAATAGTAGACGGTAGCTGGAGCTGAGCAACGCAGGTGGTGCTGCAGAAACCACCTCACATGTTTTTCTTTCCAGGAGTATGGAGTCGCGCAACCCCAGCGCCGACCAATTGCCTCTTGCATCCTTTCCGCTTGCCTGATGTGCCGCTGCCGCGTGGCATGCGCACCTTTGAGCACTGGACTCAGAAACAACGCCATGTCGAACGCGGATGTCATCGCCGACCTCCGATGTAGGCACTCACCACATCGATGCGGTTATGTCCCAACTCATGGCTGATTTGCTGGCGGGCTTGCCGATCAAGCTCTCGATCTTCTCGATGGCCACGACCGCCATTGACGGGTGCCGAGAAGCCCGTCAGTTGTTCATAACGCTCACAGGCATAAGCCGCACGCAGCTCATGAAAGCCTTTCAATCCATGCTCATGCAAGATGTCACGTGCCGATCGCACAACTGACTGCATAAACTCTTTGTAGCTCTCGTTGGGGGCCAACAGGTTCCGACTGCGACTGGGTGAAGCCTCCCAGGCCCTATCCAAGGCGCCACGAATTTGATCAGTAACCGCGATCCAGCGCGGTGCTGACGTGCCTGATCGACCGCCTTTGGTGCCGTCCTGGATGTTGAACTTGCCCAGTTGCCTGGCCTCTCGTTGCAGTCGGGGCAGGTCCGCCAGGATAGCTTCACGCAGACGCATGCCGGTCTCCCGGGCCAGGTGCACAATTGCGCTTACTCGTTGCTGACCGCGCTCTGACAACGCCAGTGCGATCTGCTCGACCTGCACACGGTCTTGTCCTTGCGGTGCCTCACTGCGCACGCTTGAGCGCTGCAAGCCAAGCGCCTTACTCGGACTCGGGATTTTGACGTACTGATCACCGCGCAGCGCGGCCATCGTTCGGTTCACGCTGGACAGTCGGTTCTGCGCGGTGGCAATGCCCACGTTGCCCTGATCAACCTGCTCCCGCACGTGGACGGCGTACCGCATGAGGATCTCGCGGTCTATCTGGCGCGCGTCGTTGACCCTCGGTCCTTCATCGGATCGACACCAATGCACGAACGCCTGCCAGCGATCACTATGGGCTTTGACGGTAGCAAAATGGCCGTCGCCAAACAGGTCTTTCAGGGCTTGGGGTCCAGCATAGCTAAGCTGGCGACCGAAGCCGAAATTGCGCCCCGATCGCTTACCGACCCGAGCCATTCTTCTATTCCTGATCGACTACCGCGAGCTCATAAAAAAGGGCTCGCCAGTGTGCATTCACAATAGCGAACTGGGCCCAATCAGTCGGGCGAAAGCACAGCGTGTTGCCGGCGACGTATAGTTGCGCGCCCTCCTTTTTCAACCATTGGATTATGGCTGTCGTCGAGGTGCTAGCTTTACGGGTGATGGCGACACCGGCGACACCGGCGACAACCCTTGCCTTGTCTGGCTTTGAGCGTGGCGACAAAGTGGCGACACTCGCGGCGACAAACCGCACTTTCGGTTCATTTTGGCGCTGAGCCAGATGGTTACGCAGCGCTTCATCAAGATTGAACATGACGCACCTCGAAGGTGTGGCCATCGGTGATCAACCACTGATGATCAATCAACTCGACCAGCAGCTTGGCCGCATGACGGCTGCTCTTGCGGGCAAAGCGAGGACCGTTGCGATTCAGCTCTCGAATACTGAAGCGTTTCCAATTCTTGACCTGCAGCCAGCGCAGCAGCCGGTCTGCCTCCTCTTTTACTCGGCACACCGGCTCCTGTTCGGTCAAGCGCTGGATCTCGGTGAGGTAATAGCCAACTAAGGTTGAGGCCCGCTGGATGTGATCGACCTCCACAACGGCCAAAATGCCGGCGACGCGCAACAGGTTGTCGGCGGCCTTCGAACCGCTGGGCCGCACGCTGGCCAGCTCACCAAACTCACCCAGTTGAGCTTCGATGGCATCATGCAAATCAATCCAGCGACGGCGGGCTAACGGACTCAGTGTCAGCGGTGATAGCCGCAAGGCACCGTCAGCGGAAAGTGACCAAGGCTGATAAAACAGGGCCGAAAGACGGTGGTGATATCGCTTTAGGGCGGCGTCTTTGGACAAGTCGACAGACTGGTAACTGCGTTGTCCGGCCAGGCTGGTGGGCCAGGTGATGAGGCAGCGACCGAGAATGCCTTGCCCCTGCAGCAATGGGTCACTGAGTAACTGCATGGCTAGATACGGTTGCAGCATCAGGTGCAGGCTTAAGCGTCGGTCATAGGCTCGTAGGCTTTCGCCTGCCATAGAGCGAGCACGATCAATCGGGCTACCGTCCCAGAGTGACGACAACGTCGTGACCGCTTTCAAACGGTTGTCCCGACTCATGGTACTGCTGCCGAGGAATTGTCCGCCTTCATCACAGAACAGACCCATGCTCGGCAAGTCATGGCAGAGTCCCTTGATCAGGGCCTCGATAGTGGGATCCGTGGTGATCAGCCTAGGTGCTGAGGGCTCCGCTTCGAGCGACATTCCGTTTGCGGGCTCAGAATCGCCAGGCTTGATACGCTGCGCCTGTCGCTGTGCGGCACGGTACCGGACAAGTTGTTCGCGATAGCGCTGCCACTGTTCACGCTCCCATTGCCGTGCTGGGAGCAATGCACATCGATCCACCGCCGTTTTACGATCCCCTGACGCGGCCACCGTGATCAGGTACAACGACAGGGGATAATGTCTCCCATCGAGCTGTAAGCCCGCATGACCTTGAGTGGCCAGCGCCGAAGCAGCCAACACCGATTGTGCAGCCAATGCCTGGGGCACCCCGATGACCTCGGCCATGCGTTCGACTGCAGGCCCAAGAATCCCACCCAGTGCCTGCACCGGATAAGGCGGGGCCACGGGATTCGACTCAATCAGCAGTCGAGGTGGTCGTGGTAGTTCAAGCTTCGGATCTAACTGCTGCATGGGCCCTCTCCTCGATCATTGCTGGTTGTCCTCACGTAGTCCCGCCACGGCTGTTGAGTGTTATCAGGGATCAAGGCCCCTGCGGCCTGTGAGGTGTTCACTGACGCGGAACGAACGGCTCCTTACGACCGGGAGCAAGGGCATGACCCCATGAATCTGGCCTCCTCAGACGCATCCGAAGATGCGGGCGGGTGGAGGCTGTGCCGACTGACGAGTTCGGCACCAGGAGATCCGGAGTAGGAGAAGGCAATGACATGGACACCTGGGGCATGCCTGACTGTCAGTCAGATGCAGCCTTTCCATTGGCTGCGGCACCGGTGCCTGTGTCGTTGCGGATGGCGACGAATCGGATTTGTCAGGTCGATTGTCACGAGGAGAGTTGCGGCAATGCCCTGTACGACGTGGCTTGCAGCAATGGTACGAGCGCCCGTCTCTTTCCAGCAGAAAGAGACGGGCAAGGTCTGGCGCAGCGAAGTGTGCCAAGAGGTGAGGTTGCTGCAATGCAGCGAGGTAGGTCCATCGTCGGCCGCAGGGGGCAGATTGGTCGAGTAGGCATCCATCACTCTTGGGGAGTGACCGTGCGAGCCGCCGGACACTAATCGCACTTGGGGAAGAACCACCACGCGAGGGGCGTAGCCTTAAAGGTTCTGGCTACCTGGGCAGGTGCTGTCAACGACAGCGATCCGTGCACCACTTTTTATACCCACTCGAAAAGGTGGTCAAGCGTCACAGCCAACGCGCTGAGAAAGTGGCGACTGTCGCCACTTCTGTCGCCATGCCCCAGACCACGTTATACGTGGGTTGTCGCCGCCGTCGCCGCTGTCGCCACACCTACATCCATGCCCAACGAAAAGATTCGGACACATACACTGAATAACGTTGCGCTCGATGGAAATCAGGGGGAAATACTGATGGTGAAAGTAGGCGTGGTGTGAATTAAATTTGAGCATGAAGGGTGGAACGCGGCGGCTTCCAGAAAAAGCGAGTGAACCCTCCGATCGGCACGATCAAAGATCGCTTGATCGGAGGGTTTGGCGGGAAAAGCAAATCTCAAACGTCAATTACAAACTCAGGCATCGAAGCGGGTTGATTGGGAGGTGACGGCCTCACGTCGCATGATCAGCGTCTGCTGCAACCGCAGCAAAAAACCTGCTTCAAATGCCTCTTGTGGATCACCTGGACGATGACGTTTTCGGTTCTGAGACAGCGCCCACCATAACGGTAATGATGAGCCCTCAAGCCAAGTCTCTGCGCAACGAACGCCCTCCTTGATTACCGGAGCGAACTCATCGCCCCACGGAGTTTGGATCGCGGGAGCCCCTTCAACTGACGGGACAGAGACATATTCATGAATCTGTTGATGGACGCTTTGAGCTGGGATGCCAGTCAGATTCCGGAACGCCCTGTCGTACAACACCGCGGCGTCATCCAACAGCTCTACTGCCAGCTCAACGTCTTGCGGAAAATGAAGCAGAATACTCTGGGCTCCGTTAAGCCGGAGAGTGGCAGCCTGCCGCAGTTTAATCGCAGCATCTTCAGGGGTAAGCACTGAAGTATCGATGCTGTTGGGTTTGGGGAGTCCGATGAGAAGCGAAAGATCAAACATCACGGAGTCCTCCGAGATAGTTTGCAGCCTGAACCATTTGGCCGGGGTGGCGCACGAGCTTAAAAGGGGGACATGCCATTTTCCTTATCTCCTTGGTTTGATTAAGGAATGCCATCCACCGTTGCGACACGAATGGGTGGCACACCGTACAGGGGTCGCAAACCGGAAACCAAGGAACCCGGCCAGGCCGAAGCCTGCCCTGCACGGTGCGCCATAGAAAAGCAGCAGCTAGCACTTGAAGTGCTGACTGTGCGATATGGCACATACCGCGCCTTGGTTTCGATTCAGGTTGCGACACCCGGTCGCGGGATTGACCGCGACCGAGCAAAGCGTAAATGTGAAGCGGCGACAACACAAGCATGAGTGTCAATAAGGCTGCATTCGAACAAGCGCTCTGAGCAGAAACTCACGCACGTTCGGATTTAGTGGCTATGGCAAGTCAGATACCACGTCAAGCCTTCTTATTTCCGACGCTGTCCGCAGTGATAGAATCGAAAACGCTATACACGACCCCCTCTTGAGAAATGGTATGACTACAGAGCTGACGGAAGAAGAAATGCGTCGGGCGCTATTCGGTGCGCCAGAGGCCCCTGCATCAGTGATCGACACCCATGAGCAAGACACTGCACCAGAAATCGTGATCGCGGAGCAGACAAAGGTAGTGAAGAAAAAGAAACTCTCAAAATCCTTTACTCCCAGATTGAAAGTCACACTGAGGGTGGGGAATGAATTCGAAGGCAAGATGCACGAGATCGTACATGAAGCCGATACGCTCAGTTCTCTAGTTGCAGAGCAAGAAGCTACAAAGTTAGCCAAGAAAAAATTCAGATTTGTGGAAGTTATCTCGGTCAAGTCGATGTAAGCGGGCACGCTAACGTCCGATTAAAGGGCATTTCATCCCTGCGGCCCGCCCGGCCGACAAGTTCATGTGAAGTGAGGGTCTTAACCTCGATTACCGTAGCCGTTCGCAGGCTTCAAAGCTAACGGTCAATCTAACGTTTCAAGGCATAACGGAACTACCAGCCTCCCCCGCTGACCTCGGTCTACGACGGGCAGAAAACGGCCAAAAGCAGCCGCTCGTGGGCAACTTTTATGACCCCAGAGTGTGATATCGCTCCACCTTTATACTCAACCAGAATGGCTCCGAAGCAAAATTGGCGTTAGCATTCCGTCCACTCGGCTTAAACAGCCTGTTTTCAGATCAGGGTCGCATTGTGGAAAAGCTAAAACGCCTCGAAAGTGGAATCGAAGGACTCGACGCTCTGCTCAAGGGCGGGCTGGTCGCAGGCTCTTCTTACATAATCCAAGGGCGCCCAGGGTCTGGAAAAACGATTCTGGCCAACCAGCTTGGGTTTCATCATGCGAGCAATGGAGGTCGTGTTCTAGTCGCCACGCTGCTGGCCGAATCGCACGACCGTCTCTTTCAGTTCCTTTCTACACTGAGCTTTTTCGACTCTTCCAAGGTAGGCGCCGAAATTCAGTTTGTCAGCGCGTTTGACACTCTGGAAAACGAAGGACTGGACGAGGTAGTAAAGCTGCTCCGACGCGAGATAAGCCGTCAGAAAGCCACAGTGATGGTGGTAGACGGCCTGCTCAATGCGCGTTCAAAAGCCGATTCGCATATCGATACCAAGAAATTCATTTCTGAACTGCAGGGGCACGCCGCTTTTGCTGGTTGCACGGTGCTATTCCTTACCAGCTCCCGCCTCGACGACGGCAGTCCTGAGCACACCATGGTTGATGGCGTCATAGAAATGGGCGAAGAGTTATATGGCACTCGCTCAGTGCGTCGCATTCAGCTACGTTAAACTCGCGGCAGCGGAGCCATGACCGGTCTTCACGAGTGTGAAATTACCGATAATGGCTTGGTGGTTTATCCGCGACTCGAAAGTCTCTACAGCCACCCGTCTTCTCCCGATAACGCCGATATGACGCGAATTCCTAGTGGCATAGGTTCGCTGGACGGCATATTGGGTGGAGGCCTGTACAGTTCCAGTGTGTCTCTGGTCATGGGCCCCTCCGGCATTGGTAAAACGACTCTGGGTCTCAAATTTCTTGCAGAGTCGACGGTCGATGCTCCAGGGCTGCATTTTGGCTTTTACGAAAGCCCACAACGGTTGCGACTCAAAGGCCAATCACTTGGTATCGATATCAAGGGTATGGAGGGCTGCGGCGCCTTGAGCATTGCCTGGCAGCCCACCACGGAAGGCCTGCTGGATGGGCTGGGCGCACGACTGCTGAGTATCGTTGAAGAAAAGAGTATCAAGCGCCTGTTCATAGATAGCCTTAGCGGTATGACACGAGTCTCCACAAATTCGGCGCGAATTACTGACTTCTTCAGTGCGCTCATGAATGAGCTGCGATCCAGGGGCGTAACCGTATTCGCATCCTGGGAAATGCGTGATCTATTTGGCTCCGAGGTAAGCGCGCCAAACTCTGACCTGTCCAGCATCGTAGACAACCTGATGCTTATGCGTTTCTCTGAGAATCACTCTGAACTAAGCAGGACGCTTTCCATTCTTAAAGTACGAGACAGCTCTTATGACCCCTCGCGCTTTGAGATAGTCATCCATGATAAAGATGTTTTTCTGACAAAGGCTTCAAGACATGAACCTTCAGTCCCCACTGAGTCACCTCCAGGTTCGATTTCTTAAGCTTTTGAGTGGGTTGAACTGAAATGACCACCATCCTGGTCGTCGACGACGAGTATTTGATCGCTGACATTCTCAGTTTCGCGCTGGAGGATGAGGGGTTCATGGTGGTAACCGCCAGCAATGGTCGAAAAGGGCTCGAGGTACTGGATAGGGAAAGGCCTGCCCTAATCATTACTGAACGAGCCCCATGAAAGACAGGACACCGTTCCCCCCTTAAGATAAGGGATAGGCAAACGGGTATGTTTATGACTAACAGCAATAATAAGGGTGGCGAATTGCTCGGCCAGGAGCGCCGGCGTCGCTGGAGCACCGACCAGAAACTGGCAATGGTTCGCGAGAGCCTTGAACCGGGACAAAGCGTGTCCGTAGTGGCCCGACGCAACGGCATCAACGCCAACCAGCTGTTCCTGTGGCGCAAGCTTTACCAGGACGGAAGCTTGTCGGCGGTCAGTGCTGGCGAAGCCGTTGTACCGGCGTCGGAACTGACCGATGCGCTCAAGCAGATCCGCGAATTGCAGCGGATGCTGGGCAAGAAGACGATGGAAGCCGAAGTTCTAAAAGAGGCCGTAGAGATCGCCCGGTCGCGAAAATGGATTGCGCACTCACCCTTGTTGCCGGGGGACGACCAGTGAAGCTGGTCAGCAAATGTCTCGGTGTGGCGCGCTCGCAATTAACGGTTCGGATCAAGCAATCGCTATCGCCCAGAGTACGGCGAAGCAGGCCTGTGAATGACGCTGAGTTGGTAGTCGAAATTCAGCAACAGGTCAGCGAGCTGCCCAGCTATGGCTACCGTCGCGTCTGGGGATTACTGCGCCGTGCACGAGAAAAGCAACGACTCCCTGCGATCAATGTAAAGCGGGTTTACCGGGTCATGCGTGATCACAACCTGCTGCTTGAGCGCCGGATCAAACAGCCCGGCGTGCCGCGTCGGCACGAAGGCCGTATTGCCGTGAAAACCAGCGATACGCGTTGGTGCTCGGACGGCTTTGAGTTCCGATGCGAGGATGGCGCCAAACTGAGCGTGACCTTCGCCCTGGACTGCTGTGACCGTGAAGCCATCGGCTGGGTCGCGAGCCCGACCGGGTACAGTGGCGATGATATCCGCGACTTGATGCTGGAAAGCGTAGAGAAGCGTTTTGGTGACCAACTGCCGACTACGCCAGTGCAGTGGTTAAGCGACAACGGTTCGGCATACACCGCTGAACAGACGCGCGCATTTGCCCGGCAGATCGGTTTGCAACCGGTAACGACACCGGTGCGTAGCCCGCAAAGCAACGGCATGGCCGAGAGCTTCGTAAAGACTATCAAGCGTGACTACGTGGCGCATATGCCCAAACCAGATAGAGAAACGGCGCTGCGTAACCTGGCAATTGCCTTCGAGCATTACAACGAGCAGCATCCACACAGCGCCTTGAAATATCGCTCACCGAGGGAGTTCAGGCGCTTGGCGGCAGCATCAATTTAACGGGGAGTTGGTGTCCGGTTTTGTAGGGGCTAATCCA
>NZ_CVTV01000028.1:0-46355 GCF_900004865.1 Pseudomonas sp. 37 R 15 | reverse complement strand
TGAACTGGTCAAGTAATCTTGGACACTGATTAAGGTTCACGCCGCCAACCTTTCCTTCACGACCGGCGACCGGTAGTCGTTGTAGCTATGAGGCCTGCTGATGTTGTAGCGCGAGACATAGCGCTGCACGTCTGCTCGGGCCTCATGTTCCAGTTTGTAGCCCGTTTCAGGCACCCACTCTGATTTCAAGCTGCCAAAGAAACGCTCCATCGGGGCGTTGTCCCAGCATTCGCCTTTACGGCTCATACTCTGCCTAAACCCCTGTTTCAGCAGCTCGTTTCGGAATTTATGACTGGTGTACTGACAACCTTGGTCAGAATGAAACAACACATCCTGGGGATGGCCGCGTAGCTCAACCGCCATGCGTAGCGCTTCGCAGGTCAGGTTGGCATCAGAAATCATCGAGAACGACCAGCCCACGATCCTGCGAGCGTACAAATCCAGAACGGCGGCGAAGTACATCCACCGCTTGCCGACCTTGATATATGTCACGTCGCCACACCACACCTGATTAACCGCCGTCACATCAAATTTTCGCTTGAGCACGTGCGGCGCCACCAAGGCCTCCACGCCCGGCGACCTGTACTTATGGCGCCTGCGCTGACGGCTGGCGATGCCAGCTTCGCGCATCAAACTGCGAGCCATATAACGCCCGATACGATGCCCTTTGGCTTGTAGCTCCTTGGACAACGTACGTGCACCGGCCGACTCTCTGGACGCCTTGTGGTGCCTGACCAGCGCGGCTTTGAGCTTATCCCTCTCAGGATTTGCTCTGCCTTGGCGCTGGCGCCAGGCGTAGAAGCTACTGCGGTTGACCCCAAACGCCTGGCAACACCTTTTAACGCCGTACTGCTCGTCCAGCTCATCGATCAACGTGAATGATCTTTGGCGTCCAAAAGCAGGAGAGCACTGGCCTTTTTTAGAATTTCGATATCCAGGTCTTTCTCTCTGAGCAGAGCTTTGAGCCTCTGGATTTCTCGTTGATCAGCAGTAATCGCCTTGGCCCCTACCGGGGTCGAGCCCAAGCGTTCTTTTTGCACTTGATCGACCCAGCGGCGCAGGGCTGTGGGGCCGATATCCAGGGTGGCACACACCTCGGTAACCGGCTGACCTTCATCCAACACCATGCTGGCAGCCTTGAGCTTGAACTCACTCGAATAAGATTTACGCATAACCAAACACCTCAGATTTGGGCGCTATCATAGCGCCCGATTGAAGTGTCCAAAATCATTAGGCCAGTTCAGCTTGCCCCCGATGGCGGTGGGTCAGTGGAGCCTGTATCAGCTGGCACACCGCTATCGGGGGCAAGCCCCCTCCCACATTTGGATTGCATTTCAAGTCCTGTACAGAGGGTGGTCTGACAGGTCTGCATAACCAGCAAGCCAATAAATATCGGTTTACGCAGTAGGACGTTTCTGAATGTTACCGGTGGGCGCAAATGTGTAACCCTTCGCTCAGGTATGAGGCAAACAGCTACGCCCGCGTCTCGAAAAACTGCGTTTCAGAGACCCCGGGAAATAAGATTAAACGCCACACTTGCCGTGCCAGAAGGGTTTGCGAATAATAGGCCCGCAATTTGCAGCATTAGCTGGTTTAATATCTTTTGCCTCTGCATAAAATCCAGAGGCTGTCAATGGGCTGGAACCGCTTTCTCGGTGCTTCTGTAAATTGTTGTCGCATTGAGGAAATATCGGCTTTCCGCCTGTCGTTAGAATGCCGATCACTCGCTCGTCGTCGCTGGCACTCTCTGGCGCAGGACGCTGCAACGCTATTCGGTTTCACCTTCGCCGCATCGTGGGCCATGGCTCATACTGCTGTTTTGCCCTATACCGATGGAGTCCCAAGATGAAGAAACTCGTGCTGTTGGGCGCCCTGGCGCTGTCCGTGCTGTCCATGCAGGCTTTCGCCGAAGGCAAGCCACTGAAGATTGGTATTGAAGCAGCTTACCCTCCGTTTGCCTCGAAGGCGCCGGATGGCAGCATCGTCGGCTTTGACTACGACATCGGCAACGCCCTGTGCAAGCAGATGGACGTGAAGTGCACCTGGGTCGAGCAGGAATTCGACGGCCTGATCCCGGCACTGAAGGTGCGCAAGATCGACGCGATCCTGTCGTCCATGTCCATCACTGAAGACCGCAAGAAGTCCGTCGACTTCACCAACCGCTACTACCTGACCCCGGCGCGCCTGGTGTTGAAGGAAGGCACCACGGTCAGCGATAGCCTGGATGAACTCAAGGGCAAGAAGATCGGTGTGCAGCGCGGTTCGATCCACGACCGCTTCGCCAAGGAAGTCCTGGCTCCCAAAGGCGCCACCGTTGTGCCTTACAGCTCGCAGAACGAAATCTACCTGGATGTGGAAGCCGGTCGCCTCGACGGCACTGTGGCTGACGCTACCCTGCTGCAGGAAGGTTTCCTCGACACGCCAGCCGGTAAAGGCTACGCGTTCACCGGCCCGGCCTTCACAGACGCCAAATACTTTGGCGACGGCATAGGCATCGCGGTACGCAAAGGCGACAAGGAAAACCTGGACCGTATCAACGCGGCTATCACCGCGATCCGTGCCAACGGCGAGTACAAGAAAATCCAGGACAAGTACTTCAACTTCGACATTTACGGGCCAGAAGCCAAGTAAATCGTCGCGGCGGTCTGTCTGAAATGGCGCAAGCAACAGAACACTCTGAAGTTTGCGCCATTTTTTCATCCCCCTTTTCGAGGACCTGAATCATGTTGAAAGGCTACGGGGCCGTTATCCTCGATGGCGCATGGTTGACGCTTCAGCTCGCCTTGTCGTCAATGGCGCTGGCCATTGTTCTGGGTCTGATCGGGGTCGCCTTACGCCTGTCGCCGGTGCGCTGGTTGGCCTGGCTGGGTGACTTGTACTCCACGGTGATCCGCGGGATCCCCGACCTGGTGCTGATCCTGCTGATTTTCTACGGCGGTCAGGACCTGCTCAACCGCGTCGCGCCGATGCTCGGCTACGACGACTATATCGACCTGAACCCCTTGGCCGCCGGTATCGGCACCCTGGGTTTCATCTTTGGCGCCTATCTGTCGGAAACGTTTCGTGGCGCCTTCATGGCCATTCCCAAGGGGCAGGCTGAAGCCGGCCTGGCGTATGGCATGAGCAGCTTCCAGGTGTTTTTCCGGGTGATGGTGCCGCAGATGATTCGGCTGGCGATCCCCGGTTTCACCAACAACTGGCTGGTGCTCACCAAGGCCACCGCGCTGATTTCGGTGGTGGGCCTGCAAGACATGATGTTCAAGGCCAAGCAGGCGGCCGATGCCACCCGCGAGCCTTTTACCTTCTTCCTCGCCGTGGCGGCGATGTACCTGGTGATCACCAGCGTGTCATTGCTTGCCCTGCGTTATCTTGAGAAGCGCTACTCGGTAGGCGTAAGGGCGGCTGATCTATGATCTTCGACTACAACGTCATCTGGGAGGCCATGCCGCTGTACCTTGGCGGCCTGCTGACCACCCTCAAACTGCTCGCCATCGCGCTGTTCTTCGGCCTGCTCGCCGCCTTGCCCCTGGGCCTGATGCGCGTGTCCAAGCAGCCAATCGTCAATGGCGCGGCGTGGCTGTACACCTATGTGATTCGCGGCACGCCGATGCTGGTGCAGTTGTTCCTGATCTACTACGGGCTGGCCCAATTCGAAACCGTGCGTGAAAGCTTCCTGTGGCCGCTGCTGTCCAGCGCCACCTTCTGCGCGTGCCTGGCGTTTGCGATCAACACCAGCGCCTACACCGCCGAGATCATCGCCGGCAGCCTCAAGGCCACGCCCAATGGCGAGATCGAAGCAGCCAAGGCCATGGGCATGTCGCGCTACAAGCTGTACCGCCGCATTCTGCTGCCGTCGGCCCTGCGCCGCGCGCTGCCGCAGTACAGCAACGAAGTGATCATGATGCTGCAGACCACCAGCCTGGCCTCCATCGTCACCTTGATTGATATCACCGGCGCCGCGCGCACGGTGAACGCCCAGTACTACCTGCCGTTCGAAGCCTATATCACCGCCGGCGTGTTCTACCTGTGCCTGACGTTCATCCTGGTGCGCCTGTTCAAGTTGGCCGAACGCCGCTGGCTGAGCTACCTGGCTCCACGGAAGCATTGATATGGAACGTATCGATCACCTGTTGCCCTGGGGCCACCTGGGCTGTGAACGCCAGCTGAGCGTGTTTCGTTTCGGCCGTGGCGAGCGCAAGGCATATATCCAGGCCAGCCTGCACGCCGATGAGTTACCCGGCATGCGCGCGGCCTGGGAGCTGAAAAAGCGCCTCACCGAACTGGAACAGCAAGGCGCGCTTAACGGCGTGATCGAGTTGGTACCGGTGGCCAACCCGATGGGCCTGGGCCAGTTGCTGCAAGGCAGCCACCAGGGCCGTTTCGAGGTGGGCAGCGGCAAGAATTTCAACCGTGATTTCGTGGAGTTGAGCGCGCCGGTCACCGAGCTGCTCAAAGGCAAATTGGGCGATGACCCCCACGCCAACGTGCGCATGATTCGCCAGGCCATGAGCGATGTGCTCAGTGCCTTGCCCGCGCCGAGCAGCCAGTTGCAAGGCATGCAACGTATTCTGCTCAGCCACGCCTGCAACGCCGATGTGGTGCTCGACCTGCATTGCGACGCCGAGGCCGCACTGCACATGTACGCACTGCCCCAGCACTGGCCACAGTGGCGCTCGCTGTCGGCGCATTTGAATGTGAAGGTCGGCCTGCTCGCGGAAGATTCCGGTGGCAGCTCGTTCGATGAAGCCTGTTCGTTGCCGTGGCTGCGTCTGTCGCGCACGTTTCCCGACGCACAGATTCCGCTGGCCTGTCTGGCGACGACGCTGGAGTTGGGCGGCCAGGCTGACACCGGTCGCAATGAGGCGATCTTCCACGCTGAAGGCATCCTGGCGTTTCTTGCCGAACAAGGCCTGATCAAGGGCGAATGGCCGGCACCGCAACACGAAGCGTGCGAAGGCATGCCGTTCGAAGGCACCGAATTGCTGTTCGCCCCCCACGCCGGAGTGATCAGTTACCTGCGTAAGGCCGGTGACTGGGTCGAGCAGGGCGAACCCATTTTTGAAGTGATTGATCCCCTGGCAGACCACGTGAGCATTGTTTGCGCGGGTACGTCCGGGGTGTTGTTTGCCGTTGAACGGCTGCGTTATGCCCAAGCGGGTTTCTGGCTGGCCAAGGTGGCGGGGCGCGAAGCGCTGCGTCACGGGCGCTTGCTCAACGACTGACCACCTGTTTTTGTGAGAACCGACCGCATGTACAAGCTTGAAGTCCAAGACCTGCATAAACGCTATGGCAGTCATGAAGTGCTCAAAGGCGTGTCCCTGGTCGCCGCAGCCGGTGATGTGATCAGCATTATCGGCTCCAGTGGCTCGGGCAAAAGTACCTTTTTGCGCTGCATCAACTTGCTGGAGCAGCCCCACGCCGGCAAGATCCTGCTCAATAACGAAGAGCTGAAACTGGTCGCCAACAAAGACGGCGCCATGAAGGCTGCCGACCCTAAACAACTGCAGCGCATGCGTTCGCGCCTGTCCATGGTGTTCCAGCATTTCAACCTGTGGTCGCACATGACTGCGCTTGAAAACGTGATGGAAGCCCCGGTGCATGTGTTGGGCATGTCGAAGAAAGACGCGCGTGAAAAAGCCGAGCATTACCTGGCCAAGGTCGGTGTGGGTCATCGTAAGGATGCCTTCCCAGGCCATATGTCCGGTGGCGAGCAGCAGCGCGTGGCGATTGCCCGTGCCCTGGCGATGGAGCCGGAGGTGATGCTGTTCGACGAACCGACGTCGGCGCTCGACCCTGAGTTGGTCGGTGAAGTGCTCAAAGTGATGCAGGACCTGGCCCAGGAAGGCCGCACCATGGTGGTGGTGACCCATGAAATGGGCTTTGCCCGTGAAGTGTCGAACCAGTTGGTGTTTTTGCACAAAGGCATTGTCGAAGAGCGTGGTAATCCTCGCGAAGTGCTGGTGAACCCGCAGTCCGAGCGCCTTCAGCAGTTCCTCTCCGGCAGCTTGAAATAGTCCTTTCCTGTTGGAGCTGCTTTATGTGGGAGGGGGCTTGCCCCCGATGACGGTGTGTCAGTCAGTACATGTGGATCTGATACACCGCTATCGGGGCAAGCCCCCTCCCACATTTGATCGCCATTGTTTTTGAGATTTGTGTTGGTTTACCGGCTAGCATTGGCCTCTGTCTTCATTACTGTTTTCGTTCCGGATAGCACTCCATGACCGCCCATAAAATTGGTTTCCTGATTTGGCCCAGCACAAAAGCACTCACGCTTGCGCTGGCTGAGGAGGCCTTGCGCGTTGCTCAGCGGGTGCATCCGGAGGTGGTCTACGAGTTGTCATTCCTGCTCGCCGAGCCTGCCGCCGAAGGCGCCTGGCAACTGCCGGGCGAGCCGTGGGCCGGCAAGCTCGAAGGTTTTCAGAAGCTGTTCCTGTTGGCGGATGAGCCGCCCACTGTGATCGCTTCCCAGCTCAGTACCGCGCTCAAGCAGCTTGTCCGGGCGGGGTGTGTGATCGGTGGTCTGTCCGCCGGAGTGTACCCGCTGGCCCAGCTTGGCCTGTTGGATGGCTACCGCGCTGCCGTGCATTGGCGCTGGCAGGATGATTTTGCCGAACGCTTCCCCAAGGTCATCGCCACCAGCCATCTGTTTGACTGGGACCGTGATCGCCTGACCGCCTGCGGTGGCATGTCGGTACTCGACCTGCTGCTGGCAGTGCTGGCCCGTGACCACGGTGCCGAGCTGGCTGGTGCGGTCTCGGAAGAGCTGGTGGTGGAGCGCATCCGCGAAGGTGGCGAGCGCCAGCGCATCCCGCTGCAAAACCGCCTGGGCTCCAGCCATCCGAAGCTGACCCAGGCGGTTTTGTTGATGGAAGCCAACATCGAAGAGCCGTTGACCACGGACGAAATCGCCCAGCATGTCTGCGTGTCGCGACGACAACTGGAACGGATCTTCAAGCAATACCTCAACCGCGTCCCCAGCCAGTACTACCTGGAGCTGCGCCTGAACAAAGCCCGCCAGATGTTGATGCAAACCAGCAAGTCGATCATCCAGATCGGCTTGTCGTGCGGCTTCTCCTCGGGGCCGCATTTCTCCAGCGCCTACCGCAACTTCTTCGGCGCAACCCCTCGTGAAGATCGCAATCAACGGCGCAGCAGCAGCCCCTTTGAACTGTCTTCGGTGCCGTCCGAGCGCGGCTGATCAACCCGTCAGTCTTCTTCCGGTTCAGGATGAGCCACCACCAGTGGTGTGCCTTGAGCATCCACGGTGGCGGCCGCAACCTGGAAGTCAATGCCTGTGCGTTGGTAATACTGGCGCAGGCGTGCCAGGCTTGCTGGCGATAGCGGGTTAAGGCTCAGGTCGCAGTCCTGGTTGAACACGGTTCGACTGTCCAGCAAGTCCGCCGGTATCTCGCGGATTCCGTTGTTGCTCAAATCCAGCGTGTGCAGCCCATCCACCCGGAACACGCCTTCAGGGGCTTCGCTCAGTGCTGCATTTCTCAGGTGAAGCGAGGCTAGTTGGTGCAGCGAACTGATGTCAGGGGCGAGGCCCAAAGGGTTGTTGCTCAAGTCAAGGAAGTCCAGCTGGTTCAAATGCGCCAGCGCTCCTCGGGTGTCGGGTGTCAAGCGGATTGCGCACTCTTCCATTGCCAGGGTGGACAGCTTGGGCATGTACTGGATCGACTCAGGCAGCGTGCCCAGCGAGCACTTGGTCAGTGTCAGTGATTGCAGGTGCTTGAAACTGCGCAATGTGCCGTCGACGCCAGTTGTGGTGCCGTTACCGATCAGCTCGAACGAGGTCACGTGGTTGAAGTTGGCGTTCAACTGCGGCAAGTCGCCCAATATCGGTGTGTCCGTATGCACCATGTGGCTCGGTTCATCGCCCAGGCTCTCTTCGTCCAGGGCGCTTTCGCGTCGCCAGGCTTGTTCCAGCAACGTCTTGAAGTTCTGTCTCGACAGCTGGTCCAGGGCACGGGTTTGCTCGTCAAGGGGCACATCCAGGATCGGGTGTCGATCCGGCACAGCCTGCACCCACAGTTGCAGGTCGTTACCCAGTTGTTCGTATTCGGCTTCCAGGCGCGTCAAAGTCGGGTCCACCGCTGCCATATCGCCGGGCAGGCGGAAGATAAAACGGTCTGCCTCAGCTTCCAGGAATGTGGGGTATAGCTGTTGCGTACGCAGGCGTTGCTCTGCGGAGGCCTGGGCGGCGAAGCTCTCGCCGGTGCGCTGGCAGTAGGTTTTGATCAAGTCCAGGGTCGGGGGCGTCAACGGGTTGGCGGAAAGGTCCAGTGGGCTGGTGAGTGAGCTCGGCAACGCGAACAGTTCGGCGGGCAGTTGTTCAATGGCGTTTTCGCTCAAGTTCACCGTCTGGCGTGGTGGGTTGCCCAGCAGCTCAAGCGGTATCTCCATTAGTCCGGTGTCTTTCAGTGAGATATGGCTCAAGCCGGGCAGGCGACTGAAGTCCGGGACTTGTCCCAGGGGGTTATGGTCCAGGTTCAAGTACTTGAGGCTGCTCATGCCGTGCAATCCCTCCAGACTGGCGCGGTTCAGCGCGATTGAGCAGCGTGGCAGCCCCAGTATTTCCAGTCCTGGCAGGTTGATCACCGAGGGAGGGATATCCTCGAGCAAGACGTTTTCGATGTCGAGGATCGTCAGGGCCGGAAAGCTGTCGATAAAGGCGGTTGACCCCATCGGGCTCCCGCTGCCTTTGATCGTCAGTGAGCCAATATGTTTGAAACGCGCACTGAGGGTGGGCACTTCGCCCGCGAGAGACTGAGGGATGTCCAGGGTGTGGACAACTTGAGTGTCTTGGGGCAACTCCCGACGCCAGCTTTTTTCGAGCAGCACCTTGAGTGAGTTTCGCCGGTTGCCTTCCACTGACGGTGCCGGGGGTTGCTGTGACCAGTGGTTGAGCTCGAGCTGCAACGTGTCCAATTCACCGGCCAAGCGTGCCAGCTCGCGCCTGCCTGCTTCCAGATCGCCCGGCAGGCTGTAGATGAGCCGGTTGATTTGGTTGTCGTCCAGGGAGGGGTACAGCCGTTTTGCATCGTGCACATCCACGTCGGGAGCAGTGGCCTCCCAGTAATCTCCGTGCTGCTGGTAGTAGGCTTTGACGCGCTCAAGGGTGGTCGATGACAGCGGGTTGCGAGACAGGTCGAAGGCCACGCTTTTACCCGCTGGCAGAGCGAACAGTGTCGCGGGCAGTTCTTTGATCCGGTTGCCACTGAGAAAGGCCGCATCCAGATTATTGCGGGTGAGCAGACCAGGGGGGAGGCTATCGATGCCGGTGTCGGACAGGTCCAGGGTGTGCAGTTCGGTCATGGCCTCCACGCTGGGTACGCGGCCCAAGGGGTTTTTATACAGGTCCAGGGTTTGCAGTTGGGTCATCGAGGCGAGCCGGGTCTGACTGAGCGGCGTCAGGCTGATTGCGCAGTCGCTCAGGCGCAGTAGTTTCAAGTTGCCCATCTGCAATACAGCCGGTGGCACGTCGCCCAAGGGCAGACTTTCAACGGCCAAATGACGCAGCCGCGCAAAGTAGCCGAGGAACGCGGGTGCCCCCAGCGTGTGGTCGCTGCCCGACAGGGTCAGCATCGATACGTGATCGAAGTTGGCGGACAGCCGGGGCAATTCGCCGCGAATAGGGGTATTCAGGTTCAGCCGGTAACCGTCGAGGGTCGGGTCTTCGAAGTAATCATCGATGGGCAATTCCCTGCGCCAGCAGCGTCTGAGTTCGCGGGCCATGAGCTCGCGATTGCGTTTTTCGTACTCGCGCTGCCGCAAGCTGAGTACAGAGCCGTTCCCGGGGTTCTGAGAGGGAATGTTGCGTTGCCAGCTAGTCAGGTCGCGTTCCAGTTGGTGGTATTCGATGTCCAGCGCTTCCAGGCCGGCAAGTGCACCGCCAGGCTGGGACTGCAAATGGTTCAGCAGGGTGGTCAATTGATGTTCGGCAAGTGCGGGGTACAGGCTGCGCGCGCGTTGGTGCAGGTTTGCAGCGCCCAGGGGCGCGGGCGCCTGGGCGTGATAGCCGTTGTCGGCGCCTAACAGGCGCAGGGTTTCAATGGCCTGTCCGGGCTCATTGTGGGGGGTAAGCAATGCGCGTAGTTCGTTGCGTGGCAGTGGCGCCTGCCGTAGACGCTGCTTGAGTTGTGCGCCCTGGTGAAGGCCCAGGTCGAGTTGATCACGCTGCTTGTCGGGCAGGGCACTTAAAATGGCTGAGTACAGGTCAGTCTCGCTGCCGAGGGCGCCCTGTTCATCGTAGGGCTGGTAGTGACCCGCTTCGGTGCGCACCAACGTGCGATGGATGGGCGCGTCAACCGGGCCGATCCGCAGCCAGGTTGGCCCGGTCAGTGAATCGTGACGGGCCTCGAGCTGTACCTCGCCCGACCAGCCCTTCAGTGTGCGCAGGGAGTTGAGTGCCAGCCGATCGGTGTCCACCGACCCCGGCGCCTTCAGGTGCAGCCCCTCATAGGCACGGTTGACCTTGACTTCATTCCACGCGGCGCGTGCCAGTTCGGCCAGGCGCGGCGGCGTGTTGCGCTCATGCAGCGCTTCAAGCTCTGCGCCGCTCGCCTCGCTCACGAGGGTTTGCGCCACGCTCGCCGGCAACCCGGGCGTGGTGCTGAGCAATTGCTGGGTAAGCGGCTCGGTAGCGGCTTGCAGCGGCGCATACCGCGATTCGAACAACGCGCTGCGCTGGTGATCGGCAATATCCGCCAGCTTATGGCGCAGCAGGTGGGCGCGGCGTTCCAGGCTCAGTTCCGGGTCGCTGGCGCGCTCACCGAACTGCGTGCGGATCTCTTCGGTGGTCAGGCCGCGCAAGACCGTTTTCAGCAAGTCTCCATTGTCCAGCTGGGATTCGTAGACCTGAACCACCGGCATGCGCTTGTCCCCGAATTCCCAGGCGGTCTGACCCTTGTCGTTGACGATGCGCAAGGCTTTGGTGGGCGGCCACGAGCCGTGGGTGGTCAATAGCTGCAAGGTGTCTTGAGGATCAATCTGGTGATACACCGTCGGGTCCTCACTGCGCAGCTGTTCGATGAGCCGTTGGATGTCGCGGTCGATGCGCAGGCGGCTCAAGGTATCGTCCAACAGCGGTGACGGACGTTCGCTGTTGACATGCATTTTGCGTACGACGTGTTCATCCGTACCGCTGATATGCAGAGCCAATTCTCGGTCCGCCTCGCTCAAGCCCTGGACGCTATGGCCTAGCCTGCGCAGCAGCGTGGGTTTGTCCCACTGCAAGGGTTGTTCGAGTTCGGTGTGCCACGCGCCGGCGCGGTTGTGTCGCACGATCGGGCGATAGGCGTCGGCGCGGCTGGGGTGTTTGATCTGGTATAGCTCGCTGTCCGGGGCTTTTTCCACGCTGTACAGTTTGTTTTCCAGCGCCAGGATTGTCTCCCCGCGTGTCTCGTGCAGGCCCAGCTCGTTGATACCCAGGCGCGGTGGTAGCGATGCAGGGTACTCGTAGGGCGTCAGGTCCGGTTTCCAGTAACGCTTGGCATTATTGGCCAGGCTGACGGGTTTGAATGTGTCGATATAGGCGAGTACGTCCTTGGGTAACGCCTTGCGCAACAGGGGCACACCAATCTTGCTGCCCGCGGCAAATGCGCCCAATTGCAGCAGGGACTCCAGCACGCTCATGAGATGACCGAAGGCTTCTTTGCCCTGGCCTTCGGCCCAGTCGACGATCCCTTCGAACACATCATCGAGCAGTTGATAGGCCATGTAGCCAAGCATCAACTCGCCCAGCCCCGGGACAAAGGGGGCTACCACCATCAATGCCGCGTTGAGGATAGAGGATGCAACATCGACGAAGGAGTCCCAAAGTCGCCAGCGTGCCTCGCGATCGACACTGGCGGTGGAAACGGCAAGGGTGCGAGCATCGTTGAGTATCTTGTCGAGCTTTCGCTGATACAGATGCAACCAGGGATCGCCCGTGATCGGCACTGCGTCAAACTGCAGGGTAGGGTTGTCGGTCGGTTTACGGCGCCAGGGGGCCTCGCTGCTGCCCTTGACGGGGGGATGCCAGGTAATGCGCGCCAGGCGCTGGTCCAGGCCGGAAAAAAATACCCCTCGATTGGCGTGGGGCACGAAGCGGCTGAAGAAGGTTTGATAGTCGCGATCACGCAGTTGTCGTATCAGTTCCTGCATGAAGGCCCGCGACGAGGCATATTCCTTGAGTGGGTGCTGTGGATCATCCGGAATGTATGCCACCAGGCGCTGGGCCGACCGGGGCGTTTCCAGGTCGGGGGCAAACAATTGGATCCCCGTGAGCGGAATTTCCATCAGCCTGAAGTCGTGACAGAGCAACGGCTGGCCATCGAGCCTGAGGTGGGATGTGCCCGCGATCAGCCCTTCGATCACGGTGCCGAAGTCCTCGCTGATATCTCCCTGGATACGTGCCAGTTGCAGCGCGACCTGCAGGGCGGCTTTGTGGCTGGCGTCGACCTTCAGGCGCAGTACTGCGGCGGCCACCGGGTTGGACATCCCGAGCGCCTCGTTCAGGTAGCGGGCGTAGAGGGCACCGATATCCAGGTCACGGCACAGGCTGGTAAACGCCGAGATTGACATCACGCGCTTGATTGGCGGCAAGGTGTCGAATTGCCCGCTGGCTGAGGGGCGCGTGATAAAGGTCGAGGCCGGCTCGTAGGCGTCCGCCAGCGTTTCCTTGTGTTCGAAGTTATGCAGGGCGGCGTCGAGCAGCGAGACCGTCCAGGTTCGCGTTGCGCCGGAGTGTATCGAGAACCATGGGATGCGGTCGGGGATATACAGACGCACAAAGGTGGCCTCGACATCCAGTTGCAGGCCGAACTCGGCTTTCAGTGCCTGCTCGAGGATCGGGGTGGCAAAGGTCTTGACGTCCTGCAGGTGTTGCAATGCCCGGTCCACACTGTTTTGTGCATCCCAGTGGGCGCCGGTAAGCCGCTTGAGCGCCGCCCGCTGCTCGACGCTGCCCGGCAGCGGGCGGGGCTGGGTTTTGGCAAGCGCCTGGCGTTTGCTGGCAGAGGCATTGCCGAGCCAGGCGGGCAGGGCGCTGGTCAGCAGTTGGTAGTGGCTGTCAGGCAGGCTGGCATCCGAGAGATCGATGTTGGTCATGAAGCGGGTCCGTACAAGTCATGAAGGCTTGCAGTAAACCCGTCGGTTGCGCGCAGGAGGCTTTAGATAGTTAGGGGGCACAGCCCTTTCACCGGCGGCCCCTGACGCAAAACTGCGGCAGCGTTTAAACTGCGCCATTGCGACGCAATATGTCGCATTGCCGTAAACCCGTGTAAAACCGGGGTTGGCGCTATAAGAAGTTGTCGCTTGGCGACAAGGTGGCGCTCAAAACTGTCCTTACAATCCCTGCATCGCCCGCCAGTTCCAGGCAGGCGTTCCTCTTCAGGAGACTCCGATGTCCGTTGAGCAAGCCCCGGTGCAACGTGCCGATTTCGACCAGGTGATGGTGCCTACCTACGCGCCTGCCGCCTTTATCCCCGTGCGTGGCGCAGGTTCGCGCGTTTGGGACCAGGCCGGTCGCGAGCTGATCGACTTTGCCGGCGGCATCGCGGTTAACGTATTGGGCCATGCGCACCCGGCGCTGGTCGGTGCACTGACCGAACAGGCCAACACGCTGTGGCATGTCTCCAACGTGTTCACCAATGAGCCGGCGCTGCGTCTGGCGCATAAGCTGATCGACGCCACGTTTGCCGAGCGCGTGTTCTTCTGCAACTCCGGCGCCGAAGCCAACGAGGCCGCCTTCAAGCTGGCCCGTCGCGTTGCGTTCGACCGTTTCGGCAGCGAGAAGTACGAGATCATTGCCGCGCTGAACAGTTTCCACGGCCGTACGCTGTTCACCGTCACCGTCGGTGGCCAGTCCAAGTACTCCGATGGTTTCGGGCCTAAAATCACCGGCATCACCCATGTGCCTTATAACGACCTGGCTGCACTGAAGGCCGCTGTGTCGGACAAGACTTGCGCTGTGGTGCTGGAGCCGATCCAGGGTGAAGGCGGTGTATTGCCGGCCGAACTGGCTTACCTGCAAGGCGCCCGCGAACTGTGCGATGCCCACGACGCGCTGTTGGTATTTGACGAAGTGCAAACCGGCATGGGCCGCACCGGTCACCTGTTTGCCTACCAGCATTACGGCGTGACGCCAGACATCCTCACCAGCGCCAAGAGCCTGGGCGGCGGTTTCCCGATTGCCGCGATGCTTACCCGGGAAGATCTGGCCAAGCACTTGGTGGCCGGCACCCACGGCACCACCTATGGCGGTAACCCGCTGGCGTGCGCGGTGGCTGGAGCCGTGATCGACGTGATCAACACCCCCGAAGTGCTGGCCGGCGTGAATGCCAGGCACGCGCTGTTCAAGACGCGCCTGGAGCAGATCGGCACGCAATACGGCATCTTTACGCAAGTGCGCGGCATGGGCTTGCTGATCGGTTGTGTGCTCAGCGATGCGTTCAAAGGCAAGGCCAAGGACGTGTTCAACGCCGCCGAGAAAGAAAACCTGATGATCCTGCAAGCCGGCCCGGACGTGGTGCGTTTTGCGCCAAGCCTGGTGGTGGAAGAGGCGGACATCACGGAAGGGCTGGATCGTTTTGAACGTGCTGTGAAGACGTTGACGCACGCCTGATAGCGACACATTTAGCAGGCCGGACCGGATCAAATGTGGGCGGGGGCTTGCCCCCGATGGCGGTGGATCAGTCACCTGATTTATCAACTGACAAACTGCTATCGGGGGCAAGCCCCCTCCCACATTGGATCTGTGTGAACTCAGATCCTGTGCCCGGTATTTTTCCCTCTATGAGTTTTTCGAGTTAAGGAGTGACACCATGCTGGTGATGCGCCCCGCGCAAATGGCTGACCTGGGCGAGGTACAGCGTCTGGCTGCGGACAGCCCGATTGGTGTCACTTCCTTGCCGGATGATGTGGAACGCCTGAGCGACAAGATCGCCGCCAGTGAAGCCTCGTTCGCGGCCGAAGTGAGTTTCAACGGTGAAGAAAGCTATTTCTTCGTGCTCGAAGACACCGACACCGGCAAGCTCGCCGGCTGCTCGGCCATCGTTGCTTCAGCCGGCTACTCCGAGCCGTTCTACAGTTTTCGTAACGAAACCTTTGTGCACGCCTCCCGCGAGCTGAAGATCCACAACAAGATCCACGTGCTTTCCCAGTGCCACGACCTCACCGGCAATAGCCTGCTCACCAGTTTCTACGTGAAGCCTGCACTGGTCGGTTCGCCGTGGTCGGAACTCAATTCCCGGGGCCGCCTGTTGTTCGTCGCCAGCCACCCCGAACGCTTTGCCGATTCGGTGGTGACCGAGATCGTCGGCTACAGCGACGAAAACGGTGATTCGCCGTTCTGGGATGCCATCGGCCGCAACTTCTTCGACCTCAATTACGCCGCCGCCGAGCGTCTGTGCGGGCTGAAAAGCCGCACCTTCCTCGCCGAGCTGATGCCGCATTACCCGATCTATGTGCCGCTGCTGCCGGACGCAGCCCAGGAAGCCATGGGCCAGGTGCACCCGCGAGCGCAGATCACCTTCGACATCCTGATGCGCGAAGGCTTCGAGACGGATCACTACATCGACATCTTCGACGGCGGCCCGACGCTGCACGCACGGGTGTCGGGCATTCGCTCGATTGCCCAGAGCCGCGTGGTACCGGTGAAAATCGGCGAGATGGTAAGGGGCGTCGGTCGCCAGTACCTGGTGAGCAACGCGCAGTTGCAGGATTACCGTGCGGTGATGCTGGAGCTGGATTACGCGCCGGGCAAGCCGGTGACCCTGGACCTGGCGGCAGCCGAAGCCCTGGGCGTGGGCGAAGGCGCGAGTGTGCGTCTGGTTGCGGTTTAAAAAGAGAGTTTCGCGGGTGGCTGACCACAGCGGCCCGTTCGAGGAGATAGCATGATCGTTCGTCCCGTACGCAGCAGCGATTTACCGGCCCTGATTGACCTGGCGCGCAGCACCGGCACCGGCCTCACCACCTTGCCGGCCAACGAAGAGCGCCTGACCCACCGCGTGGGCTGGGCTGAGAAAACCTTTCGCGGCGAAGCCGGGCGCGGTGATGCGGACTACCTGTTCGTGCTGGAAAACGACGAAGGCCGGGTGGTGGGGATTTCGGCCATCGCCGGCGCCGTCGGCCTGCGCGAGCCCTGGTACAACTTCCGGGTCGGCCTGACGGTCAGCGCCTCCCAGGAGTTGAATATCTACCGCGAAATTCCGACGTTGTTCCTGGCCAACGACCTCACCGGCAATTCCGAGCTGTGTTCGTTGTTCCTGCACGCCGATTACCGCAACGGCCTCAACGGCCGCATGCTGGCCAAGGCGCGCCTGCTGTTTATCGCAGAGTTTGCGCAGCTGTTCGGCAACAAGATCATCGCCGAAATGCGTGGCGTGTCCAACGAAGCAGGGCGCTCGCCGTTCTGGGAAAGCCTGGGTCGACACTTCTTCAAGATGGAGTTCAGCCAGGCCGACTACCTCACCGGCGTGGGCAACAAGGCATTTATCGCCGAGCTGATGCCGAAGTTTCCACTGTACAGCTGCTTTCTCTCCGAAGACGCGCGCAACGTGATCGGCAAGGTGCATCCGGACACCGAGCCGGCGCTGAGCATGCTCAAGAGCGAAGGCTTCAGCTACCAGGGCTATGTGGATATTTTCGACGCAGGCCCGGCGGTGGAGTGTGAAACCAGCAAGATTCGTGCGGTGCGCGACAGCCAGACGCTGGTGCTGGCCATCGGCACCCCGGGAGACGACGCCACGCCGTTCCTGATCCATAACCGCAAACGCGAAGACTGTCGCATCACGGCCGCACCGGCCCGTCTGGCCGCGGGCACGTTGGTGGTCGATCCTCAGACCGCCAAGCGCCTCCAGTTGGTGGTCGGTGATCAAGTGCGTGCTGTTGCGTTGTCTGCTGCTCGGGAGTCGAAATAATGAATTCGTTGTACATCGCAGGTAGCTGGCTGGCCGGCCAGGGTGAATTGTTCGAGTCGCGTAACCCGGTCACCCAGCAAGTGCTGTGGAGCGGCAATGGCGCGACGGCCGAGCAGGTCGAGTCCGCGGTGCAGGCTGCGCGTCAGGCGTTTCCAGGCTGGGCTCGGCAGACGTTGGAAGAGCGCATCGGTGTGCTCGAAACCTTCGCCGCCACGCTGAAAAGCCGCGCCGATGAAATCGCCCGCTGCATCGGTGAGGAAACCGGCAAGCCACTGTGGGAATCGGCGACTGAAGTCACCAGCATGGCCAACAAGATCGCCATCTCGGTGCAAAGTTATCGCGAGCGTACCGGCGAGAAGAGCGGCCCCCTGGGCGACGCCATCGCTGTGCTGCGCCACAAGCCTCACGGTGTGGTGGCGGTGTTCGGCCCCTATAACTTTCCCGGTCACTTGCCGAACGGGCATATTGTCCCGGCGCTGCTGGCGGGTAACACCGTGCTGTTCAAGCCGAGCGAGCTGACGCCGAAAGTTGCCGAGCTGACCGTGCAGTGCTGGGTCGAAGCGGGCTTACCGGCGGGCGTATTGAACCTGCTGCAAGGCGCTCGGGAAACCGGTATCGCGTTGGCGGCCAACCCCGGCATCGACGGTCTGTTCTTCACCGGTTCCAGCCGCACCGGCAACCACCTGCACCAGCAGTTTTCCGGGCGTCCGGACAAGATCCTGGCCCTGGAAATGGGCGGCAATAATCCGCTGGTGGTGGACGAAGTGGCCGATGTGGATGCGGCGGTGTACACCATCATCCAGTCGGCGTTTATCTCCGCCGGCCAGCGCTGCACCTGCGCCCGTCGCTTGCTGGTGCCGGAAGGCGCCTGGGGCGATGCCTTGCTGGCACGTCTGGTGGCGGTCAGCGCGACCCTTTCAGTAGGGGCCTTCGACCAGCAACCGGCGCCATTCATGGGCTCGGTGATTTCCCTGGCAGCCGCCAAAGCACTGATGGACGCTCAGGCACTGATGTTGGCCAATGGCGCCGTGGCGCTGCTGGAAATGACGCAACCCCGTGATCAGGCCGCCTTGCTGACCCCGGGCATCCTCGACGTGACGGCCGTGACCGAGCGCGAAGACGAAGAGCTGTTCGGCCCGCTGTTGCAGGTGATTCGCTATGCGGATTTTGCCGCGGCGATTGCCGAGGCCAACAACACCCAGTACGGCCTGGCCGCGGGCTTGTTGTCGGATTCGCAAGCGCGTTACCAGCAGTTCTGGCTGGAAAGCCGCGCCGGCATCGTCAACTGGAACAAACAACTGACCGGCGCCGCCAGCACCGCGCCGTTTGGCGGGGTCGGGGCCTCGGGTAACCATCGCGCCAGTGCGTATTACGCGGCGGATTATTGTGCGTACCCGGTGGCGTCGCTTGAAACCCCGACGTTGGCGGTGCCCGCCACACTGACCCCCGGCATCACGCTGATTTAAATGTGGGAGGGGGCTTGCTCCCGATGGCGGTGGATCAGTCATCTGATTTATCAACTGACAGACCGCTATCGGTGGCAAGCCCCCTCCCACACTTGATTTGTGGTGTGTTCAAGTAATTTGAAGCCTATAAAAACAGATGTTCGTGGAGCCTCGCCGATGAAATCCTGTGAAGTCAATTTTGACGGTCTAGTGGGGCCGACCCATAACTACGGCGGCTTGTCCTTCGGCAACGTCGCGTCCCAGAGCAACAGCCAGCAGCATTCCAACCCGAAGGAAGCGGCGTTGCAGGGACTGCAAAAAATGAAAGCGCTGATGGACATGGGCTTTGTGCAAGGCGTGCTCGCGCCCCAGGAGCGTCCGGATGTGGCCGCTCTGCGCAACCTCGGTTTCAGCGGCACCGACGCTCAGGTCATCGAACAGGCGGCGAGGCAGGCCATGCCTTTATTGGTGGCGAGCTGTTCGGCGTCGAGCATGTGGGTGGCCAACGCCGCCACCGTCAGCCCCAGCGCCGACACGGCGGATGGCCGTGTGCATTTCACCGCTGCCAACCTCAACTGCAAATACCACCGCAGCATCGAACACCCGACCACCAGCCGCGTGCTGGGGGCGATGTTCGCCGACCAGAAGCACTTCGCCCACCACGCGGCGTTGCCGGCGGTGGCGCAGTTTGGCGATGAGGGCGCGGCCAATCACACGCGCTTTTGCCGTGAGTACGGTGGGGCCGGCGTCGAGTTTTTCGTGTTTGGCCGCAGTGCGTTCGATGCTCGCTACCCGGCCCCGCAAAAGTACCCGGCGCGCCAGACCCTCGAAGCGTCCCAGGCGGTTGCACGTCTGCACGGCCTGAAGGATGACGGCGTGGTTTACGCCCAGCAGAACCCGTCGGTGATCGATGCCGGTGTGTTCCACAACGACGTGATCGCTGTCGGCAACGGCGAGGTGCTGTTCTACCACGAGGACGCGTTCCTCAACACCGAACAGATGCTCGCCGAACTGCAGGGCAAGTTGGGCAAGCTGGGCGGCAACTTCCAGTCCGTGTGTGTGCCGCGTTCCCAGGTCAGCGTCGAGGATGCGGTGCGCTCCTACTTGTTCAACAGCCAACTGCTGACTCGTCCTGACGGCTCGATGCTGCTGATCGTGCCGGAAGAATGCCGCGCCAATCCGCGCGTCTGGGCGTACCTGCAACACCTCACGGCCTGCGGCGGGTTGATCCGCGAAGTGAAGGTGTTCGACCTCAAGCAAAGCATGCAGAACGGCGGCGGCCCGGCGTGCCTGCGTTTGCGTGTGGCGCTGAACGAAACCGAACTGGCGGCGGTGAATCCAGGCGTTATCATGACCGCGCCGCTGTACGACACCCTGACCCAATGGGTCAACAAGCACTACCGCGACAGCCTGCGCGAAACCGACCTGGCTGACCCGCAACTGCTGCTTGAGTGCCGGACGGCACTGGATGAACTGACGCAAATCCTTAAACTGGGCTCGGTTTATCCTTTCCAGATCAATTAACGCCCTACGGCTGAGAACTTTTATTTATGACCGACACCCTGAAGCTGATCCTTGAAGACACCGACGGCACCCAGCTGGAAACATCCTGCACCCGCGTTGCCGTGGTCTGGCAGGGCAAGGAGATCTGGATCCAGCATGACGGCCGTGGCCAACTGCTGATCGGCGTGGATGTGGAAGAGGGCGACGCCGAGTACGCCAACCTGTTGATGCGCCCGCTGGCGACCAACTTGATGAGCCTGCAACTGGAAATGGAACCGGCTGACGTCGAAGGTGATGACGACGACCACGTCCACGGCCCAGGCTGCAACCACTAAGGAAGCTGCTTATGCTCGCCCTCGGCAAACTGCTTGAACTGACCCTCGCCGGTCGCGAACCGGCGCAAAAAATTCAACTGACTGTCGACGGCGTGCAGATGCGCTGGCTCAGCGAGGGTGCGCTTGAAGTGCGTCCGCCCGAAGCCAGGGATAATCGCGGCGACCTGCTGCTGTCCTCCGGCATCCATGGCAACGAAACCGCGCCGATCGAACTGCTCGACCGCCTGTTGCATGGCATCGCCCGTGGGGAGATCAAACCCCGCACCCGTATTCTGTTCCTGTTCGGCAACCCCGAGGCCATGCGTCGCGGCGAGCGTTACCTTGAACTGGACGTCAACCGGCTGTTCAACGGCCGTCATGAAAGCAACATTGGCCCGGAAGCCATGCGCGCCGCCGAACTTGAACAGTTGGCCCGCAGCTTTTTCAGCCAGGCGGGCCGTTCGCGCCTGCATTACGACCTGCACACCGCGATTCGTGGCTCGAAGATCGAGCAATTTGCGCTGTATCCGTGGAAAGAAGGGCGCCGGCATTCGCGTCGTGAGCTAGAGCGCCTGCGCGCCGCCGGAATGGAGGCGGTGCTGCTGCAGAACAAGGCCTCTATCACGTTCACGGCGTTTACGTATGAACAGTTGGACGCCGAGGCTTTCACCCTGGAACTGGGCAAGGCGCGGCCGTTTGGGCAGAACCAGGGCGTGGATGTTTCCCGCCTGGAGCAGCGCCTCAAGCACATCATCGAAGGCACCGAGCCTGAGTCCGACAGCCTCGACGGCTTGAAGCTGTTTGCCGTTGCACGCGAAATCATCAAGCACAGCGATGCTTTCCTGCTGCATTTGCCGGCTGACGTGGAAAACTTTTCGGCGTTGGAAAAGGGGTATCTGCTGGCCGAAGATGTGGCCCAAACCCGCTGGGTGATCGAGGAGGAGGGTGCGCGCATCATCTTCCCCAACCCGAAGGTGAAGAATGGTTTGCGCGCGGGAATTCTCATCGTGCCGACCACAGACGCCGGCCTTGCATAGGTCTCAGGCCTGACTGGCTTCAAATGTGGGAGGGGGCTTGCCCCCGATTGCGTTGCTTCAGCTACAGATGAGCTGACTGACACACCGCTATCGGGAGCAAGCCCCCTCCCACACTCGTTTTGCGTTGCTGCTTAGACCGCTACAGCCCGCGGTTCGCTACGACGGATCGCCCGCACCTTATGCAGCGTATCGGCGCACGTACGCGCAGCTTCCTGACCTTTGTGCACGAAGTGCTCGTAGAAGAACGTGGTGTGTTCGCTGCCCCCGTGGAAATGGTGCGGCGTCAGGGACACCGAGAACACCGGCACTTCAGTTTCCAGCTGCACCTGCATCAGGCCGCTGACCACCGATTGCGCGACGAATTCATGACGGTAGATCCCGCCATCCACCACCAGCGCGGCGGCGACGATACCGGCGTAACGGCCAGTCTTGGCCAGCAGCTTGGCGTGCAGGGGCATCTCGAAGGCGCCGCCGACTTCGAAGAAATCGATGTCCGATTCCTGATAACCCTGGGCGATCATTTCGGCGAGGAAGCCTTTGCGCGATTGGTCGACAATATCCTTGTGCCAGCAGGCCTGGATAAACGCGACACGCTCGCCGTGATGGTTTTTGCTTTTGCTGTCGATTGCGGTGGGTTGCATGTTCTGACTCCTGTTTAAGAAAAAAACAGGGCGTTATGAATCGAATGGGATTTAAGGGTATGCACCACTGTTTCATGCAGGCATGAGGTCAGCGCGCGGCCCTTAGGTGCCAATCCCGTTCTCTCTTCATCCGGACTATGACCGTCGGCCCCGGGATCACACCGGGTCTGCTGACCTTGTCGCCGTCCTGCCTGAGCAGTTCGAAGCGCCAAGCGCTCGCGGGCTATGCACATTGCGCGCAATTACCGCCGGTGGGGAATTGCACCCCGCCCTGAGAACGTTGCCGCCAGAACCCTGGCGGCGGAGAGTTTTTAACATGGTTTTTCTAAAACTGCACGGTTGCCGTATCGATAAGCTATATCGGTTTGTTTGGTTGGTATTCGATTGAATGCAGTGGGGACTTGATATTGCGTGGCTTTGCCCGCAGTAATCACTCACAAAAGGACTTATCCATTCCGTTAGAGGCCCCTTTCATGACCGTGATCGACCTGCGCAGCGACACCGTGACCCAACCCACCCCCGGTATGCTTGACGCGATGGCCAGCGCCGTCAGCGGTGATGACGTCTACGGCGAAGACCCCAGCGTCAACCAACTGGAAGCTGAGCTGGCCAGGCGCCTGGGTTTCGACGCCGCGCTGTTCGTGCCCACTGGCACCATGAGCAACTTGCTGGCGTTGATGGCCCACTGTGAGCGCGGCGAGGAATATATCGTCGGGCAACAGGCCCATACCTACAAATACGAAGGGGGCGGGGCGGCCGTGCTGGGTTCGATCCAGCCGCAGCCGCTGGAGGTACAGGCCGACGGCTCCCTCGACCTGAGTCAGGTGCTCGATGCCATCAAGCCCGACGACTTCCACTTCGCCCGTACCCGCTTGCTGGCACTGGAAAACACCATGCAAGGCAAGGTGCTGCCGATGACGTACCTCGCCAAGGCGCGTGCATTTACCCGTGAGCATGGCCTGGCTCTTCATCTGGACGGCGCGCGGATCTACAACGCGGCGGTCAAGCTGGGTGTGGATGCGCGTGAAATTGCCGGGCATTTCGATTCGGTGTCGGTGTGCCTGTCCAAGGGGCTTGGCGCACCGGTCGGCTCGGTGCTGTGCGGTTCCACAGCGCTGATCGCCAAGGCGCGGCGCCTGCGCAAGATGGTCGGCGGCGGCATGCGCCAGGCCGGTTCTCTGGCGGCGGCAGGCCTGTATGCCTTGGATCACCAGGTGCAGCGCCTGGCCGACGACCACGCCAATGCCCAGTGGCTGGGGGATGAGTTGCGCCAGGCCGGTTATACGGTGGAGCCGGTGCAGACCAACATGGTCTATGTGCAGATGGGGGATCGGGCGCAGGCCCTGAAAAGCTTTGCCGCCGAGCGCGGGATCAAGTTGAGCGCCGCGCCGCGCCTGCGCATGGTCACGCATCTGGATGTCAATCGGGCACAGATCGAGCAAGTCGTGCAGACATTCGTCGCATTTTCGCAGAAATGACAGTGCAAGCCGTCTAATTGACTGTTTCTATCACATAAACACGCTGTACCACCGGCAAAGGGCCGATATAATGCGGCCCTTTGCCGTCGCTTCGTCTGATGATGTCGCGCACTGGCCTTTGGCCGCAGCCTCCGTGGAAGAACCTAATGAAAAGCGCAGAAATCCGTGAAGCCTTCCTTCGCTTCTTCGAAGAGCAAGGCCACACCCGTGTAGCCTCAAGCTCCTTGATCCCAGGCAATGACCCCACCCTGCTGTTCACTAACGCGGGGATGAACCAGTTCAAGGACTGCTTCCTGGGCCAGGAAAAGCGCGCCTACACCCGCGCCACCAGCAGTCAGAAGTGCGTACGCGCCGGCGGCAAGAACAGCGACCTGGAAAACGTCGGTTACACCGCGCGGCACCACACCTTCTTTGAAATGCTGGGTAACTTCAGCTTTGGCGATTATTTCAAGAAAGATGCGATCACCTTCGCCTGGACCTTCCTGACCGGCGTGCTGAAGCTGCCCAAGGAAAAGCTCTGGGTCACCGTCTACGCGACGGATGACGAAGCGTACGACATCTGGACCCAGCAGATCGGCGTGCCCGCCGAACGCATGATCCGCATCGGTGACAACAAAGGCGCGCCGTATGCCTCCGATAACTTCTGGACCATGGGCGATACCGGTCCGTGCGGGCCGTGCACCGAGATTTTCTACGATCACGGCGCCGACATCTGGGGTGGCCCGCCGGGTTCGCCGGATGAAGACGGCGACCGCTACATCGAAATCTGGAACAACGTGTTCATGCAGTTCAACCGCACCGCCGACGGTGTGTTGCATCCGTTGCCGGCACCGTCGGTGGACACCGGCATGGGGTTGGAGCGGATCAGTGCGGTCATGCAGCACGTTCATTCCAACTATGAGATCGACCTGTTTACCAACCTGTTGAGTGCCTCGGCTGCGGCCATTGGTTGCGCCAATGAGGGCCAGTCTTCGCTCAAACTGGTATCGGACCACATCCGTTCCTGCGGTTTCCTGATTGCCGATGGCGTGCTGCCGTCCAACGAAGGCCGTGGCTATGTGCTGCGCCGCATTATCCGTCGCGCCTGCCGCCACGGTAACAAACTGGGCGCCAGCGGCAGCTTCTTCTACAAGATTGTGGCTGCGCTGGTGGCCGAGATGGGCGACGCTTTCCCGGAACTCAAGCAGCAACAAGCCAACATCGAGCGGGTTCTCAAGGCTGAAGAAGAGCAGTTCTCCAAGACCCTGGAGCACGGCCTGAAAATTCTGGAGCAGGACCTGGCAGAGCTCAAAGGTACTGTCGTGCCGGGCGACGTGGTGTTCAAGCTTTACGACACCTACGGTTTCCCGATGGACCTGACCGCCGACATCGCCCGTGAGCGCGAGCTGACCGTCGATGAGGCCGGTTTTGAGCGCGAAATGGAGGCCCAGCGCGTGCGCGCGCGTTCCGCCAGCTCGTTTGGCCTGGACTACAACACCTTGGTCAAGGTTGATGTGCCCACCGAGTTCATCGGCTATAAGGCAACCGCGGGCTCCGCCAAAATCGTTGCCATTTATAAAGACGGCAAGTCAGTCGACGTGCTGAGCGAGGGCGATGAAGCGGTTGTGGTGCTGGATCAGACCCCATTCTATGCCGAGTCGGGCGGGCAAATCGGTGATTGTGGTTTCCTCAGTTCGACGTCCGGTCGTTTCGATGTGCGCGACACCACCAAGACCGGTGGTGCGTTTCTGCATCACGGTGTGTTGGTGCTGGGCAACCTGGCCGTCGGTGCGCCAGTGGATACCCAGGTCGATGCCGACGTACGCCATGCAACTGCGTTGAACCACTCGGCCACTCACTTGCTGCACGCTGCGTTGCGTCAGGTGCTGGGCGAGCACGTCCAGCAGAAGGGCTCGTTGGTCGACAGCCAGCGCCTGCGCTTCGACTTCAGCCATTTTGAGGCGATCAAGTCCGAGCAGATCAAAGCGCTTGAAGATATCGTCAACGCTGAAATTCGCAAGAACTCCCCGGTGGAGACTGAGGAGACGGATATCGAAACCGCCAGGAAGAAGGGCGCCATGGCGCTTTTTGGCGAGAAGTATGGCGACGAAGTGCGCGTATTGAGCATGGGCGGCAGTTTCTCGGTGGAACTGTGTGGCGGTATCCACGCCAATCGCACCGGTGACATCGGCCTGTTGAAAATCATCAGCGAAGGCGGTGTGGCCTCGGGTGTGCGTCGTATCGAGGCGGTGACCGGTGCTGCGGCGCTGGCCTACCTCAATGCCGCCGAAGAACAACTCAAGGAGGCGGCCGGCCTGGTCAAGGGCAGCCGCGACAATCTGATCGACAAGCTGTCCGCCGTGCTTGAGCGCAACCGCGCGCTGGAGAAACAGCTGGAGCAGTTGCAGGCCAAGGCAGCCAGTGCCGCGGGCGACGATCTGTCGGCCTCGGCGGTTGACGTCAAGGACGTAAAAGTCCTTGCGGCGCGCCTGGACGGTCAGGACGGCAAGGCGTTGCTGGCCCTGGTCGATCAGTTGAAGAACAAGCTCGGCCGCGCAGTGATCCTGCTCGGCAGTGTCCATGAGGATAAGGTCGTTCTGGTTGCCGGTGTAACCAAGGACCTGACTGGCCAACTCAAAGCCGGTGATTTGATGAAGCAGGCTGCTGCGGCAGTGGGCGGCAAGGGCGGTGGTCGTCCGGACATGGCGCAAGGCGGTGGTGTGGATGCCGGCGCCCTGGACGCGGCCCTGGCCTTGGCCGTGCCGTTTGTCGAGGCAGGTATTTAAGGCGCTGTTAATGAGCCCATGGTCTAGTCGTGGGCTCGCTCGGTTGCTGGAAGATTCGTTTATTGGGCGCCCCTTTACGGGCTGAGGCGGCTTAGAAATGGCTTTGATCGTACAGAAATTCGGAGGCACCTCGGTCGGTTCTGTCGAAAGAATCGAGCAGGTCGCCGACAAGGTTAAGAAGTTCCGTGATGCCGGTGACGACCTGGTGGTGGTGCTGTCGGCCATGAGCGGCGAGACCAATCGCCTGATCGACCTGGCCAAGGCCATCAGCGGTGATCAACAACCGCTGCCACGTGAGCTGGATGTCATTGTGTCCACCGGTGAGCAGGTGACCATTGCGCTGCTGGCCATGGCGTTGAACAAACGCGGTGTGCCAGCGGTGTCCTACACTGGTAGCCAGGTGCGCATTCTTACCGACAGCGCACATACCAAGGCGCGCATCCTGCAGATCGACGATCAGAAGATTCGTGCCGATCTGAAGGCTGGACGCGTGGTGGTTGTAGCCGGTTTCCAGGGTGTGGACGAGCAGGGCAACATCACCACCCTGGGGCGTGGCGGTTCGGACACCACGGGCGTGGCGCTGGCAGCGGCTCTCAAGGCTGACGAATGCCAGATTTATACCGATGTGGATGGCGTCTACACCACCGATCCGCGCGTTGTATCCGTGGCCCAGCGCCTGGATAAGATCACCTTTGAAGAGATGCTGGAGATGGCCAGCCTCGGTTCCAAGGTGTTGCAGATCCGTGCGGTGGAGTTCGCCGGCAAGTACAACGTTCCGCTGCGCGTATTGCACAGCTTCAAAGAGGGTCCGGGCACCCTCATTACTATTGATGAAGAGGAATCCATGGAACAGCCGATCATTTCCGGCATCGCTTTCAACCGCGATGAAGCCAAGCTGACGATCCGTGGCGTGCCAGACACTCCAGGTGTGGCCTTCAAGATCCTCGGCCCTATCAGCGGTGCGAATATCGAAGTCGACATGATCGTGCAGAACGTTTCGCACGATAACACCACCGATTTCACCTTTACCGTGCACCGCAACGAGTACGATGCGGCCGAGCGTATCCTGCAGAACACTGCGAGGGAGATCGGCGCCCGTGAAGTGATCGGTGATACCAAGATCGCCAAGGTGTCGATCGTGGGCGTGGGCATGCGCTCCCACGCCGGTGTTGCCAGCCGTATGTTTGAAGCGCTGGCCAAGGAAAGCATCAACATCCAGATGATCTCTACATCGGAGATCAAAGTCTCGGTGGTGATTGAAGAGAAGTACCTCGAGCTGGCTGTGCGCGCGCTGCATACCGCCTTTGAGCTGGACGCTCCGGCCCGACAGGGCGAGTGATGCGATGCCAGGAAGGCGCGGCTTACCGCGCCTTTCATTTTTTTGTTGAGCGCATGTTCTTTGGCGTGGGCTCGACAATACTTAGGCGGTAGGGCTACGACCGTCTGGTTGTAGGTCGAATGCCTTTTTTTTGCAGACTGTTGTTCCTGAAATGAATTGCGTGAGGTGAAAGGTATGTTGATTCTGACTCGTCGTTGCGCAGAAAGCCTGATTATCGGTGATGGCGAAATCACCGTGACCGTGCTCGGCGTCAAAGGCAATCAAGTGCGTATCGGGGTTAACGCTCCGAAAGAGGTAGCGGTCCATCGCGAGGAAATCTACCTGCGGATCAAGAAAGAGAAGGACGAAGAACCAAGCCTTTAATTTTTATCGTTTTTTATGTTTGCAAACGGGGAGGAACGTGGTTAATATACGCCCCGTGTTGCGGAGAGCTGGCCGAGTGGCCGAAGGCGCTCCCCTGCTAAGGGAGTACACCTCAAAAGGGTGTCGGGGGTTCGAATCCCCCGTTCTCCGCCATTATTTGCTTAGTACGTTGCAATCTGGTTTTTTCGGTAAGTTGTTGAAAATACTCGAAAAAATAGCTTTACATAGAGATTGAACGGCCTATAATGCGCGGCAACAAATGCACTCGTAGCTCAGCTGGATAGAGTACTCGGCTACGAACCGAGCGGTCACAGGTTCGAATCCTGTCGAGTGCACCATTTAAGAGTTGCTTGCAGTAATGCAGGTAACTTGCTTCAACCAGTTGTGATCTGGTCTAAAAAGCACAATCTGCACTCGTAGCTCAGCTGGATAGAGTACTCGGCTACGAACCGAGCGGTCACAGGTTCGAATCCTGTCGAGTGCACCATACAAACAAAAAGCCCGCCTAGTGCGGGCTTTTTGCCGTCTGGCGTTCGTGTAGGTTTTATCCTGGCGTGTGCCTTTTTCTATTTCCCATGTGTTCTCCCTTCCAGCTACGTCGTCGCAGTTCATAGATGCAGCCATTACTTAGCTTCGGCTTGCAAGCGCTTGTTCTTTCCAGTTTTTTGACGTTAAAAGCGGTCGGTCGGTGTATCATGCGCCGGTCAGCCCCGCCGGGGCTTGTGGAATGCCTCCATGGACTTACCCAGTAGTTACTCAGTACCCCGCTTTACCAATCATGAATTGACTGATTGATCCTTCCGGCGCGCCCCGCTGCTGGGAGTGGAGTTCGCCTATGACCGAAGTAGAAGTAAAGAAAACACAGGAAAGCCTGCAGGATCGTCTGGCTCAAGTTATCGAGCTGCTGCAGCGCCAGCGCGTGGTCGAAGACCTCACGCACCGCCAGGAAGGTCCGCACCACGACCGCGTCGAAAACCTGGTCCACCGGCAAAATCTCGTTGAGCTGCAACGCAAGCTCGATGACCTGCACTCTGCCGACGTTGCTTATATTCTCGAAGCCTTGCCGCTGGATGATCGACTGACGCTCTGGCAGTTGGTCAAGGCTGATCGCGACGGCGACATTCTTCTCGAAGTATCCGATTCGGTTCGCGAAACCCTGATTGCCGACATGGACGATCATGAGCTCCTGGCTGCGGCCAAGGAGATGGACGCGGACGAATTGGCCGACCTGGCGCCTGAATTGCCGCGTGATGTCGTTCATGAACTGATGGAGGCATTGGACACCCAGCAGCGTGAGCGTGTGCGTTCGGCACTGTCTTATGATGAAGACCAGGTCGGCGCGCTGATGGACTTCGAGATGGTCACCATCCGCGAGGATGTCAGCCTGGAAGTGGTGCTGCGCTACCTGCGTCGTCTCAAGGAGCTGCCTGGCCACACCGACAAGCTGTTTGTGGTCGACTACGAAGGCATCCTCAAGGGCGTATTGCCCATCAAGCGCCTGCTGGTAAATGATCCGGAGAAAAAAGTTGCTGACCTGATGGCCAGCGATACCGTGAGCTTTCATCCGGATGAAGATGCCTACGACGCAGCCCAGGCTTTTGAGCGTTACGACTTGATCTCAGCCCCGGTGGTCGACAAGAACGGCAAGCTGATCGGCCGTCTGACAATCGATGAAATCGTCGACTTGATTCGCGAAGAGAGTGAAACCGAAGTCCTCAACATGGCAGGTTTGCGTGAAGAGGAAGACATTTTTGCGTCAGTCTGGCGTTCGCTGCACAACCGTTGGGCCTGGCTGGCGGTCAATTTGATTACCGCGTTTATCGCGTCCCGCGTGATCGGGCTGTTTGAAGGTTCCATCGAAAAGTTGGTGGCCTTGGCAGCATTGATGCCGATAGTGGCTGGGATCGGCGGCAATTCCGGTAACCAGACTATCACTATGATTGTACGTGCCATGGCATTGGACCAGGTCAGTACCGCTAATTCTTCGCGTCTGCTGCGCAAGGAGTTGGCGGTAGGCCTTATCAATGGCCTCGTATGGGGCGGAGTGATAGGGGTGGTGGCCTACTTGCTATATGGCAGTTGGTCGCTGGGCGTGGTGATGACCGCCGCCATGACCCTCAATTTGCTGTTGGCTGCCTTGATGGGGGTTCTGATCCCCATGACCTTGGCGCGTCTGGGGCGTGACCCTGCCATGGGGGCCAGCGTGATGATTACGGCCATGACCGACAGTGGGGGCTTTTTCATCTTCCTGGGCTTGGCCACAATCTTCCTGCTCTGACCTTCCTGCGAGGGCAAGTCTGCCCTCGCTTCCCTTGCACAAATCCCACGCAAAAAAAAGCCAGCATATAGCTGGCTTCGGCTTTCAAGTGTAAATCAATTGACTTCTGCGGCCGCCTCTACGTCGTGCGCGATCAGCGAAACGAGAGCATTTTGCTGGCGGTGGGAAAGCTGACGAAAACGCTGCAGCAGTTCGCGTTCGTGCAGTGACAGCTCCGGGCTGTCCAGACGCATGCTTAACTCTTCACCCAAGGCACCTTCCTGAATAAGGCTCTGTTCCAAGCGAGCGATGATTTCGGAGTTCATGCTGCGATGATGATTGCGAGCCACCTCGGCAATGCGTTCCCGCATTCCGTCTGGCAGACGTACGACGAACTTGTCAGCCGTACGGCTGGAATAAATTGCCTGTTTCAATGGGCGCATATATTTAACCGGTTAGTTCAGGGGAGCGGTTTCTGGAATTGGCCGCAAGATGAGTGTTAAGACAAGGCTCACGACCAAAGTTCAACCCGAATTGCAAAGAGGCCGCATCATGCCTCAGATTTGACATTTCCTTGGCGTCAATTCTGTGACAAATATTGAACCGCCTACAGGCTTTATGCCAGCACTGATTTGCGTTTTTGCGGACTGGTTGGAAAAGTTTTTGTGCGGATCGGGCATTCCTGATCCTCACGCGAACCTTATCCGGCATCGGACTGAAGGGCGCACACCGGAAGTAATATGGCCTTTTGCCCTCATCTATAAGGGTAGTGGCAGTTTGCTGATTTACTAGCGCGGGGCGACGTAAGGTAGGGAGAGGCTTGAGGTGAGATGAGGAGAGGAGGGCTAGCGCAACACCGGGTCGAATTTGATACGGCGACCGACGGCAAGCGACACGATCAGCAGGCAGCCGAACACAGCGCTGGCGATGAATGCGAGGGTTGCGTTTTCTTGCATACCGTTACTCAAGCCCAGGAGGACTGTCACAAGCGTCAGGCAAAGAAATAACCATGCAGATTTGGACATGAGTAGCGCTCTCAAAATACCCAGTGTTCGGATGCGGTGGCGGCTTGCGTGCCTTGGGTCAAGCGAATTGGTGATTGGGCATTGGCGGTCATCACTGCCAACTGTGGGCGTTGCTGCAGATGGTGGGGCACGGGTTGATTGATCTGAGCGGAGTCTTGCAAATCGGCAGGCTGGAAGTGAAAAGTTGCCAGCGCGGCCAGTGCCAATGCGTTCAGACCGAGCAAAAGGGCGCTGTTCATGATTTCTTCTCCGTATGCCTGTGTAAAATCGGTTTTGTAGAAGAACTATTGCAGCTCTCGTGCCAACCCATTAATTCAATATAAACAATAGCTTGCGGGTGAATCGAGGTTGTGGTTCATTGCAATTTGCAATGATGGCAATTTGCTGGGATGCAATCTGCACGATGGCGTAGGGCGCCCGAATGTAGTGTGTCGCCACACGCATGCGCATGCAGGATTGGCCTACGATCAAAAAGCCAACGGATGACATGACAAACTTTACCGTGGCCGTTAACATGCACGCCGTCCGTCGCTGAGCCTTTGGCTCGACGATCGCGACTTGTCCCAGTAGCTCAATTGGATAGAGCATCCCCCTCCTAAGGGGAAGGTTGGCCGTTCGAACCGGCCCTGGGACACCATATAAATCAGGCCTTTCAAGTCATGCCTCTCACAGAGTTATTTCTTCGTGACAGCAGGGTGACAGCAGGAGGTAAAAAGAAAGCCCCATTCAGGAGCACCTGGCGGGGCTTTTTCGTATTCACGGCGTATGGAAGATGCTGATGGAAAACCTGCTGGAGATGGTGTGGTCCGCGTTAAAGTCTGCCGTAACTCCGACCGTCCTTGTGCTTGCAATAGGCTTGCTTTGCAGGACATGGATTGCCGAAAAGTTAAAGGCAAGCGTTAAGCACGAGTACGATGATCGACTAGAGCAGCTCAAAGCTGAACTACGGGCTCAAGGCGATTCAAACCTCGCTATCTTGAAATCGGAAATTGATCGGCAAGCCGACAAGCTACGCATAGCGTCATCATCTTTTACAGAGGTCCAAAAGGCCACGATCCCGAAGAGAATTGAGGCGATCGAAGTGCTCTGGCTCGCGGTGCTGGAAGCGCGCGAGTTGTTCCCCGCGGGAATCAAGTTGTCTGATGTACTGGTGCGATCCGAGCTCTTAAAAATCTACCAAGGCCCATTAGGCGATGGATTGCGCAAGGTCGAACACGATTTGATGGTCAGGTTTTTTGGAAAAGTGGAAAACCACCGTCCATTCCTTGGTGAGGTCATCTGGGCTCTTTTCGCCACCTATCATGGAATGCTCGGAAGAGTTGTTTATCTCTTTCGGGAGGGTAGGGCCGAGCCCAACCGGCTCATCTGGTATGAGGATGAAAATATTTACTCCCTGATCCATGCGGCGCTAGGGCCAGTGGTGCTGGATGAATTCAAGCGCCAGCCCCACTCCCGATTGCGCTGGCTTAACCTCCAATTCGATAAGCAGTTGTTCCAAGCATTCGATCAATTGCTCAGCGGGCAAGATTTTGGGTCGGCAGCGCTTCGTCATGCTGAAGCAACCCTAGTTGCCGTCTCTAAGGCAGAGTCGCGTCCCTAATCCTGAGTACTGTGGTGGTCGAGCAGTTGGCGTGCCGGGCCGTCGCGCGAATGCCCAGGCCGGCGCCGAGCAACTCGGTCACGCGTTTGTGCAGATCGGCGTCCACCGGGCGCCCCTGGTACTTGCCGGCGGCCTTGGCTTTCTCGATGCCCTGGGCCTGCCGGTCGCGGCGCTGCTCGTAATCCTTGCGCGCGATCGCCGCCATCATTTCCACCAGCATTGAGTTGATTGCCCCAAGCATCCGTCCGGTGAACTCGTCGCCCTTCGTGTCCTGCATTCCCTGGTGACTGGTCGGCAGGTCGAGCGCGACGATGCGCAGCCCCTTGGAGTCGATCGCGGCCTTGAGCTTTTGCCAATCCTCCGCCGGGAGGCGGGATAGCCGGTCGATGGATTCCACCAGCAGCACGTCACCCTTACGTGCATCTTTCAGCAGGCGCAGCAGCTCCGGCCGGTCGGCGGTGGCGCCGCTGGCGTTCTCTAGGTACACGCTGGCGATGACCTTGTTATGGTCGCTGGCGAACTGCTCGAGCGAGGCGCGGGCGCGGCCTGCGTCTTGCTCTTCGGTGGAGGCTCGGAGGTATGCGCGAATGAACATCATGGGTGCCTGTATCAGTTAGGGCGTTCTACTAATACTGTTGCACTTTGGGTGTTACTTATCAAGCGAAAAGCCCGAGAAAGGCAAAATAAGCCTGTATCTGGATAGGCATACCTTATTGTTTCGTGGACAAGATGATGGCGAAACAGTAGCTTTTGGACGACATAACAACGAGCTATCACCATGACTCGAGCTTCTTACGACCAAGACCCGCTGCGGGCATCAGTCCAGCGCATCCTAGATATGCGCAAAATGTCAGAGTTTTCGAGCGAAGCCGTAGCATTGAATGAAGGCTACTCATTCGCCCGTGATAAGGTTTTTGCTATTGCTCAGGTTCTCCAAGAGCTCCTCGATAAGACGCCTGCGGAACTCACAAGCGCTGGCGGGTTGAGTGCGCTGAATAGCCATATTCAGGCCCCAATTGCTGAGCTGGTTGCATTTGTCAGCAACGGGAATCCTGGCCATATCGTTAACGCATCGTCGCAGCTAGACCAAAATATAATGTCTGCTTTTTGGGCATTCACTCCACAGCTCCAAGGAAGTGCAAAAAATACCTTTCCTGCCTTGCTCAGGGCGCAAGCCGAGTTTTCGGAAGGCGTGATACAGGAGCTGACTAAGACTAGAGATAAATTAGAGAGCGAGCTGGTAGAACTCGTCGAAAAGGGTGGGATTCTTTCCAAGAAGCTTGATGAGGCCACTGATAATGCAGCCAAGGAGCGTGCGGAGGCTTCTGCCGCGGTTGCCAAGCTGGAACAGACGTTCACCCAGGCGGAAGGTGCCCGCCAGTTAGCTTTTGATACTGCTATGGCAGAGCAGCAAAAAATACACAAGGATGAATTGGAGCTCCAGGCGTACGTTGCGTCAAAGACTCTTGGCGAGCTCAACGGTTTCCGGGAGGATGCCGCTCGCATAGTGCAAGTGGTCGGCAATATTGGGGTAACTGGCAATTACCAGCGAATCGCAAATAGTGAGGGCGAAAGTGCAAACTTCTGGCGATGGGTTACTGTGGCAATTTTTGGAACAGGCATTGCGATCGCAATGGCCACGTTCTATAAATTTTGGCACGAGCCATTTTCACAAGATACTGCGGTATCCGTGCTCATTCGCTTGTTCTACGCCATCGTCATAACGTCACCAGCAATCTACACCGCGCGTGAGTCTGCTAGGCATCGCACCAATGCCGATAGAGCCAGGCAGACAGAGCTTGAGCTCGCATCAATTGGGCCATTCATTGAGCTACTACCAGAAGACAGCAAGGTTGCGATCCGCACCGGTCTAACAACAAGCTATTTCGGCCGGACTACGGAGCCGCATACTGCCAGCAGTCCGCTGGATCCGGAACACTTCAAGAATCTGGTTGAGATGTTAAAGGCGGTGAAACCGAGCTCATAAAGCAGACTGGTGAAAACGCCATAGCGTGTAGATTTCTACACACTATGTTGTTTCCGACACGGTTGCAGGTCAAAGAGAGGTGGGGCGGATATCCAGGCCGACATTCGTGTCGCCACCGATCCGGAAGCGCTTTGTTTGCCCGGCTTTTAAAATGGTGGCTTGCTCCTTGAGCGATCCTGACCAACTACACGTACCCGATCCACGCTCATCGGCTCCCAGGCCTACCAAGTGTTCGCCAGGCTCCACGTAAAGGCTGACCACTTCACCTGTATCGATCCTGGCGACGGCACGTCCGTCGATGTGAACAGCAACGAAGCATCCGCCACTGACGAAGCCGGTATCGCGCGCGATCTGAATGGTCGAGTACGGATCTGCAGGCTTCTTCCCGAAAGCCGTAATCCTATCACCAGGGACCGGCCTGGCCTGGTCGAACGGTACGGGGGTTGTAGAACATCCGCTCAACAGGGCAACTAGAGCTGCAACAACGGTAATTTTCAGCATGAGAGCTCCTTTCCATGAGGCGGCCACTTTAGCACCGCCGCAGGAGGCCTACATCTGGTCTTCGGCATAGATGGCTGCGCTGATGATCGCACCACCCCACCGTCGATGGCCGCAACACAGCGGGACCGGGTTGCCGGAAGCTGTGGTGTTCTTCGCCGATCCGAACGCATATCCGGCCACGTTCTCCGGCGCCGCGCTAGTCTTGAGCCCTCCGGCCTGAGGGCTGAGCATTTGGATTACCCCGCCCAGAGCGAGAGACGCGCCCATCATCATCATCCCTGACGTAAAAGGCGTGGCCGTTCCGCCAGAAGCGTAAGTAAGCACTGCACCGACCGCGAGCAGTACAACGCCGACGATAGTTTGTAGAACGCCACCTCGTTTACTCCCGACGATAACAGGCGAGATGATGATGTCGCCGGTGCCTTGGTATTCCAACTCCTTTGCGCCAATATTTTTCTTGCCGCGAAACACGGCAAACTCCAAACCGCGGGACTTAGCATTTGAGATAAAGCGCTCAAGGCCTGGAATCTGCACACATAATGCCTTGATGGCTTCGGCAGGCGAGCGAACGGCCAGGTGGTATACCTTTCCGAACTGCCGGAGCTGGCCATAGAGCTTAATTGTGGTGAGCGGGGCGTATTCGATTGCTGTAGCGGCCATGGGGTCTCCTATGGATTGGTGTTGGTGGATGGGGCGGGCAGCCCAAGACGAATGGCGAGCACTGCGCGCGACATAAGCGCCTGATCGATGGTCAATTGCTCCTGGCGCGGGTCGTAGTTCCACACCCGGTTGTAGATCGCCTCGCTGGCCCGGGCGCCGCGGAATGTCCCCCTCAGCAGGTCGGCCGAAACCCTGGCCTCATCCTCAGTGAAGAAGGGGCCGTCGACGGTTACCTGTTGGCCACCACTGACGTGCTGGACCTCCCACACCGTGTAGCCGGCATCCGGCCCCTGGATCAGCTCGTAGGGTTTGAATTTCTGCGTTTTGCACGCCTCGGTGAAGCGCTCTTGAAAGGTCATTGTTTTCACACTCCAGGTCTGCCGTTGATCGGCGCTAACAATGCTTGCGTAGCGCACAGATGGGCAGTTAGGCGGCTTCGGATTGTTCTGTATCTGCTTTAGCTGAAGGGCGAGAGGGCATCTTGGCCAGCCATTCGCGAAGCGCTACCGAGCCTTCACAGCCGGACTTCCATTTTTCAAATCGACCGGTGTAGCCGTTCGAATTAGCAACCATCCCACTGAGTGCAACGCCGGCATTGGAAGCGGTAGCTAACACGTCGTCGTAGACCGCAAGCATTTGCTTGAGCTCTTCAATGTCCTCGGCGCGCGATGCGGCAATGCCGGCGCGCGACAAGCTCTCGGCGACCTCTGGAGAAAGTCCGGAAAGCATTGGGTTTGCCCGGAGCACTGCCTCTACGATGTCGGGATGGTTACCGGCGCGCGCCTCAGTGATCAATGTGCGGCGCTCTTCAGGGCTGAGCCCTCGCACGATGGCTCGAAGCTCTTGGTCAGCAAGGAAGCCAACCACATCAGAGCTTGAGCGAGGCGTAACCGGCGCAAAGCCCTCGGCGACAGTTTGGGCTAACGCGAGCATATCCTTGGCAACCTTTTCCATGGCGGGCATGAGCGCTGGTGCGATGCAATCGATCTGCTCCTTGCCCATACGCTCTACGGCAGAGGCGTTCAGGTCCTTGTTATTGCGAACCGAGAGAATTTCCTCGCCGATGTCTTTGAAGGTCTCCAGTGCCAGACCCTGCAGATGGCGCACCGACTTGAGCAGGCCGCCGGCTTGCCAGGTGCACTTAGTGCCGTCTGGGCGCTGAATGCCAAATGTGCGGCCTTCGATATGAGCGTGGTCGTATTCGGAATAGTGAAGGTTGGCCAATCCAACCTTGAGTACGGAGCGTTTGCCGATTTTCATTGAGTTACCTTTGATGTGTGGGCCGATTAAGCGTCGACGTGAAGCGGGCGGTTCTCAACAAGCGCGATCAGCAGAGCGCTTGCCTGAACGCTTCCATGTTCGGCGGCCGAACGCAGGCGAGCCCACGCGGCATTGATTTCGGCGCGGGTGGGTTTGGCTTGTGGGCCACGGGGTTTGGTGGTGCTGGCGCTGACTGACATGATCAATCCTCTGTGAGCTGTTGAAAGCCTTGCAAAGCTCACATTAGGCAGTATCTGGCTGCATATCCAGTTCTTTTAGGGTGCACCTCAGGTGCTACACGTAACGGGATTGAACGGGACTGAAAGAGCTGGTTTTGGCAGGGCTGGAGAGGAGGAATTTGTTGCATTAAGTCGGTGGCAGCCAAAATGATACAGGGCCGGATTTCCGGCTCAGTCAGACCTCAGATTGAGGATGGAGCGGGGAGGGCTGACGTCCCATTTCGGTAGGTCAGGTTCCCGCGCCACGTTTGCGAGATTTGAAAACGTGGCGCGGATTTGATGTGTCCAGCTTTGGACGCATCTCGGTATTCGCTGAGCGGTCGTCGAGCAGTCGTCGAATGGTCGTCGATATGTTCACCACCGGTGGTGGAATACCTGCTCCGACCTGCTGTCAGGATCCCTTGTGCGGCGCCAGTACGAATTCAACCGCCACGCGGTCTGCGGGCTCGGCTTGGCCGGCGCCAGTCTTGGCCCTGCGGCTAATGTAGATGTCCCCGCACTCCTTGGCCGCCTGCTCCATCAGCTTCATTGCCATCACCAGGTGCCCGCGCGCCTCGGCCTCTTCAAGCATCCGCCCAAGCGCGCGCAGTCTCATGGATCGGTTAGCGATCGGCTCCTTGACCACCTCAGACCGGAAACCGGCCCTGGTGTCTTCGAACAGCGTCACCCAGCGCTTTGCCAGGCCCTTGCTGCTCTTGCGTGTCGGGTCATGGGTCTCGACCTGCTGGCGCGACACGATTACGCCGAAGCCATCCTTAACGGCGGTCGCGACCTGTGAAGGCGAGTCGAAGCACGCCAGGGACTGGACGATGAAGGCTTTGATTTCGTTGTTAAGCGCGGCCATGGGCTGGAATCTGTCTAGGGTCTGTCAAGAATTCTCATGGTTGCCCACGTGGCGCGCAATGGCAATGCCCCACGTATGCATCACCAGCACCTGGTAACGATCAGGTAACGCTGGGACCGATACCGGCCAGTCAGACGATACGGACCGAATCGGATCATTTGGTCTGTTTCACCATATCGTTTCGGGGGCCTGGATGATCGGAAACCACTCCCGATCTGGCTGTGTGACACGTCAGTCTTGCAGGAATGTTTTTCGTCAGTGCTCCCAAGCAGCATTCCTTTGTCGTTGCAGTATGCAAATTAGGCCTCAACAGCACAAAAAAGCTCATTTAGTGATGGCATATTGAAATCAAATCATAATATTCTAAACCGGCACGCCATAAATCCAAGAAAGGGAGTTTCTATGCAATTTTTCTCAACCGATTTTCCTTTGAAGACGGGTACTGCCCAGCTAGACATTCTGTCTGAGTGTGTAAATTGGGTGACCGACTCACCTCACACAAAATTTGCTCAAGAAGATCTAGCGCAATATGTTGAACAAAAGGACTTCAAAGTTTCAATAAAGGGCGAGTCTATTGACTTTGAATGGGTTGCTGATACTGAATATACTATATCTTCATTTATTTATTCAAAGTCTGATCGTAATTATAAGTGGGTAACTGTAGTAAACTTTTTGGTTTTAAATCATACCGATGAGGTTTGGGTAAATATAAAAACATACTGTAATTCAATTTCTGCTGCTGCTGTCGTGCCACCAATTAAAAAGCCTGTACTGATAATTAGGCTTATAGACCGATTTGGTGGTGGCAGGGATGGCGCTATTACTTTGTCACATGAGGCTTTTGATTTAGGGCAAAGCGACTTGGATGTTGCTTCTAAATTGATATTGGGTGATTGTGATAACAGACTTCCAATTGTTTATCTAAGCCGTTCTCATAATGACTATCTTCCGGTTATTCCGCAGCGGCTAGCACGTAAACTATGTGGTCTGGCTCATGTCTTCGTCGAGCCGAACAGGCAGTTTTCGCAAGCACTCAGGCCCTTAGTGAAGTCGCGTAACGTATATGGCGGAGTCATTGGAGTTTATTGGCCTAATGACGGTGGAGTGAAAACGTACCGCCGAACGTCGGAAATGAGCACGGCCAAGGACTTTGAGGATGTGATATTCCTTGATGTAAGCGAGTTACTCTCCAAACGTATTCCCTTGCGGAGATGCACGCGCGAGGCCGTGGTGGAGACGAAAAACCGAATCGCCATCGATGAACTGAAGAAGCGTGGCTCTGCTGATCTAAATGAATATTCGGAGCTCTTTGATCAGGATCTTAAAGCGAAAGAGGACGAAATTGAGACTCTCAAGTCAGAGGTTTCAAGGCTTCAGGGTGTTTCTAAGCGCCTTCGTGCCCAAACTCCTATTCAGGGCGGTATAAGGTTATCGACCGGCGATGAGGATGACTTTTTTACAAATGAAATAATAGGCGTGGTCCTTGATGGGCTGCTTGATTATCGAACACGGGTTCATGAGGGAAGCCGTAGACAGCATATAATTGATGCTTTGATAACTCAGAATGTTATTGAGCGGGAGTCAGCATCAATTGCCTCAAAATTGAAAGAGACCTTGAGAGGGTATAGAGAGATGACTCAGAAAGTGCGCTCAAAACTTCAAGAGCTTGGATTCGAAATTTCCGAAGATTCTAAACATTGCAGGTTACTATATCAAGGCGATGAGCGATATACGTTTACACTGCCGAAAACGGGCAGTGATAATCGAGGTGGTCTGAATGCAGGCTCCGACATGATTAAAAGCTTCTTATGAAATAGTATGTTTCTGCGCTTAGGAGTGGCGCCCCTAAGTGCATGACCGTCCGATGTATACCAGTCAATCTTACGTAATACTGCCTCAATGGCTGAGGAGTTCGAAAAGTGGGCCCTAGACCAACTGACCAAGGATGCAATCTCAGCAATATCCGCCGGTGCCGATCCGCGACAGGTGATCAGGCAGCTGAGATTATAACGCCCATTCCGTCCGAGAGCTCATTGCAGGGCCATAGCCAAGAATCTCTCAACGTCGTCAATCATCCCCTTCACCTCTGCAGCCGTAAATTCTTCCGGCTTGCCATGAGCCGCGCTGTTGCGAGTTCCTGCCAAGGCCGTGATTCGTTTTTTCTGAGTGGCGTTGTAAACGTTCGCTCTAGCCAGATCGTCATTCATTTTGTTGAGGCTGCCCTGCTCTATCCCGTGCGCTGTACATAGATCGCGCAGGGTCGTCTCAAGCACAACTCCTGCAATGACTGCTGCAGCTGTTGCATACCCAGATTTGAGCAGCTCCTCGGCTTGCTCCAGTTCGCTGGTGAACACTTCTGCCTGCACCAGGTTGCGAACGCTGTTGAGGTAGCCACCTTCATAATCTTCTTTGGCTGCCAGAAAGACGGCCTTAACGCGCTGAAGCGTTTCGAAATTGTTTGAGTAGGGGCGCGGCTTCTCTGCTTCGACGAAAGCGGACAAATGATACGATTTTTCGCCACACGCATTTGATAAAAGCGACTTCGCTTTGACAGTCCAGTTGAGAATTAGGTCGGCGTTAATGTGCGGGTATGGGGATCCGCTCAGAGCGCCTTGCTCCATCCGCTTGGTCGCCTCGATAGCTTCGAGTTGCACCTCAAGTTCGCCGAACCGTTTTTCCAAAAGCCTCGTCATGTTCAATTCCCTTTCCGTCTTGGCGATTTTTCTGCATCGATACTCGCTTGCCTCCCTGTGTATTAGCAATAGCGCTGAATTTCCTAGCTGGTGTTGATTGTGGGAGCGGAACCCTTTTACGACTCCCTCGCAAAACTACCGGGATTTCAGTAGAGGCCACGCGAACCCTTGTTACCTCGGCCGTGCAGATACCCCAGATTTGGGGGATGCAATTATTTTGCACACTCTCTTGCGTTACCGGTAATGCCGTGGCAGTATGATTTCACGTTACCGGTAATGAGGAGTTCAGATGGCAGACAAACCCGAAAGCCCGAACACGTTGCGCCAGCGAGCATTCAAGGAGCGTCAGAAAGCAGGGGGCTACAAGAACACCACGGTGTGGATTCACACTGAGACGGAGCAGGAAGGCAAGCAGGCGGCACGCGATGGGAAGCCACTTGAGCCAATGGAGTCGAAAGACCCCTTGAGTTGGGCGGCAGGCTGGATCAGCGAGAAGAGTAAGCATTAGATACGGGGAAATCCCGTATGTCGATCGGCTTAAGCCGTAGCCAATTGAATCGATGGTCCAGATTTGGGCCATCTCAAAAGAGGTGCCAACCCGGTGTGCAACCACCGGGCCGGCTATCGCACGACACTACTTGAAGGTGAACGTCATGCAATTTAAACAGAATACCATCCAAATTCTGGATGCGCGCGGCCAGATCATCGCCACCATGGCGCTGCCGGCCAATATCAAGCTCACTGAGCTGGCCCCGTTGAAGATCCTGGGCGACATCAGCTTTAAGGTTCTGCCGGGCGCCGCCCCGTCACGCGGAATCTGCTTGGGGGCTTTCGTATGAGCGCCCAGGCCCGCACCATCCAAGAAGTCGCCCATGACGCGCTTGAGGACCTCGAAAGCGCTCAGATCGCCTTACGCAAGGTTGAGGCGGTTCTCTATGCCGCTCTGGCAGACAAGGGCACCAGTCAGCACGTTCGTAACTTGCTAGACGTTGCATGGAGCTTGGCCGCTGACGGCGCCAACGCCGCCGACTGCGACCGCGAGCAAATCGCCGCCGCGCTGGCCGGGTGTGTTGCGCTGGGCGCCGGGGGTGACCAATGAGCCGCTCCTACAAGGCAATCGCCGAGACCGCCACCAGTGATCTGTACGAAGCGCAGGCAGCACTAGACAACATGCACGCAATCTTCACGCTGATGCTCCAGCACTTCCCCGAAGACAGTACCGGCAACGCTTTCGCGCAACTCGGCATCCTCGAGTCGAATGACTGGTCCACGAAAATTTATCAGTGGTGCGAGTGCATGGAAAACGAGCTGGATGACGCGAACGAGGAGGCGGCCGTGGCGATTTCTGCCGAGCGGGCACACGCTACCCGGTGGTGGACGCACTTGAACGAGATGCGGCGCCGCAAAGAGCTGCCGGAGTGGGTAGCGGCGGGCATCGGCACGCATGATGAGCACGATCTGATGCTTGAGAGCCGGAAGGCCGTCAATCAAGCCCTGTTCGGCTCAGATGACCTGGGCGGGGATCAGCAATACCGCGCGGTGGTGTTGGAGTAGGACTGACAAGCAAAGAAACCTTCGCAGCATCAAGGGCACTTCCCCGAAACAGGGTGGTGCCCTTTTTTCATTTGTTGGCCGTTGGTGCTTTCTCAGCAAAGCAGATCAGGTCGAAGTGTATGCCTCCAACCACTCATCAACACTCTGCTCCTGGGGTGGCTTAAGGGTTTGTATGGGGGAGCAAATACTTATCTTGTTACCGTACTCCCTTATTACCTTGTTTCCGTGGTTTTCAGCGCACGTAGTTGAATTCGGCTGAAACCCTTGTAGCTCGTGGTCTGTAGCAGTTTCGTTGTGACCTGAGATTGTGCCCTTCTTGTGCCCTCCTTGTGACTTAGTTGTGCCCTCCTTGTGCCCTAGAATCGCCGATCGAGCTTGATCAGCAGCGATGGTCGCGTGCCGGATTGACTGCACGTCAAGGCGCTCATTGGTTACGCTGCCCGTCAGTAAGAAACTGGATAGCTTGCCCATGCATTTGTGGAACCGCTGCATCCGATCTGGCATCTGCAAACCCATGGACGCCCAGAACTTGTAGAAGTGGCTCCGTTCACCTACGCGGAACTCGCCAGCAGGAAGAGGATCACCGGCCTTGCCGCCCGCCGTGGTCCGCTTTCGAGCCAGGTCCACGTTGAATATGGCGTATGCGGGTTCACCTGTGATTACCGATGCGAAAATTAGAGTCAGGCCCGCAGCTCTGCGCTTTCCGTAGTGACCAGTGCGGTGTCCCACGTACTCGTAGGCGTCAATGCCGGCCGCAACCAATATCGATCGGCAGATCTCTCGCGCATTGGCATTCATCCATTCAGCCGGCACGGGCTTGCCGCTCGCCGGTTGAATGGCGAGCTGCCCACGCTCAATGCTCACCGCGTCGCCACGGCGAAGTAGTTTTGTGGCTAGGCATTCCACTGAATCGACCTCAGCGTAACTCGGCTGGATAACCAGCGGGCCGAAGCCCACAAGCAGCTCACAGGAAGACGCAAGAGGTCGCCGCAAATCTGCGGAGACCTCTGCGAACTCTGGATTACAACGCTTCGCGCATCAGGATGTATTTCGCGACGCGGTGAGGTGGCCGGCCTGGCTCGGTGGACTGGTGCGTCCAATAGGTGCGGATCTCATGACCCTTTTTCCTGAGGCGGCGGATGGTGTTGGGGGGCTGGACGATATCCAGGTCCTTGGCGGCTTCGATGGTCGACACCGGCCCGTTTCGCAGGGCCTCTATCATCTTGCGGTCTTGCTCAGTTGAAGAATGGCGTGTCATAGTTTGCCCTTCACGTTGGTGCTATCCAGTGTGTTTTCGCTAAGGCGGTGTTCGAGCACCGCCTTGGCAACCTCTCGCGCAGCCATGCGCAACCCCCAATCCTTATTCTTTTCGCACTTCACCGTGCGCCGACCTTTGCTGCGCGCTCGATAAAAGCCTTCAGCTCGGATGCCAGTGCCAGGCGTCGGCGGCCGATTTTGAAAGTTTTGAGTTCACCTTGAGCTATCAGCTCGTAGGTGGCCGAGCGCGAGATACCCAGAATGCGGGCAGATTCTTCGACGCTCACCGACAGCGGCGCCATTTGTTGCTGTGCTTGTTCCATGGTGGTCTCCCAAAAAACGAAGCCGGAGAGGCGTCGTGTTTCGCTAGCCTACATCGCGGAAAACTATTCTTGCAAGCAAAAGCTAAATCGACTCGTACTCGCATGGATTGACAGAGGTTTGCGCGTCGCGCAAGCTGTGGCAATAAGGTCAGCTAGGCTGACCTCATCAGAGCAGATGGAAATGTATGGCCACTAAGACAAGTAAGCGGACTGGCGAATCGAGCACCACGGTAGCCGTGGGCATTAGGATTGATCCAAAAATTAAATTTGCTCTTGATATAATGGGCCGACTGCAGAAGCGCTCTCTAACCGCAGTGATTGAATGGGCGATTTCCCAGGCAATTGCGCATCAAAATGTGGACGGTTCGAAAGCTGCGCTTGGTGAGGTAATTGACGGGATTTGGTCTACCGACGAGTCGATAAGGTTTGTAAAGCTCTGTTTTGATTTGCCCCAGGCGCTGACTTACGACGAGCTACGGACGTGGGAAACGATAAAAGTGAGCCCGGTTTTTTGGATTGCGGATGAGGCGGGTTACTACGAGGTCAACCGTGAATCTATATCGTTGGATGCGGTAAGTATGGGGTGGAGTTCTTTGCTAACCCATGTTGAAAAACATAAAATGCACTCTACCGTCGTCCCAATGCGCGATCTCGATTACGTTCCTTTTAAATAAGCTCCACCGCAGCAGCCTTTGTGCCTGGCGCCAGATGTGCATAGCGCAAAGTCATCTTGATATCGGCGTGCCCCAGCAGATCCCGTACCGTGTTGAGCGGTACGCCAGCCATTACCAGGCGTGAAGCGAAGTCGTGCCGCATATCGTGCCAGCGGAATCCGTCGATTTGTGCCCGCTCAAGCAACTTGAGCCAGGCGCTTTTGACGTCCTCAAAGCGACTGCCGCCCTGACCTGGGAAGACATACGGCGACTTGCTCGCCTGCTTCTTCCAGGCTTCCAGCACACCTATAGTCTCCTTGTTCATCGGGATGTGGCGCGTATCGCTTGTCTTGGTGGTGGCCCCGGCGACTGTGATTGTCTTCGTGTCGAAGTTCACCGCTGACCATTTCAAGTCAAATAGCTCTCCGCGCCTCATGCCTGTATTCAACGATACCAACACCATTGGCTTCAGGTGATCGGTGAAGGCCAGTTCCAGCAGGCTTGGCATCGGCTCTCTGTGGCGATCCGTCCGCCAGGCGTTTGCACTCTCGCGATCGGCCCTCATTTCATCCTGTCGAGCGTCCAGGGCAGCGCGTAGACGCTTGGTCTCGTCGGCAGCCAGGTAGCGAATCACCCCCTTTGAATCGACTTTGAGCTGTTTCAGTTTGGCCAGAGGGTGCTCATCGATGTAATCCCACTCGACCGCCCGGCTGAATACTCCGCTGATAGAGCCCATTTTCCGGTTGACTGTGGAGGGCTTGTTGCCGGCCTGCATCCATCCTGTGCGGATCTGCTCCAAGTCTCGTCCGGTGATCGCGTCCAGGCGCTGGGCCATGATCGGGTCGAAGTTATTACTGAGGGTGTGCTGCGTCTTCTCGTGGCCTTTGTGATGAGCCTTGAACCACGGCATATAGGTGTCGTCGATGAAGTCGCGCAGAGAGGGCAGGGCTGACCCCTTGCGGCCCTGGGCGATGGCCAGGGGCTCGCCATGGGCGTGCGCATCGGCTAAGTACTGGGCGGCCTCGGTTCGGGCTTGGTCAAGAGTAAGCACGCCGACACGCCCGAGGGTGGCGTTCTTGTTTCGGCCCCAGGTGACCATGTAGGACTTGTGACCGCTGGGCAGCACGCGAATGAAGAAGCCGGGTTGCACTGTGTCATGCACACGGTATGCTTTCGCCTCGGCGGCTAGGCTGCCAATTAGCTTCTGAGTGATTTTGGATTTCAAGAGTTCGTCCGTGACAGCAGGATGGCAGCAAAATGCACTATACCGCTCGATGTTCACGTACTCAATGGGACTAAAAGGCCCATTAATACTGGCCTTGTGGCTGTGTCTGTTGGGTCGAAATTGACCCTCCTAAGGGGAAGGTTGGCCGTTCGAACCGGCCCTGGGACACCATCTCCTTCGCTTTATCTTATTGGCGTTCGCCATACGTAATACCCTCGCTCGCTCCCTCAGCCTCGCCATGATCTCTCCCGAAAAGCGGGGGGTTGTCTTCAGCTGGTTGGTCCGCAAACTACCGCTTCTGATACGCCTTGGTTGTTCATCTATATAGAAGGGCGGCGACCTTGAAGGAAATCTCCATTTTTTTGGATTAAGCGCTTGACGCCCTTGGTGAGTTCTGTAGAATTCGCCTCCCGCTTACGAGAGATCGCAAGCGCAAGTGGTTGAAGTTGTTGAAGAAATCTTCGAAAACTTCTGAAAATAACCGCTTG